>NZ_QUEL01000066.1:0-720 GCF_003478145.1 Clostridium sp. AF29-8BH | reverse complement strand
AGCTGCCGAAGGCAGGACCGATAACTGGGGTGAAGTCGTAACAAGGTAGCCGTATCGGAAGGTGCGGCTGGATCACCTCCTTTCTAAGGAAGAAGAAGTAAGGGTTTTATATACTGTTGAGTTTTCGAGGATGACAATTAAAGATTGAAATCCAGGAAATGAAAGATTTCCGGTGTCGATGCGCTTAGGGGACACACCCGTTCCCATCCCGAACACGATGGTTAAGACCTAAGCGGCCGATGATACTATGCTGGAGACGGCATGGGAAAGCAGGCGGATGCCGGATTCATTATGGGGGTGTAGCTCAGTTGGGAGAGCACCTGCCTTGCAAGCAGGGGGTCAAGAGTTCGAATCTCTCCATCTCCACTCGTGACTGTACATTGCAGTTCGGAAACAAAGTTCCTCACTCACGTGCAGGCACGTTATGAAAACAAAACATTACGAGGCTTATGAAAGCAAGCTTTCAACGCATTCGAAACATTTTGTTTTCGCAATGTACCTTGAAAACTGCATATTGAAAATCTGATACAAAGTTCAAACCGAGAGGTTTGAAACAAATATCAAGACATCCGAGGTGTTACACGAAAGTGTAACCAAACAAACCAAAAACAAGCAATTATTAATTGTAAACACCATAAGCCAAAGATGCAACGCTATGCATCTGAGAGGAACACCGTACCCGCGGTGTGAATCAATTGGTTAAGCTAATAAGAGCGCAGG
>NZ_QUEL01000065.1:0-726 GCF_003478145.1 Clostridium sp. AF29-8BH | reverse complement strand
CGCCTTATACAGATATTCACGCAGAAAGGAGAGAGTATATCTGTGTTAAATTATAAGCTCAGTACCTTTTTAGAGCTCTGTGAAACGAAAAATTATACCAAAACCGCTGAAAAGCTTCATATGACTCAACCAGCCGTAACTCAGCACATCAAATATCTGGAACAGTATTACGGAACAAAACTATTTTATTATGATGAGAAAAAAAGACTTCACCTAACCGATCAAGGACGTCTCCTCCGCTCATATGCCCAATCTGTACAGGCTGATTCAGAAATCATAAAAAACCGGCTTTCTGTCCCCATCAACGAACCTGACGTTTTCAAACTAGGTTCCCTGACCGGATTCGGAGAAACATTTGCTGCAAAAGTAATGGGAAAATATCTGGACAAATACCCTGAAAAAAAGGTCAGCATCTATATGGGAGAATCTGATGACTTGTTAGTTCAATTAGCAAACGGAAGAATCCAGGCTTGTATTGTGGATACTTACTGTCCACCGGAAGAATATGAATGCCACGAATTATTCGAGTCTGAAATCATCTGCATCTGCGCTCCCACTCATCCGCTGGCCGGAAAAACCGTAGATTTTAAAGAATTACATCCCTATCGGTTGATTTTCAGAGAAGAAGGTTCAAAATCCTATCTCAATCTGCGTTCTATTCTTCACGGTTACAATCAGGACATACATAATTTCGCCTCTTTTGTAGAAGTCGGAACCATCAATACC
>NZ_QUEL01000064.1:0-788 GCF_003478145.1 Clostridium sp. AF29-8BH | reverse complement strand
TGTTAGAGATCAAAGGTGTGGGAATCAGGACAGTGTCAGGATTCCTTGCAGAAGTAGGTGATATCAGCCGCTTCAACAATCCGAAGGAACTGCAGAAACTTGCAGGATTTCCGTTGATTTTCTTCTTAGCGGCGTCTTTGTACATCTTACCGGAAGCATTGAACCAGTACCAACCTTCGTCATCACAGATGTCATTTTCACTGCAACCAGGAACTGTTTTCTGTACATCCTCATCAGTATCTAACATACCGGATTTCTCAAGCCACAGCCACTTATTCTCTGTTCTTGCGCCATCCATCTCTTCACCGAAGTAGTAAATAGCTCCTTGCCAATCCTGCCAACCATACAGCATCTCACCATCTTCGTTGAAAAGGTATGTCTTACCATTGATCTTCTTATCCTGATCAGCAACTTTTTTACCCTTGTTGTTGAAATAGTACCAATGCTTACCATCGGAATCCGGATCATCCTGATCATCATCAGACATAGTATACTTCCAAGCGTTTGTCAGCATAGCGCCATCTTCGCCTACATAGTAGTCATCGTCTACCCATGTGTTGGTCTCCATATCTCCCTCATCATCGAGGTGGAACCATTTACCGCCATCTTTTTTCCACTCGCCTGTTACCATCTCATCATCGCTATCATAGTAGTGCCAAACACCAGCGTCATCTTTCTGCCAACCAGCTGCGAAAGAAGTCATGGAAGCACCCATAGCGAGTAAAGCTGCTGCAGAAAGTACTGCAACTAATTTAGTCTGCTTTCTCATAATTAATGCACTCTCCTTT
>NZ_QUEL01000063.1:0-812 GCF_003478145.1 Clostridium sp. AF29-8BH | reverse complement strand
ATGGAAAAAATTAGTGTAATAGTACCATATTATAATTCTAGCATTTTTTTTACTAAGAAAATGTCTATTTACGCTTAATAGCGCAAACATATAAAAATATAGAAATTATGGTTGTTATTGATGGAGCTACTAAAAAATATAGATAATTTAAAAGAGTATTTTTCTAGTAAAGATAAAAGAATACGATTCGTTAACATAACGCATGGTGGCGTGAGTGTAGCACGTAATTATGGGATCACTCATACAGATGGTAAATATATTGTTTTTGTTGATAGTGATGATTATGTAGACGAGATTTTTTTAAGCAAATTATATCAAGGAATTCAAAAAGCAGATATATCTATATGTGGAGTGGCAGAACAATTTTTCCCAACAGAAAAAGCAGATATTGATACAAGAATATTTTTTTCACTTCCAGCAGAATATAATTATTTACAATATACAAATTTTAGTGTTAATAAAATGTATAAGAGGGAAGTGATTGAAAAAAATCATTTATCCTTTCCAGTTGGAGTTGGATTGGGGGAAGATGCAATGTTCTTGGCTGATTATTATGATAAAATAAAGCAAATTTCAATATCGAGTTTGCCATTATATCATTACGTCTTGAATACAACATCTGCTACAAAGAAATATCAACCAGAATACTGGAAATGGGAAAAAAGAGTAATATATAGACAATGGGAATTGTTTCAAAGATATCCGTTAACTGAACGAGAAAATAGTTATTGCTATGCATGGTTATATCATAAGTATAAGGGATTGTTTTCTTATTATTGTACATGGAAAGATAACGAATTAAGCAAATATAT
>NZ_QUEL01000062.1:0-962 GCF_003478145.1 Clostridium sp. AF29-8BH | reverse complement strand
ATGATCGGG
Source organism: Clostridium sp. AF29-8BH (assembly GCF_003478145.1). Classification (NCBI taxonomy): domain Bacteria; kingdom Bacillati; phylum Bacillota; class Clostridia; order Eubacteriales; family Clostridiaceae; genus Clostridium; species Clostridium sp. AF29-8BH. The sequence continues at coordinate 953 of NZ_QUEL01000062.1, read as the reverse complement.
GATATTTTATGCCGTTTTCCACCTGCTGTGCATACCATATTGATTGAACCCTGCTGATTTCTTTGTGAAAGTATCTTTCCAGCGAAAGATATTTTCTTCCTAGAATAAAACTCCTTCCATTTCCGGAATCATAACAGGTCATCAGATTATGAATTCCAAGATCAATTGATAAATAATGACCATTCAGGGAAAGCGGTTCTGGCTCTTTGATCTCATAAATAACGATAAGGTCACATTTTCCATCTTCCGGTGGATAGATCCGCAGCTGTTTTATGTGATCCATGTTCCTGAAAATCTTATTTTCAAGATATAGAAATTTTTCATGAATCCCGTAAGTTTCTTCCATATAGCTTTTCAGATCCTTTGACAGAGACAGCCGTAATTGGTCGGAACCTTTCTCGTGCCGGATTCCCATCTGCATGTAAGTGATTGGTATATTGTCCTGTTTAAATCGCGGCGGATTTGGATCTTTGATCCCACCGGTCTTTTTAAGGGCATAAAATGATTTCCAGGCTTTATCCAGCTGCTTGCAGGTCTCCTGCGCTGTCTGGGATGGAAGCTGTCTATACCACAGATCTCCTTTATGCGCTTTCTTCTGATAATACCAGTCAGGATACTTCTCCAGCCCCAATTCTTTATATCGACGACGTTCATAGTTGCAGACATTCCAGAGCTTGGAAGCAGCGTAACACATATGCCCTATAATATTAGAATATTCCGGCCGGATATTAACCGATGTTCTGTGAGACAACAGCATTCTCCTCCCCCCTTCAGACAGCCATGCATATGAATATTTACAATTCACATTGAATTAATACGACTTGCTCTGATGTTCAATATAACGGCGAATATTTTCCTCAGATACGGATCCGATCGTTTCCACATAATAGGAATGGTTCCACAGTTCTCCCTTCCACAACTGGTTTCTTATTTCCGGAAAACGTTCGAATAAT
>NZ_QUEL01000061.1:0-1015 GCF_003478145.1 Clostridium sp. AF29-8BH | reverse complement strand
AATCCTGCAAGTTTCTGCAGTTCCTTCGGATTGTTGAAGCGGCTGATATCACCTACTTCTGCAAGGAATCCTGACACTGTCCTGATTCCCACACCTTTGATCTCTAACAGCTTTTCAGTCATCGGAATCTTTCTTACCAGTTCTTCAATTAGAACCATAACTTCCTGTAGACGCGTATTTCTGGATTCATAGTCCTCCAGAAGTATTCGAATTTCCATTTTTTCAGACACCGCACCTTCTTTGCTTCCAACGCTGTGCTCAGCAGCTTCTATCAGGGTCTTCGCCCTCGCCTTTCCAACTGCTCTTAACTTCTCATCACGCCAGATTTGGTTCACTCCATCGATACCTAACGTCAGGATATCTTCAGGGAGTGGTGCTGCTTTAAGGATTAGCATTCCGCTCTTGGCATCCGGCTTTCCGTATACCGTCTTATATTCAGGAAAATATATATTGAACCAACGACTGATTCTGTTTTGAATTCTTGTAAGTTCCGCCTGTAACTGGAATCTTATGTTTGATGCTGTTCTAAGATCAGCATAAACACCATCCGGCAGATATGGGATCATGTAACGTCCCTCCCTAACTAATCCTGCTATAACTTTCGGATCCTTACGGTCGTTTTTAGTCGGATTATTGTCGCCGAGTTCTTTTGATTTTTTTACATGGTGAGGATTTACAAGCACCGGTTTCATTTCATTATCCTGTAGAAACTTTCCAAGATTGAACCAGTAATGCCCGATCGGTTCCATACCTGGAATCACCTTATCCTTCTCATGTCTTTCTTTGAGGTCCAGGATCCATTCCTTAAATGTCACAAATCCAGCCTCTGTATTGCTAAACTTAAATGGCTTCTTCGAATACTCGATTCCTCTGTAATCAAAAGCTCTGGCATAGTGCATTTCACTTCCGACATCAATTCCGAGTACCAAAGTTTTTTCTGTAATAGCTTCAATTTTTGCGTTCTGTGTGTTAGACTTCATTGTAGATACCTCTCTGTATAATAAGATTTTTACTA
>NZ_QUEL01000060.1:0-1154 GCF_003478145.1 Clostridium sp. AF29-8BH | reverse complement strand
AATGTCGAAGGTGTCTTTGAAACATCTGGAGGCACCCTGCATTCTCTACAACCTGAACGGTTACTACGATGATTTGAAAGCACTTCTAAATCATATGATTGAAAAAGGATTATCTTCTAACGAGCGACAGGAGGGAATCTTTTTTGTTGAAAATCTGGATGATATAAAGCGAATCTTGAGACGGGCATAACTTATGTTTGCACAGTAAAATGGAGTTGCATTAGCGAAAGACAGAGCACGATCAATTCCAATTTGACGGAGTAATGGATATGAAAATCCGAGAAGTGAACGAAAATAAAAAGCAATTTATATCATTATTGTTATTAGCTGATAGGTTGTGATGAATCCGAAGCAAGCTCTTTGTAACAGTCCTCTGCAATCCGTCCGGCAATCTCCCGGATACGTCCCACAAACCCGGCTTCCCTGTCGGTGTCCCCGTAAGTCTTTTCCAGACGGGAAATCACCGCTTCCATGTGTTCCTCACACATCTCCCAAAGGTTAGGAAAACGTCCGATCCGTCTTGCCTTATGCACATCTGAAATATCAAAGACGTATTTCAAACCGGAAAAACTATCCTCATCAATCAGCGCAATGCCCTTTGCACCTTTGTTTACCCAGCAGTGCATCTTTTCATTCCATATTTCTATGGAAGCACAGGCGGTTGCATCCGGTCTTTGAGCATAGATTAAAAGCTGTTCCTTAAATGGGGATTTATACAGTTTGGAAGCAGTATTTAGGTATCTCCTCCAGCTTTCTTCATTCCGCACGACTTCTTTTGCTGTTTCCTCTGCCAGTGCGGAAATCAATTTATATTTTCTCATGGTAAACCTCCATTCTTATTTGATTTTCTGCAACAAAAAAGGTGGCTATGGGTCATTCATGAGCCATTGCCACCAGTGACGGTAAACTCTATTCAATTTTTGTCTACTCCTTTCCGATATCACCATTTTTATAAAAAATAGCACCTAAGATTTTCTCCTAAGTGCTCTATGCCAATAAATCAGTAATTAATATATACTATTTTTGTATATCTCATCTATATTATCGTAAACGCTCCATACCAAGTACCCTATAAGCTAAAAGCCGCTTCCGCGGCTCTACTTCATTGCTTTTTCGGTTTTCTGACAACGTCCGGCAACTTTTTCGACCATGGA
>NZ_QUEL01000006.1:0-141587 GCF_003478145.1 Clostridium sp. AF29-8BH | reverse complement strand
ATATTAGAAATTGATTCGGAGGTAGTAATATGAATTTTAGAGAGTTGGAATCCAATTTTAAAAAGAATGTTTTCAGAAATGAAGATGATATAAAAATACATTTTCATTCGGATATTGTAAAACCTCTTTTGATTGAGTTAAATCCAGATATGTTAAATCAATATAAAAGTGAGGATGTTTTAATTGCAGGTGGAAGAACTGATGCGACATTCCAAAATATTTCTTTTGAATTAAAGAAAGAAAACTATTTTTCTAAGGAAAAGGGAGTAAATGAGGCTCTTTATGGAAGAAATGACACAGATCATGGACTCTATGATTATATAATAAGTAATTCGGGAATAAGTGTCAATGATAAAGAAGAAATTATAGTGAAAAAAATAATGAGAGGTATTGGCGTTGGATTTGATGGAAAGAAATTTATATTTGCACGTTTTATTCCCTCATCACAAAGAAACAAATTAAATACAAGGAAAGTTAAAGTAGAAATTGAAAAACCACTAAATTTGGGATTTATATACGAAATAAAGGATTTTCAACCTGGTTTAAAAAGACTTGCATTGTTGTTAAAACAGCAAGAAAAGAGAAGCTTGACAAAAGCAACTCTATGTTCTGTTATTCACCCTAAAAGTGATTTTGTAAGAAATTCTATTAATATAATATATCAAAATCTCAGAAATAATATTGATACAACATCCAATTCGTTTAATAACAGAGTAAAAATATTATTTGATGAGTGGGATAGAGTATTCGGAGTGATGTATGGTGATGACGAACAAGCAACAGATTTTACAGAAGTATCTTCCAAAATAAGAGAAATGTATGGTATTGAGAAAGAAATGGATATTGACAGTAAACAATATTTATTTTCCATGCAGACATTTTTTAATATTTTTTTGAAAATATTAGTGTATTCATTCTTGGCACAACTTGTTGATCCAATGTTTACAACACAGCAAGAGTTAACAAAAGATGAAATAAACGATTTGTTCGATGGACAATCGGATGATAGCTGTAAATTGGTAAATAATTTCTTTGAATCGCATTTTTTGGAATGGTTTACATTTACGAGCAACATCAATAATCCGGATGATAGTTTCGACGTTCAGCTTGTTAATCAAACTATGAAAGAAGTTAATAAATTTGATTTAAGCACTTTTGTTTTGCGGCCTGAGAATGTCCAGGATATTTTGCAGGAAGTTTATATGGGACTTATTCCACAAGAGATGCGTCATTTAATGGGTGAGTATTTTTCACCAGATTGGATTGTGGAGCATGCACTAGATATGGTTGGATATAATGGAGAGATTACAAAAACTTTGATTGATCCAACTGCAGGTTCTGGACCATTTTTAACACAATCAATAAAGCGTATTATTAAAGAAAAAAACGGTGTTCTTTCAAAAGATGATATTATTAAAATTACTGAAAACATTGTCGGATTTGATATTAATCCGATATCAGTTGTAGCGGCTAAAGCGAATTATATATTAATAACTTTTTCAGCGTATTTTGATAATTGTGATGAAGAGTTTGGCGCTCCCGTAAGTATACCTGTTTTTATTGCGGATTCAATTTTAGCGCCCGTTGTTTATACTGAAGAGAATGATACGACGCTTAAATTAGAAACAACAGTTGCTCCAATTGAGATTCCCAAATTTGATTCATTTGTGAAAGGAAATGAGTTTCTAAAACTGTTAAGTCAATCCATTGATGATAGAGGCTCATATGATGTTTTTGAAAAACTTGCTCTTGGTAAGGGATTAATACAAGAAGAAGACTTAGGTGTTGTTAAGACATTGTTTTCGAAACTAAAAGCATTACATCGTGCTAGTAAAGATTCATTTTGGCCTATAATCTTTAGAAATAGTTTTGCACCGGTTATGATCCGAGATAAATTTGATTTTGTTGTGGGGAATCCACCCTGGATAGCATGGAAAGCAATGAGTAAGAGTTATCGTGCTGGAACATTAACAATATGGCAAAGCTATGGTATTTTTGAAAAGAATGCTTATGACAAAAAGACAACTCATGATGATTTTGGTATGGCAGTCACATATGTATCTGTAGATCAATATTTGAAAGTTGGAGGCTCAATGGTATTTTTATTACCAGCATCTTTTTTGAAATCAACAAAAGGTGGTGAGGGATTTAGAAAATTCAGCATAATTCGGAATGGGCAGAGCATACCTTTTAAGGTTGAAGAAGTACATGATTTTTCATGTGTTAGTTTGTTTACTATACCAACGGTAGCTATTAAGTTTAGTAAAGGAACGGAAATGACATATCCAATGAATCGATATAGATTTTATACACAAATAGGTAGAAAATCGAAAATTGATTCTCATGCAAACTGGGATTATGTTCAATCAATTTTAGAATATTGTGATAAACTTGCACAACCGGTAGACAAGGAAGATGCTCAATCTGCTTGGTTGACGTTAGAAGATATGCGATTTGCTAATAATGTACTAAATCCAAATGTAGAACGTTCTTATAAAGGACGAAAGGGGATAGAACCTGCAGGTGCAAAAGGTGTTTATATTTTGAAGGAACCTAAAAAGGCAAGAAAAGGATATTTGAATATTGAAAACGATATGTCACGCCAAAGAAGACAGGATATAATTGATAAAGGAGTTCATAAAGGGTGTATTGAAGAAACATACATATATCCAATGTTAGGTGGACGTAATATAGCAAAATGGTATGTGAAATCTAATGAATTTATGCTTGTGCCACATACTGCTGAATTTAAATATGGAGTTCCTGAAGGAATTCTTGCACTAGAAGCACCGGAAACATTCCAATGGCTGAATTATTATCATGATGAATTGCTGGATACCCGAATTCAAAATGGAAAGTTTTTTAATAAAGATACGCAGCCTTTTTATAGATTGGATAATGTTGGGACATATACTTATTCACCTTATAAAGTTTTATGGAAAGAGCAAGCGGGTAGTATGTCTGCAGTAGTGGTATCAAGTTATTATGAATCGGTGCCAAATGCAAATCGCGAATTGTTTTCAGAAGATAAACCCATTGTTGTTGATTCAAAAGTGCTTATGTTAGATGTTTATGAGGAGATGGAAGCATATTATGTGTGCGGCATAATTAATTCGCCTAGTATAATAGAAGTTGTTGATGGATATGCAATTTCTACCAATAGGGGGGTTGATGTTTTGAAGTACATTGCGATTCCTAAGTATGATAGTGATAATGATTTACATACGAAAATAGCTGATACTTCCAAGAAAATTCATCAAAAGAAAAAAGAAAAGGGAGCATGTGCTAACGTTTGTGAGTTGGAATCAAAATTGAACAGGATGATTCATATATTGTTTTCTTAGAAGGTAAAAGTGAAAAATTTGCAAGTTGATTTTAATGCGCCATTAAATGAGTTGGATTCTGAAATTCAAACATATGGATGTAGACAAAATAATCCAGATATTTGCGGTTCTAACGGCTTAGAAGGTATTTGTGGATTTGCATCGTCTGATTGTTTGTGTAAAAAACCATCTAGATCATGGAAAAAACAGTATAACAAATTAAAGGAGAATAGTTAGGTATAGGGGCGACTTAAATCTCTACCACTTTTCTCACTAAAGACCAATGCCCCCTCTCACGCATATTTTCGCGAAATTGCACAGGGGGTATTGTGTTAACCTGGTTTTAGCAACTCGAATGGCTGAAATTAAGGAAAAAAATGAAATGTTGTGCCCGAAAAGTATTGCCGATTTGTGTAGAAGTAGGGTTGCCTTGAAATGGGGCAGCTCTTTTTCAAATATTGTGTTGACTAATTTACCCGGTAGAGTGATATATGTACATACCAAAAAGAAAGGTGGTATGTGCAATGATTACAGAAATTGATTTTAAAGTTAAAGGTGAGGAACGTAAGAAGCTGGCTTATGCCATAGGTGAATTGCTTGAAATGCCGGTAAAGTATACCAGAACACCCAAGTTTGATTATCTGATTGGAAGCAGCATTCTGGATAAAAACGGAGTGTTCCATACATCCGAGGATTTGTCAGAAAGTGAGTTGGAATTGGTTTTAGAACGGTTTTACAAAGGTGAGCCCATACAACAATCAGAGCTGCCAGAGGATGAAACTGTGGAAGCAGATGTATTAAGCATATCAGTTCCAAGAAACATGTTTACAGATGACAAGCTGGAAAATTTGCAGAAGTTGATAGAAGGGAAGCAAACGCTTTTTAAGCACACATTCCGAGTGGAGCAGTTGGAGGTTGCTATTACCGAGAATCAGGTTTCATTTCCCTGGTTTCCACTTGCGTCCGAGCCGGATGCTGTGAGTGCATATACAGAATTTATTTCCAAATTATGCGAATTAGCAATAAAACTAAAACGAGTATCGCTGAAGGATAAAGAAGTTGAGAATGAAAAATATGCATTCCGATGTTTCCTTTTACGTTTGGGATTCATCGGAGACGACAGCAAAGTTGCTCGCCGGATTCTGCTTCAAAATCTTTCTGGAAATTCAGCGTTTCACAAAGTATAAAATAATACGATTCTTTGGTGCAGGGTGTCGCAGAGACGTCCTGTATTATTTTATTGAAAGAAGCTGAACAGCCTCTGGACGGATGAGCCTACCGTTGATACGTTCATAAGCAGCATAACCGGTCAAATTCTCGCGAGAATACAGTTCAGTTAAGATCTTTACGGACAGTGGCTGTCGTTCTAATATCCAGAAATAGGACAAATCGCCAAATGCAACAGGAATACTGCCGGCTGCTATATCCGGCATATATGGCGAGATAACCACTGGCCTGCTATGGATTGTGTCATCAGACTGCCGCCACAGGTAATTGCCATCCTTGTCTTTTAATGTTCTGAGGGTTAATGCAGTATTGTCATTCATTAACCAGACATCATTTTTCCTGAATTCAGCTTCGTTGCAAAATACAAAGCGATAATATCATCATAAGATAAACTCTCGGTACGATTGCTGTACACATCTTGCAAAATTTTGCTAAGATTTACATTTTATGTACAGAAATGACCAATACATAAAGAAAAATTAACACCGCGCAAAACGCTGCAAATGGCAGCAGGAAAGCGCCTTTTGAAAGGAGAAATTATGAGCATTCGAGTACTTTTCATCTGCCACGGCAACATCTGCCGTTCCACCCTAGCCCAAAGTGTCTTCACCCACAAAGTCGCATCCCAAGGGCTTTCCGCCCACTTCCTTATCGACAGCGCCGCCACAAGCACCGAAGAAATCGGCAATCCACCGCACCGGGGGACGGTGAATAAGCTGAGGAAGGTTGGAATTCCTCTGGTGCCGCACCGGGCGCGGCAGGTGACGTGGGCGGATTATGAGAAATTTGATTATATCATAGGTATGGACAGTGCCAATATCCGAAATTTAAACCGGATGCTGAAAGGCGATCCAGAGGGGAAAATATATAAATTCCTCACATTTGCAGGTTCAGACCGTGACATCGCGGATCCGTGGTATACGGGTGATTTTGACGCGACGTATGAAGATGTTCTGGAGGGCTGTGTGGGTTTTCTGGCATATCTGAAAGAACAGGGACAGATATAACCCAAAGTTTGATGAGTATTCATTTTAGGTTAAGATAGAAGGAACGGACTGTTTCTGTTGCAATTTATCAGTGTGCTGGAGGAACATCCGGGCGATTCGTGGATTAAAAAATATATTTTCCCGGGCGTAATGGTTCTAAGTCTCTGGGAAATGATTTCTTGTGGTTCAGCAGATGGATTTTATATCCTGGATGTAGAAAATCTACGTCTGCACCAGATTTTATTTACAAAAGGAATTGATAATGACTTGCCGATGACACGCTGGTATTAATAAGTGGAGTGCTTTTTTATTTCCAGCTGAATCCGTTCGCAGAGATCCTTGACCGTGACAAGCTCGATAAAATCCGTTTCCGGAATATCGATCTCGAAGCAGTCTTCGATTTCTGTGATAAAGTATACGATCAAAAATGAATCCAGCCCCAGATCGTCGATCAGGCGGTCAGCTGATGTCAGCGGGCGGGTGATTTCTACGTATTCTGATAGAATGTCTTTTATTTCAACCAGGATTTCTTCCTGCGTCAGTTCGTGTTTCATGAGAAGTTCCTCCTAATATATGTGATTCATGCAGCTATTTTTATTGTAAATTTAATATAGAATCTGTGTTTGTGAGATGATTCTATCTGTGTGTTTATTTTATCATGAAACTGCCCGCTTGAGTAGATATATCCCTTAAAATAGGAGGAGCCGACAGGAACGGACTCCTGTCGGCGTAGGTATGAAAAAGTATATTATGAAAGGTCTTTTGCCTTTACGCGTATTACTATATCGAAAAAATGTGATAAAAGTATGTTCGGAATGTGAAGAAATCATAAATTTCGGAAAATATTTTGGAAGTGGATGGGGGAATAAAAATGACACGCAGATATAAGTTTGTGCAATTTTATTCATAAAAATGAAAATATATGCGTGAAATTTCTGAAAAAGATAGAATGTAAAAAGGTAATATGATATAATGAGCGCAAGTGAGCCAGAGAGCTGCTTGCAGATTTATGGCGAACGGCGAATGGCGATCACGATAGCTGCGTCAGCAGCGGTAAGCATCGAAGATGCGAATCGTGATATAATATGAACACTTACAGAGAACTTGTCAAATCTAGTGTGAATTATAGCTGAACATTTGATGAATCTGAAATAAAGGAGAAAAATAATCAAAATAAAGATTCAAAAAAACATATCTACAAAGAAGAAGGCAGAACATCAGGCGGATGCAAAAACATTTGCCGGAACGGGTTCAGAAAGGACAGGGAACGATGCGGGCGTTTACATTTGAAAATGCGACAAAGATTTATTTTGGCGGAGGCTGTGTGAAAGAGCACCTGCTGGAGGCGGTGAAGCCGTATGGGGAAACGGTGATGCTGGCATATGGCGGCGGCTCGATCAAGACGAATGGCATTTATCAGGAAGTGATGGATGTCTTAAAGCTGGCTGGAAAACAGGTGATAGAATTTTCAGGCATCATGCCGAATCCGACCTACAGCAAGGTGATGGAAGGGAAAAAAGTCGTACAGGAAAATCAGGTAGATCTGATTCTGGCAGTGGGCGGCGGTTCGGTCATGGACTGCAGCAAGGCGATCTCAATGGCGGCTGCGACGGACAAGGACGTCTGGGAGGAATACTGGATCAAAAAGGGCGAGATTGATTTTGAGCCGGTTCCGGTGGGCGTGATTGTGACCGTGGTCGGCACTGGAAGCGAGGTCAACGGCGAGGGTGTAATCACCCATGAGGAACAGAAAATTAAGACGAGCCGGAATTATCCGCGCTGCAATCCGGTGTTTGCGATGATGGATCCGAAATATACCTACACGGTTTCTCCACTCCAGACGGCAGCGGGCGGTTTTGATATGCTCAGCCATGTGATGGAGACATATTTCAGTGCACCGGATGAGGATAATCTTTCGGATGCGATCTCGGAGGCGTTGATGCGGAGTATTATTGCGAACCTGCCGGTGGCGATCCGGGAACCGGAAAATTATGAGGCGCGCAGCAACCTGATGTGGGCATCCACGATGGCGGAGATTGGCATTATCAAATTAGGAAAACAGTGTGATTTTGAGGCGCATATGATTGAACATCAGATGGGGGCTTACACGGACTGCAACCACGGCATGGGACTTGGCGTGATCCATCCGGCGTATTATCGTCGAATTTGCCGGGACGGCATCAAGAAATTTGTGAAATTTGCCGTAAATGTCTGGGGAATGTCACCAGATGGCGGCGATGAGGAAGAACTGGCATTTGGCGGAATTGACGCATTGCAGGCGTTTATTCATGAGATTGGTTTGCCGGGGACGCTGCGGGAACTGGGGATCACAGATCAGAGCCTGCTGAAAACGATTGCTGATTCATGTATCCGCAATGACGGCGGGTATCGGCAGCTGACGCACGCGGAAATCTTGGATATTTTGGAAGAGTGCTATTAGTACAAAGGAGGAAAATCATGCCACACATTGCAATATCTATGTACCCGGGACGGAGCCGGGAAGAGAAGGCAGCGCTGGCCGAGAAGGTCAGAACGCTGGTATCAGAAGAATTAAAGAAGGATCCGAAGGTTGTGACGGTATCGGTTCATGATGTACCGGCTGAGAAATGGCAGGAACATTTGGATGCGATTCCGGGCGAGGAGAGATTCTATTAGAAGTCTAAGTCGGGGTTGCAGAAAGAGGCAAAAGATCATCAGACGATGGATAATATACCAATGGATAATATAGCTCAAGCAGTGTCGGAAAAATAAACTGCAAAAGATATATAATAATGAATAAAAAAGAACGGACTGTTCATAAATAGACAAAAAAGCATAGGATGTAGAAAATAGATATTTGAACTGTGCCGGCTTACAGAGTATCATCTGTAAACCGGGCAGAAAGAAGCACATTTACGCGCATTACTTAGTGGATTTTGTCTGTATGAACAGTCTTTTTTGCAGCATTTTATAATTGAGAAAACATTTCATTTACTCCTTTTAAATTCCCACAAATATTTCTTGACATTTCCCAGTTACATTCATATAATGAACATATGAACAATGATTCATATAAATAAAAATATTTCAAAGAAATCTTGATAAAATCCTGCTTCACTGCTTTCACGAAAGAAGCAGTGAAGCAGGGCAGAAACGCGTAGCATGAAGGGAGAAATCGGATGGCAATTCATGATGTAGAGTGCTGTGAGGAGTGTGCTGTTCACGATGAGGTTGTGCAGTCGGTCCGGGGAATGCTGCCGGATGACGATGATTTGTATGATCTGGCGGAGCTGTTTAAAGTATTTGGTGATTCGACGCGGATCCGGATTTTGTTTGTGCTGTTTGAGTCGGAGATGTGTGTTTGCGACATTGCACAGCTGCTTAATATGACGCAGTCGGCGATTTCGCATCAGCTTCGGATTCTCAAGCAGTCGCAGCTTGTCAAGAGCCGACGGGACGGAAAGTCGGTGTTCTATTCGCTGGCAGACGACCATGTTTACCGGATTATCAACCAGGGCTTTGAGCATATTAAAGAATAGCAAGTTCCTTGAATGATGATAATGGATTGAATGAATGTGAAAGCGGTGCTATCTGTAAAGAAAAAATTGCAGGTCTCGAAAAGCAAACATTAAAAATTTATAACTCAATAAAAAGAGGAGGATTATCATGAAGAAGAAATTTAAATTAACTGATCTGGATTGTGCAAACTGTGCAGCAAAGATGGAGGATGCGATCAAGAAGCTGGATGGAGTTAATGATGCGAGTGTCAGCTTTATGATGCAGAAAATGACGATCGATGCGGATGACGCACGTTTCGAGGAGATCATGAAAGAGGTTGTAGAAGTGTGCAAGAAGGTGGAACCGGACTGCATTATTAATATGTAAAATTGGAAAAGGCATAATCGGATCAAAAGCTGCTTTTTAAAAGAATAAAATCAGATTGTGTAATGCACAGAAGGGCAAAGTAAAAAGATATAGGCAAATGAGCTGTGCCGGCACATTTTCCTATATCTTTTTTTCTGGGAATGTGTTTCCAGAATGAAGGGAGGCTTTATGAATCAGAAGCAGAAAACGATGCTGAAGCGGATCGTTGCGGCGGCAATCGTATATATCGCGGCGGCAGCAGCGAAAAAAATGAATGTATTTGCCGGAATGCCGCAGCCGTGGACAGAGTTAGTCGTATTTTTAATTCCGTATCTGATTATTGGATGGGATATTGTATACAAGGCGTTCCGGGGGATTAAAAATGGTCAGGTGTTTGATGAGAATTTCCTCATGACAGTAGCGACGTTCGGGGCGTTCGGTGTGGGCGAGTTTTCTGAGGCGGTTGCGGTTATGCTGTTCTATCAGGTTGGCGAGCTGTTTCAGAGTTATGCGGTCAACCGTTCGCGCCAATCGATCAGCGATCTCATGAATATCTGTCCGGAATATGCCAATATTGAAAAAGATGGACAAATAGAGCAGGTCGATCCGGATGATGTGGAAGTGGATGACATCATCGTGGTACAGCCGGGAGAGCGGATTCCGCTGGATGGCGTGGTGGTAGAGGGTGAATCGATGATCGATACCTCGGCGCTGACTGGTGAATCGGTACCGCGCCGTGCGGCAGCCGGGGATGAAATCATCAGCGGATGTGTCAATGGCAGCGGGCTTCTGCGGGTGCGCGTGACGAAAGAATTTGATGATTCGACGGTGGCGCGGATTCTGGAGCTTGTGGAGAATGCCAGCAGCAAGAAGGCGAAGGTGGAGAACTTTATCACCCGGTTTGCCAGATATTATACGCCGGTGGTCGTGATCGCGGCGGTTGCTTTGGCGTTTGTGCCGCCGATTGTGCTGGGCGGAGAATTTGGCGAGTGGATTCAGAGAGCTTGTATTTTCCTGGTAATTTCCTGCCCGTGTGCGCTGGTAATTTCGGTTCCGCTTAGCTTCTTTGGCGGCATTGGCGCTGCATCCCGCATCGGTGTGTTAGTCAAGGGAAGCAATTATCTGGAGGCAGTTTCGGAGCTGGATACGGTTGTATTTGATAAGACAGGCACCCTGACGAAAGGCGAGTTTAAAGTGACGGAGCTGCATCCGGCGGGAATCAGTGAGGATGAGCTTCTGGAGCTGGCGGCGTATGCCGAGAATTATTCGACGCATCCGATCGCGGAATCGATACGGGAGGCGTATCGTGAGAGAAAAGGCAGTTTGGCAGAAGCAGAAACTCAAAAGGCGAATGCGGGAACAGCAGAAATCGTTCTGGATGCTGACAATGACACAATAAAGAAGGTGCAGTCCAAAGAGGGTGTGCAGGGAGTGGTACGCAAACCCCTGATCGACTTAACCCGCATCGGTGAAACCAACGAGATTTCCGGTCATGGTATCGAGACAACGATCGACGGTCACATAGTTCTGGCGGGTAATGGACGCCTGATGAAGAGTAAAAATATACCGTATCAGGAATGCGACGGCATCGGCACTGTGATTTATCTGGCAAAGGACGGAAAATTTGCCGGAAGTATCCTGATTGCCGATACGATCAAGCTGGAGACGGAGGATGCGATCCGTGGACTGAAGGCGGCTGGAATCCGCCGTACTGTTATGCTGACGGGCGACCGGAAAGCGGTCGGCGAGGCGGTGGCTGCGAAGGTTGGCATCGATCAGGCGTACACGGAGCTGCTTCCGGCGGATAAGGTGCAGAAGGTCGAGGAGATGCTGGCGGAGATGACCGGAAAGCGGAAGCTGGCATTTGTCGGCGACGGCATCAACGATGCACCGGTTCTCTCCCGCGCAGATGTCGGTATTGCAATGGGAAGCATGGGAAGTGACGCGGCGATCGAGGCGGCGGACATTGTCCTGATGGATGATAACCCGGCGAAGATTGCAGGTGTGGTTAAAATCGGACGCAAGACAATGGCAATCGCGCACCAGAATATCGTGTTTGCCCTGGCGGTTAAGGCGGTTGTGCTTCTGATGGGCGCGGCTGGAGTGGCGAATATGTGGGAAGCCGTGTTTGCGGACGTTGGTGTTTCCGTCATTGCAATTTTAAATGCGATGAGGGCATTAAGAACTAAATAATCAGTAATATCAAAAAGCTATGGCGGAAGGAATACTTGATGGTTCCGGAAACTGTAGCTTTTTAAATTTGCGGCTCTAAGGGATTTATATATAAAACCAATATTTGCAAGTGGTAAAAGAATAGGAATAAGAAAGAAATCAAGGCTTGGAAAAGATAAAATGCTGGGAATCATACAGGATTTCCAAAATAGTTGTAATAATCCTTAATAAAATAGTAATTGAATCTGACGGAAGAATGAAGTATGATCAAATACCATAGGATATTAGACGGAAAGGAAGGAACAGGATGAAAAAATGGATGAAAACGGCGCTTGTCCTGGCTGCAGCGGTCTGCCTGAGTGTGGCGGCTGCGTTCACAGCACTGGCGGCGCAGACGTTTCAGATAACCGCTTCGATCGGCTCCTGTCTGATTGGTTCGGGGCAGAATACAGTGGATATTTCACTTTCAAGCAACGGTGATACAACGGGGACGGACGGAAAGATTTATCTGTTTGAATTGCGGCCGTATGAGTCGGAGATTGGAAGCCGGACTGATTATGTCAGCAGCGTAGGCGCAGGGGAAACGAGGACCGTCTCGATTCCTTTAAACAAGGGAACTGCCCAGGACCGCCTTTACAGCCGGTTTGTTCCGGCAGTGTTTGACGGAACTACATTTACGACAGTTGGCGCGGCACATTATATCACAAATCCGGAGGTGGTTGCATCCAATCAGGATCCGTTTAAGACGCCGCTGACGAAAAAGGGCTTGAATATCCAGTTAAATATGCTCAACGATGCATTTACACTGGGTGTCAAACATGTGGCGGTCAATATCGCATTTTCCCAGTTTTTAGGAAGTGGCATTGATTATGAGTACGATGGAAAAACGTATCATTTTAATAAGTCGGTGGTTGAAAATTATGACAAGGTGATCAGTACATATATCGGAAAAGATATATCCGTGACGGCGATCGTTTTAAATGACTGGAATGACGCGCACCCGGAACTGGTTCATGCGGGAACTGCGAAATCTTCGAGCGCCAATTATTATATGTTTAACACGAAGACACAGGAAGGATTTGAGACAACGCGTGCGATCTTCGCGTTTTTGGCGGATCGTTACAGCGGCAAGAATCATAATTCAAATTATGCGAAGATTTCCAACTGGATTCTGGGCAATGAGATCAACAACCAGATTTGGAACTACATGGGACCGGCAGATTTGAATGCATATGTATCCACGTATCAGCAGGCATTCCGCACGTTCTACACGGCGATCAAGAGCACAAGTGCGAATGACCGGGTTTATTTTTCACTTGATTTCTGGTGGGGAGCTCCGTATGAGAACCTGAACGATCAGGTGCATTATACGGGCAAAGGCATTGTTGATACGTTTAACGCTTGGCAGTAACGGAAGGCCAGATGGACTGGGGCATTGCCTACCATCCGTATCCGTACCCGATGACGGAACCGGAATTCTGGGATGATCCGGCAACGGGGCTGGTAACCGAGAGTGCAGATTCACCGATTGTCAACTTTGCAAACCTGCATGTACTGACCGATTATCTGAATCAGGATTCGATGAAGACAGCATCCGGCGAGGTGCGCCATGTCATTCTGACGGAGGAAGGATTTACTGCACAGAGTCTGACGCGCGGCGATGTGTCGGATATCCAGGCGGCGGCATTTGCATATTCTTACTATATCGTAGACAGCAACCCGTATATCGACGCGTACATTCTGAGTCGTCAGGTCGATGCGCCGTCAGAGGTAAGGGCAGGCTTAAGCTTCGGTCTGTGGTCCTGTGATATGAATCAGGGCAATGAGATTGTAGCGGTAAAGGATCGAAAGCTCTGGAGAGTTTTCCACGACATTGATCAGAAGAGATACACGCTGGAAACTTCGAATTTTGCAAAATCAATCATCGGAATTAATAAGTGGTCGGATGTGATTCCGAACTTCCGGTGGAAGTCTCTGGAACAGTAGCGGATGGTAGACAGAGACTTGTAGAACAAAAACTATAAGAAAAAAGTATAAATAAAAAAGTGCCTTTCTTCTCAAAGAAAATTTTTTGAGAGGAAAAGCACTTTTTTTAGAAAATAAACGTATCTGGTGTATCGGAGAACCGGGAGTCTCAGATACCATAGATGGTTTGCTGGATTTTGTCTCCGAATCCTGCCGATTTTATCAGATCTTGAGTTCTTATCAGATCTTATTGCTCTGTCTCCAGATATGCATCTTCTCAGCTTCCTTAATCAGCTGATCGCGGAACTGCGGATGTGCAACGGAGATGATAGCCTCGCATTTCTGCCAGGTTGCAAGACCCTTTAAGTTTACTTTACCGTACTCGGTTACCAGGTAGTGCAGGTTTGCACGTGTATCGGTTACGATGGAACCCTGATTTAAGGTCGGGAGAATACGGGACTGCAGCTCGCCAGCCTTGTTCTTGAAGGTGGAGGAGCAGCAGATGAAGCTCTTTCCGCCCTTGGACAGGTAAGCGCCCAGAACGAAGTCAAGCTGTCCGCCTGCACCGCTGATGTGCTTGATTCCTGCGGACTCTGCATTTACCTGACCGAAGAGGTCGAGGTCAACCGCGTTGTTGATGGACATGAAGTTGTCCAGGGCTGCGATGGTGCGGACGTCGTTGGTGTAATCAACCGGAGCACTCATGCAGGCCGGGTTGTTGTTTAAGTAGTCATACAGTTTCTTGGTACCAGCGCCGAATGCGTATACCTGACGGCCTTTGTCCAGTGCTTTGTGAGCGCCTGTGATCTTGCCGGCTGCGGCAATATCAACGAATGCGTCAACGTACATCTCGGTGTGAACACCCAGATCCTTTAAGTCAGATTTCGCAATCAGGGAACCAACTGCGTTCGGCATACCGCCGATACCTAACTGTAAGCAGGCACCATCCGGGATCTCGTCTACGATCAGTTTTGCAACTGCTTCATCGACATCAGTCGCTGCTGCGCCGCCTCCCATCTCTGCGATGGTCGGGTTGCTGCCCTCTACGATCATGTCTACGTTGGAGATATGAACGCCGTTCTCAAATCCGCCGAGGCAGACTGGCATATTTTCATTGACCTCTACGATGACAACCTTGGAAGTCTCGCAGCAGGCTGCCATATGGGAAGCATTTGGTCCGAAGTTGAAATAACCGTGCTCGTCCATCGGAGCAACCTGGAATACAGCTACATCCGGTTTGGTTGCGGACTCACGATAGTATCTCGGAAGCTCGGAATAACGGATCGGAGCATAGAAGCTGAATCCCTGTGCGATTGCCTTTCTCTCGATACCGCTCATGTGCCAGGAGTTCCAGGTCATATGAGCTGCCGGGTTTTCGATCTTGAAGATCTCCGGTACCCACATCAGGATACCGCCGCGGAAGTTTACATTCTCCAGTTCCGGAAGACGTTTTGCGATAGCAGCATCGACTGCTACCGGAGTGCCGGTGGTCCAGCCATAGTCAACCCAGTCGCCAGATTTAACGACGGAAGCAGCTTTTTCAGCGGAAACCAGCTTTTCTGCATACAGTTTCTTGTAATCCATACTTATTCACCTTGTCCTTTTTAATAATATGAAGAAGTCCGTACAAATGCGTGATTCGGACATCCCCCGTTGTTTATCAGTGTATCATCTCCACTATCCCTTGTCAACGAAAGAGGCGGAGGACAAAATAGGGGAAAATGACGACATATTCATATTTATGAATTACAGATATAAGTGTATGTAAATAGAAAAGAAATGACTTTGTCTATTAATTCACAAACAAAATACCATGTTGGTTATAATGCCAGAGAAGACCACTTTTATTGAGAAAACGGAAGAAAAAAATTGTGCATTCCGCCTAAAGGCGATCAAAACGATGTAGAAATAAGTGGATTGTACGCGGAAAAATGAGAATCTTAAATCTTTATAAATCCATTGATAATTATTTGACAGGAGCCGCGTGGGGTGTTAAGATACAAATACACTATCATATTTATCACTATTTTACTATTTACTGCAGTTGTGTTATTTACGTGGTGGATCATTTTCAAGGAGGATTTTTTCAATGTCTAAGAAAGTCGTAATTGCAAGTGCATGCCGTACCGCAGTAGGTTCTATGGGTGGCCAGCTCAGTACTGTTCCAGCAGCTGAGATGGGTGCCGTAGTTATCAAGGAGGCTCTGAAGAGAGCAGGCGTTGCTCCGGAGCAGGTTGATCACGTATACATGGGATGTGTTATCCAGGCTGGCCTTGGTCAGAACGTAGCACGTCAGATGTCTCTGAAAGCTGGTCTTCCGGTAGAAGTTCCGGCAGTTACCCTGAACGTGGTTTGCGGTTCTGGTCTGAATGCTGTAAACGCAGCAGCAGATATGATCCTTGCAGGCGATGCTGACATCGTAGTAGCTGGTGGTGCAGAGAACATGTCCGCAGCTCCGTATGCTCTGATGAAGGCTCGTTACGGATACCGTATGAACAATGCGACCATGATCGACACCATGGTAAATGACGCTCTGTGGGATGCATTCAACGATTACCACATGGGTATCACCGCTGAGAATATCTGCGATCAGTGGGGTATCACAAGAGAAGAACTCGATGAGTTTGCAGCAGCTAGCCAGCAGAAGGCTTGCGCAGCTATCGAGGCTGGACGTTTCAAAGACGAGATCGTTCCGATCGAAGTTAAGAAGAAAAAAGAGACTGTTATCGTAGATACCGATGAGGGTCCGCGTCCGGGTTCCACTGTAGAGGTTCTTGGCAAGCTTCGTCCGGCATTCAAGAAAGACGGACGTGTAACAGCTGGTAACGCTTCCTCCATCAACGATGGTGCAGCAGCTGTAGTTGTTATGAGCGAAGAGAAAGCAAAAGAACTGGGTATCAAACCGATGGCTACATGGGTAGCAGGCGCTCTGGGCGGTGTAGATCCGAGCATCATGGGTATTGGACCGGTTGCAGCTACCAAGAAAGTTCTGAAGAAGACAGGCTGGAAGGTAGAAGACTTCGACCTGATCGAGGCAAACGAGGCATTCGCAGCTCAGTCTATCGCTGTAGCTCGTGACCTTGGCTTCAACAAAGACATCCTGAACGTAAACGGCGGTGCAATCGCTATCGGACATCCGGTAGGAGCATCTGGCTGCCGTATCCTGACAACTCTGTTATACGAGATGCAGAAACGTGACGCTAAGAAGGGTCTGGCTACTCTGTGTATCGGTGGCGGCATGGGCTGCGCAACGATCGTTGAGAGAGACTAATTTCTGACGCAGAACCGGAGTCGTCGGGGCTTATCCCCGGCGCTCCGGCTGTTTCTGGTTTTACGTATTTCAATTCAAGAGCTTTTTAGGAGGAACTGGAAGTGGGATTTGTAGACTATGAGGTAGACGGACACGTCGCAGTCATAACTATTAATCGTCCGAAGGCACTGAACGCGTTAAACGAGGATGTGCTGAAGGATATTGAAGCTGCATTTGATGCAGTAGACCTTTCCGAAATTCGTGCAATTATCCTGACCGGCGCAGGAGAGAAATCTTTCGTAGCCGGTGCTGACATCGCTGCTATGAGCGTGATGACCAAGGAGCAGGGCGAGCACTTCGGTAAATTCGGCAACGATATTTTCCGCAAGATCGAACCTTCCCGGTTCCGGTTATCGCGGCAGTAAACGGTTTCGCACTCGGCGGCGGCAACGAGCTTGCCATGAGCTGTGATATCCGTATCTGCTCGGACAATGCATTATTCGGACAGCCTGAAGTAGGTCTTGGTATCACACCAGGCTTCGGCGGTACACAGAGACTCGCACGTCTCATCGGACCGGGCAAGGCAAAAGAGATGGTATTTGCGTCCCGCAACATCAAAGCGGACGAGGCATACCGTGTCGGACTTGTAAATGCTGTTTATACACAGGAAGAGCTGATGCCGGCTGCGAAGAAGCTGGCAGGCGCTATCGCAAAGATGGCTCCGATCGCTGTCAGAAACAGCAAGAAGGCGATGAACGACGGACTTCAGACTGATATGGATCAGGCTATCGTGATCGAGGAAAAACTGTTTGGCGGATGCTTCGAGACAGAAGATCAGAAGAACGGTATGCAGGCATTCCTTGAGAAACGGAAAGTGGAGCAGTTTAACAATAGATAGTTAGTTAAATTATAGTTGTATAATTTCAGGAGGATTTGTCATGAAAGTTGGTATTATTGGTGCAGGAACCATGGGTTCCGGAATCGCTCAGGCATTTGCTCAGGTAGATGGATATGAAGTATGCCTGTGTGATATTAACGAAGAGTTTGCTTCCAACGGCAAACTGAAAATTTCAAAGAACTTTGAGAAGAGAGTAGCAAAAGGAAAGATGGCAAAAGAGGATGCAGACAAGATCCTTGCCAGAATCCATACCGGCGTTAAGACTATCTGCAGCGACTGCGATCTCGTAGTTGAGGCAGCAATCGAGAACATGGAGATCAAAAAACAGACCTTCAAAGAGCTGGGCGCTATCTGCAAGGCAGACTGCGTATTCGCTACCAACACCTCTTCTCTGTCCATTACTGAGATCGGTGCAGGTCTTGACCGCCCGGTTATCGGTATGCACTTCTTCAACCCGGCTCCGGTTATGAAGCTGGTTGAGGTTATCGCAGGCTTAAACACTCCGACAGAGATTGTTGACAAAGTTAAGAAGATCTCTGAAGAGATCGGCAAGATCCCGGTACAGGTAGAAGAGGGCGCTGGTTTCGTAGTAAACCGTATCCTCATCCCGATGATCAACGAAGCTATCGGTATCTACGCTGAGGGCGAGGCTTCTGTAGAGGGTATCGATACCGCTATGAAGCTGGGTGCTAACCATCCGATGGGACCGCTTGAACTGGGCGACCTGGTAGGTCTGGACGTTGTTCTGGCTATCATGGAAGTACTTCAGTCTGAGACTGGTGACCCGAAGTACCGTCCGCAGCCGCTTCTTAGAAAGATGGTTCGCGGCGGCAAGCTTGGCCGTAAGTCTGGCGAAGGCTTCTACAAGTACAACTAATATGTACATAAGTCTGGCTTCTTGACCAGATGAAAACATAATAGAGTACCAGATTTTTAAGAACCGCAACGGGGCGGCGCTTAAAGCCGCCTCTTAAGCGTATATAAGAAAATGATGGAGGAATAGACACATGGATTTTACATTAAGTAAAGAGCATGAAATGGCGAGAAAGTTATTCCATGACTTCGCCGAGAACGAAGTAAAACCTTTGGCACAGGAAGTTGACGAGACAGAGCACTTCCCGGAGGAAACCGTTAAAAAGATGCAGAAGCTTGGCTTCATGGGCATCCCGGTTCCGAAGGAGTATGGCGGACAGGGCTGTGATCCGTTAACATACGCTATGTGCGTTGAGGAGCTTTCCAAAGTTTGTGGTACTACCGGCGTTATCGTATCTGCACACACATCTCTGTGCTGCGATCCGATCCAGACTTTCGGTACTGAAGAGCAGAAACAGAAATACCTGGTTCCGCTTGCTAAGGGCGAGAAGCTTGGTGCTTTCGGTCTTACTGAGCCGGGTGCTGGTACAGATGCTCAGGGTCAGCAGACCAAGGCTGTATTAGACGGCGACGAGTGGGTATTAAACGGCTCCAAAGTTTTCATTACCAATGGTAAAGAGGCTGACATTTACGTTATCATCGCTGTAACAGGCGTTGTTGAAGTAAAGGGCAGAAAGAAAAAAGAGATCTCTGCATTTATCGTAGAGAAAGGAACTCCGGGCTTCACCTTCGGTACCAAAGAGAAGAAGATGGGTATCCGTGGATCTGCTACATACGAGCTGATCTTCACAGATTGTCGTATCCCGAAAGAGAACCTGCTTGGCCAGAAGGGCAAAGGTTTCCACATCGCTATGCATACCCTGGATGGCGGACGTATCGGTATCGCTTCCCAGGCACTTGGTCTTGCAGAGGGCGCTCTTGAGAGAACTGTTGATTATGTAAAAGAGAGAAAACAGTTTGGTCGTGCTATCGGTCAGTTCCAGAACACTCAGTTCCAGCTGGCAGATATGGCTACCAAAGTTAAAGCAGCTCAGCTCCTTGTTTACAGAGCAGCCGTTGCTAAGAAGACACAGAAAACCTATTCTGTAGAAGCAGCTATGGCTAAACTGTATGCAGCAGAGGTTGCTATGGAAGTTACAACCAAGGCTGTACAGCTTCACGGTGGTTACGGTTACACGAGAGAGTACGACGTAGAGCGTATGATGCGTGATGCTAAGATCACTGAGATCTACGAGGGTACATCTGAGGTTCAGAGAATGGTTATCTCCGCTGATCTGTTAAAATAATTCAGTCTGCAGAGAAATCAGAACAATCTCAGTCCTATAGAGAAAAAAGAAAAAAATAAGGAGTGAAAATACCGTGAAAATTGTAGTTTGTGTAAAACAGGTTCCGGATACCAAAGGCGGAGTTAAATTTAACCCGGATGGTACTCTTGACAGAAGCGCAATGCTGGCAATCATGAACCCAGATGATAAAGCAGGTCTGGAGGCAGCGCTTCGCTTAAAAGATCAGTATGGTGCAGAGGTTACCGTAGTTACTATGGGTCTTCCGAAGGCAGAAGAGGTTCTTCGTGAGGCTATGGCTATGGGCGCAGACAATGGTGTTCTTGTAACTGACCGTGTACTCGGTGGTGCAGATACCTGGGCTACTTCCCAGACTATCGCAGGCGCACTTCGCAACCTGGATTATGACTTAATCATTACTGGTCGTCAGGCTATCGATGGCGATACCGCTCAGGTAGGTCCGCAGATCTCCGAGCACCTTGGCCTTCCGGTAATCAGCTACGCTCAGAAGATTCGTGAAGTAAACGAAGCTGAGAAATATATCGTAGTTGAGCGTCAGTATGATGATAGATATCATGTAGTAAAAGCACAGCTTCCGTGTCTTTTAACCGCTCTTGCAGAGTTAAACGAGCCGCGTTATATGACTCCGGGCGGAATCTTTGATGCATATGCAAAAGAGATCACCGTTTGGGGCAGAAAAGATCTGAAAGATGTTGAGGATTCCAACCTTGGTCTGAAGGGATCACCGACACAGATCGCAAAAGCTTCCGATAAGGTAAGAAAGGGTGCTGGCGAGAAAGTAGAACTTGATCCGGCAGCTTCCGCAGATTATATCGTTGGCAAACTGGCAGAGAAACACATTATCTAATTATTTTATAGAAAAGAGTGGTGAATAAGATGAACAACTTAGAAGCATATAAGGGCGTATTTGTCTTTGCACAGCAGGTGGATAATGTTATCAGCAATATCGCTTATGAGCTGATTGGCAAAGGTAAAGAATTAGCAAAAGATTTAGGAGTAGAAGTAACCGCTGTTTTAGTTGGTTCTGACGTTAAGGGTCTTGCAGATCAGTTAGCAGAGTACGGCGCAGATAAGGTTATCGTTGTAGACGATCCGGAATTAAAAGAGTACCGTACAGAGCCGTACACACATGCAATCGCATCTGTTATCAAAGAGTTCAAACCGGAAATCTTCCTGATCGGTGCAACTGCAATCGGTCGTGACCTTGGTCCGCGTGTTTGCGCTAGAATCCATACAGGTCTGACTGCAGACTGTACAAAACTTGATATCGGCGATTTCCCGATGAATCCGGTTCCGGGTAGAGAGACAAAGCACAATCAGCTGCTTATGACTCGTCCGGCATTCGGCGGCAACACCATCGCTACCATCGCTTGCCCGGATTTCCGTCCGCAGATGGCAACCGTTCGTCCGGGTGTTATGCAGAAGGCTCCGAAGGAGCTGGCAAAAAAGCTGTTGTTACTGAGTTCAATCCGGGATTCACAAAGAACAACAAATATGTTGATATCCTGGAAGTTGTTAAGGCTGTATCCAACACCGTTGATATCATGGATGCTAAGATCCTTGTATCCGGCGGTCGTGGCGTAGGAAGCCCGGAGAACTTCAAGATTCTGGATGATCTGGCAGAGGCTATCGGCGGTACCGTAAGCTGCTCTCGTGCAGTTGTAGATGCTGGCTGGAAACCGAAGGATCTTCAGGTAGGTCAGACAGGTAAGACTGTTCGTCCGAACGTATACTTTGCAATCGGTATCTCCGGTGCTATCCAGCATCTGGCAGGTATGGAAGAGTCTGACATCATCGTTGCTATCAACAAAGATGAGTCTGCTCCGATCTTCGATGTTGCTGACTACGGCGTAGTAGGTGACTTAAACAAGATCGTTCCGATGCTGACTGAGAAGATCAAAGAAGCAAAAGCAGCAGCTAAGAACAACTAATTAAAATAGGAAGAAAAATCTTCTTAGCATATAGCAGTAGAGTTTTGTATGTTTTTCTCTGATAAATATATGAGACAGCGCCGGCTGGACGGATTTATTCCGCCCAGTACTCCGCAGTCCCGTGCCAGCGAGTAAAGAGAACCCTGTTTCCGAGGTGATGAACCTGGGAGGCAGGGTTTTTTTGTTTCATAGGAAATTGCGTCCTATGAAACAAAAAACGCTCCGCGAGGATGCGCACTCGCGCGAAGCAGAAATATGTCGCAAGCGACCGCGCTCGGCGCGAGAATGTGCCAAGGCACATTCTTTTTCATGTAATAGAAAATTCCTTGGAATTCCTTATTACACAAAAGGCACATTCTTTATTCTGGTCAAAAACACTTGACAGATTAAGGGGGATTACCCGTATAATAGAGTGTCTGGAATATAGATATGATTTATCTGCTATATAAGAAAATACAGGTTACTGTTCACGGGTAGGCACTTTTGGAATCGAAAGTGCCGTAAGAAAACGTGGTGGCGGCAGGAATTTGCCGTATTTAAATGCGAAGCCACGGCAAATTCCGTTACTGGGCACGTATGCGCGAACAGTAACAAATACAGGATGGTATGATTTATGTTATTTAGTTCCCTTGTGTTCCTATGGTATTTTTTGCCAGCGGTATTTTTGCTTTATTTTATAACGAAAAATCTGCATATCCGCAATGGCGTCCTTCTGGCTGCCAGCCTCTTTTTTTATGCGTGGGGCGAGCCGAAGTATGTGATTCTGATGCTTGTTTCGATCGGGCTGAATTATTTCTTTGGATTGTGGATTGGGAGGATGCAGAGTAAACACAGAATGCGCCTTGCTGTTACAACCTGCGTGTTTTTAAACCTCCTTCTTCTGGGCTATTTCAAATATTTTAACTTCGCAGTCGAGATTGCAAATTCTCTGTTAAACCGCTTTGCGGGCGGCGCACATACACTTTCTTTCCGCGAGATTGCTCTTCCGGTCGGAATATCCTTCTACACGTTTCAGGCGCTTTCCTACGTGGTGGATGTGTACCGGGGGACGATTCAGGCGCAGAAAAATATCTTTCATCTGGCGCTCTATATTTCCTTCTTTCCGCAGCTCATCGCGGGACCGATCGTCAAGTATCACGATGTCTGCGAACAGATTGAGAACCGGCAGTGTACGGCGGAGGGGATGGCGTATGGAATCAAGCGCTTTTCCTACGGACTGGCGAAAAAAATGTTGTTTGCTAATACTTTTGCGGCGACGGTGGACTGGATGATGGAGAAACCGCTGGCACAGCTGGGAACGGTCAATGCGTGGATGCTGGCGGTTTTGTACACACTTCAGATTTATTTCGATTTTTCGGGATATTCGGATATGGCGATCGGATTGGGAAAAATGTTTGGATTTGATTTTATGGAGAACTTCAATTATCCGTATATCTCTACCTCGATCCGCGAGTTCTGGAGACGCTGGCATATTTCACTCTCGACCTGGTTTAGGGAATATCTTTATATCCCGCTGGGCGGCAACCGGAAAGGGCAGGTGCGGACGTATGTTAATCTGCTGATTGTCTTTTTTGCGACCGGGCTCTGGCATGGCGCTGGGGCAACCTTTATCATCTGGGGATTGTACCATGGGCTGTTTCTGGTGGTGGAACGCATGGGACTTGGGAAGCTATTGGAGAAGAACTGCTTCCGGGGACTGAATCACATCTATACGGCGTTGGTTGTAGTGGTTGGCTGGGTGTTCTTCCGCGCCGATACGCTGGCGGATGCGAAAGTGATCCTGCATCAGATGTTTACCTGGGAGAACGGCATCTATCCGGCGTCGCTGTTCGTGAATCGGAAGGTGATTTTTCTTGCGGTGCTGGGCGTGCTGCTTTCGGGCATCGTGCAGAGTATATGCCCGAAGCTGCGGGAGCATCTGTATGAGAAAGAAGTGACAAAGACAGTGGATATTGTGATTATGGCTGTGCTGCTGTTTTTGTGTACCATGTATCTCGTCAGCAGCACGTATAATCCGTTTATTTACTTCAGGTTTTAGATCCAGCCGCCGTCCAGTTGAATTATCTGTCCCGTTAAATAGGAGTCCTCGCTCCCCAGCTGGTATGCCAGTTTTCCGACTTCCTCGGCACGCCCCATACGTCCTGCTGGAATTTCTTCCAGCAGGGCATTCCGTTCTTCTTCATCGAGGAACTGGTTCATTTCGGTGTCAATAGCACCGCAGGCGATCGCGTTGACCTGGATGCTGCTCGGCGCAAGTTCCTTCGCGAGGGCGCGCGTCATGGCGTTGATGCCGCCTTTGGTGGCAGAATAGGCGACTTCGCAGGAAGCGCCGCAGATGCCCCAGACGGAGGAAATATTGAGAATGCGTCCCGATTTGCGTGACACCATCATCGGAACGGCGAGGCGGCAGCAGTTGAAGACGGAGGTCAGGTTGGTATTGAGAATGTGGTTCCACTCGTCCGGCGTCATATCCTGGAACAGACCGATGTAGGAAATCCCTGCATTGTTGACGAGGACATCCAGGGAACCGAAGCGCTCCCGGATCGCGCCAAACAGGCGGGAACAGCTCTCAAAATCGCCCGCATCGCCCATCCAGGCAAGGCAGGAAACGCCCAGCGCTTCGATTTCGCGCTGGGTCTTTTTTAATTCTTCTTCCCGCCTCAGGCAGGTAATCACGACATCCCAGCCATTCCTGGCGTAGGTTAATGCAATCGCTTTCCCGATTCCGCGGGAAGCGCCGGTTACGAGGATAGTTTTATGATTCATGGCAGTAAACTCCTTATATGCGTATATTTGATTGAATTATAGCATGTATTTAAAATTCATGAAATAGTTTCATTTTTCCGCCTGTCATAAAATCGTAAGAAATTTTCATCCATTTTTTGCTGTTCTGAGTGTTTTACAGCATTGTATGAAAGTGCCAAAATGTGTTATACTAAAACCAAATGGATCTGACACAGCGATAGAGCGGATCAATTACCGAACAGATTCGGAAGAAAGGAACTGTATACCATGTATGATATAATAATCATTGGTTCCGGACCAGCTGGCTTGAGTGCGGCGATTTATGCACAGCGGGCATGTCTGGACACGATTGTGATAGAGAAGAATGGAATCAGCGGCGGACAGGTGCTGAATACCTGGGAGGTGGACAATTATCCGGGATTTCCGGGTGTGACCGGCTTTGAGCTTTCCAGACAGTTCCGGGAGCATGCAAACAAGCTGGGAGCAAGAGTTGTACAGGATGAGGTCGTGCAGGTCGAGCTTTCAGGAAATGTGAAGAAAGTAGTCTGCGAGGAAGAGACGTATGAGGCACGCTGTGTGATTCTGGCATCCGGAGCACATCACAGGACGTTGGAGGTGCCGGGAGAAGAGGAACTTCGCGGGGCAGGCGTTTCATACTGCGCGACCTGCGACGGGGCATTTTTCCGGGGAAGGACGGTTGCCGTTGTGGGCGGCGGCGACGCGGCGCTGGAAGATGCGATTTTTCTTGCACGGATGTGTGAAAAAGTATATATCGTCCACCGCAGAGACAAGCTTCGCGGGGCAAAACGGCTGCAGGAGCGCTTACAGGCGCTTGAAAATATTGAATTTGTCTGGAACAGCGAGACGGTTGCGATTGAAGGGGACGCTCAGGTGGAGGCGTTGCGGCTGAGACAGACCAAAACCGGAGAAGAGAGACGGCTGGACGTGGAGGGTGTCTTTATTGCAGTCGGCATCGCACCGGAGAGTGAGCTGTATGCGGGTCAGTTAGAGCTTGATGAGCAGGGTTACATCCGGGCGGATGAGAGCGGTCAGACGAGCGTTCCGGGCGTATTTGCAGCCGGAGATGTCCGGACCAAGGCGCTGCGCCAGATTTTGACAGCGGCATCGGACGGCGCAAACTGCGTGGCATCTGCAGAGCGATATCTTCAGGCATAACTCATTTTTAACATAGAAGAAAACAGAGTAACTGTTTAGTAGGTCTGCGCATTTACTGCGCTGACCGTACGAAAACATGGGTCAGCAGGCAAAAATCCCATTGCCGTAGGCAATTTTTAATGGATTTTTGCGCGTGACTGTGAAGGTACTGAACAGTTACAGTTTGAGATAAAACGACGGAACAGAATGGACAGAAGAGTAGGAGGTTCTTATGAGAAAAACGCTGAAATTTCTGATAGTATCAGGAGCGTGCCTTGTGATGGCAGGGACGGGACAGATGAGCGCCCAGGCGGCGATGAATCTGGAGACGGATGCCCCGGTCGCTGGCGCGTCAGTGGCGATCAATAATTACTATGCGAGCAGCTTGAACCCGGAAAAAGAGCTGGCGGAGGCATTTGCTTCTAAAGAAGTTCTGGCAGTGGCGGGAGCCGGTCAGACGGGCGTGGCAGGCGGTGCGCAGACAGCCAAACCGGCACAGGTGCCAGCAGAGACGAAAGCCCAGCCAAAGGAGACAACTGGCGAGACTGAGGCGGTTGTCCGCGCGATGTCCAAGTCGATCTACGATAATATCGCGATTTCCCGTGTGACCAATTATGTCAATGTTCGCGCACAGGCGAGCACAGGCAGCGAGGTAGTCGGAAAGATTTACAATAACTGTGCGGCGACAATTCTGGACACGGTGGACGGCGAGGGCGGCAAATGGTACCATATCCAGTCGGGTTCCGTGACCGGTTATATTAAAGCACAGTATTTTGTGACCGGTGAGGAGGCGTCCAAGATTGCCAGGGAAGTCGGCACAACCTACGCGAAGGTTACAAATACCTCTACGCTTCGCCTGAGAGAGACGCCGAGCTTAGAGGGCAAGACGCTGGATCTTCTTTCTGCCGATGCAGAGTATGAGGTGATCGGAGAAGAGGGCGATTTTGCCAAGATTTCCGTCGATAATGATCTGGTCGGATATGTGTATAAAGATTATATTACGACGCAGGTAGACTTTAAGCAGGCAGTTTCCGTAGCTGAGGAACAGCAGCAGAAAGCTGAAGAAGAAAAACTGAAACAGGAAGCGAATGCGGCGATCGAGAACCTGGAACAGGTAAAGAAGAAAGCCGAGGAAGAGTCGAGGGCAGCGGAAACCACGGCAGCTGCGAAGGAAACCACGGCAGCTGCCAAAGAGACGACCAAAGCACCGGAGACTTCCTACAGCGGAACAATAGAGGCGAATCCGAGCGAAAGCAAGGCAGCTGGGACGACAGCGGCAGCCAAGGAGACGACAAAGGCAGCTGAGACGAAAGCGCCGACTACAGCGGCAGCGACGAAAGCGACCACTGCAAGCGGCGTTGGACCGGGCGGCGGACCAGGCACAGGCGGTACGTCCTCTTCTGGAAATGAAGTAACAAATGCTACCCGTTCTGCGGTTGTGGCATATGCAAAGCAGTTCCTTGGAAATCCGTATGTATACGGCGGAACCAGTCTGACAAACGGCGCGGACTGTTCCGGATTTACAATGAGTGTATTTGCACATTTCGGTATTTCAACCGGACGAAGCTCGAGAGATCAGGCGGCAAAGGGCAAGGAGGTTGCGGTCAGCGCAGTACAGCCGGGCGATCTGCTTTTTTATGCGAGCGGCAATTATATCAATCACGTAGCACTTTACATAGGCAATGGACAGGTTATCCACGCAAGTACGGCAAAGAGCGGCATCAAGATTTCGCCGTCCAACTACCGAACACCGTGTAAGGCAGTTTCATTCTTAAATTAGTAAACGCAGATAAAGGAGTATATCGGTTCTTACGGAACGATTTCATATCCGTAGGGCTCGGTGGGAATACCGCAAAATTACGTTGCCAGCGGGGCAGAAGATTTCTGAACGGTGAGACAAGTAATTTTGCGGTATTTTTTCATTTTTATAGGAAAATGTATGCACTCGCGCGAAGCAGAAACATGTCGCAAGCGACCGCGCTCGGCGCGAGAATGTGCCAAGGCACATTCTTTTTATAAAAAAGGAGAAAAATCATGGCAGAATTAAGAGAACTTTCCGTAAACCAGTTTGTAGAAGAAACTGCTTCGAAGGCGTCTGTACCGGGCGGCGGAAGCGTGTCGGCGATGGTGGGGGCGCTGGGCGCGGCATTGATGGAAATGGTGGCAAATCTGACGATCGGAAAGGAAACATATGCCGGGGTGCAGGAGGAAATGCAGGCGCTGGCAGCTGAGGGCGCTGCGCTGCATGAGGAGTTGCTGGCGGGGATCAAAAAGGACAGCGAATCGTTCAATGGATATATGAGAGCGCTGAAGCTTCCGAAGGAGACGGAGGAGGAGAAAAAAATCCGCACTGCCGCCCTGCAGCAGGGGTTAAAAGAGGCGACCGAAGCGCCGCTTGCGATTGCGGAGTCAGCGGCAAAGATTTTTCCGATGGCGGAAGCGGTCGTAAAGAGGGGCAATAAAGGTGCCGTTTCCGACGGTCTGATTGCGGCGATGTTAGCCCGGACAGCGGTTGTGGGTGCCCTCTTTAATGTGAAGATCAATCTGGCATCGATCAAGGACGAAAGTTATGTATCAGAACTTGGGAAAAAAGTAGAAAAACTGGAATCGGATGCAATTTTTTGTGAAAAATCAATTTTGTGTCTTTCCAAATTGTCAGACACAGTATATAATAGATAACATTCACAGTCTTTCCGGGAAATTCACAGGGGGGATCTTCTTTACAGAAGATAAAGCAGATAACATTCACTGTGTGAAAACTTCCGGAACAGGCAAAACCGCAAAAACAGGGAGGTACAGGAGTAATGATGACAGATATTGAGATTGCACAGGCAGCGAATCCACTGAAAATCGGTGAGATTGCACAGGCAGCAGGCGTAGACGAGAAGTATCTGGAGCAGTATGGAAATTATAAGGCAAAGGTAGACTACAGTCTTCTGAAGGAGACCGAGGGCAAGGATGGAAAACTGATTCTGGTGACCGCGATCAACCCGACTCCAGCCGGAGAAGGAAAGACCACGACCACGGTCGGTCTGGCAGACGGATTGAAACGTCTTGGCAAAAAGGTAACCGTAGCGCTTCGTGAGCCGTCGTTGGGACCGGTCTTTGGTGTCAAAGGTGGTGCAGCTGGCGGCGGATATGCACAGGTCATTCCAATGGAGGATATCAACCTCCATTTTACCGGTGATTTCCACGCGATCGGCGCAGCAAACAACCTGCTGGCAGCGATGCTGGACAATCATATCTATCAGGGCAATGCACTCCGCATCGATCCGAAGCGCATTACCTGGAAGCGTGTTGTCGATATGAATGACCGTCAGCTCCGCAACATCGTAGATGGTCTGGGACGCCGCGTGGATGGCGTGACCCGTGAGGACGGATATGACATCACGGTTGCCAGCGAGATCATGGCAGTTTTGTGCCTGGCACGCAACATTACGGATCTGAAAGAACGCCTTTCCAAGATTATCGTAGGTTATACCTATGACGAGGAACCGGTCACTGCCGGTGATCTGAAAGCAGCGGGCGCGATGACGGCTCTTTTAAAGGATGCCCTGAAACCAAACCTGGTACAGACCTTAGAGCATACACCGGCATTTATCCACGGCGGTCCGTTCGCGAACATCGCGCATGGATGTAACTCCGTCATTGCGACAAAGATGGCATTAAAGCTGGGTGATTACACGATCACAGAGGCTGGCTTCGGCGCTGACCTGGGTGCGGAGAAATTCCTGGATATCAAGTGCCGGATGGCAGAGCTGAAACCGTCGGCGGTCGTTGTAGTAGCGACGGTACGTGCCTTGAAGCATCACGGCGGCGTGGCGAAGGCTGACTTAAACGCAGAGAATCTGGAAGCACTGGAGAAGGGACTTCCGAACCTGATGCAGCATGTAGAAAATATTACCAAGGTATATGGACTTCCGTGTGTCGTAGCGATCAACCGCTTCCCAATGGATACCGAGGCAGAATTAAAGCTGATCGAGGATAAGTGCCATGAGGTCGGTGTCAATGTAGCTCTGTCCGAGGTATGGGCGAAAGGCGGAGAAGGCGGCGAGGAGCTGGCAAAAGAAGTCATCCGCCTGTGCGAGACTGAGAGCGAGTTCCACTACTGCTACGAGACCGATACAACGATCGAGGAGAAACTGGATGCGATCGTGAAGAAGATCTACCACGGCGACGGCGTTGTACTCACGGATGCAGCAAAGAAGCAGGCAAAACGCCTGACTGAGCTTGGATTTGGTAACTATCCGATCTGTATGGCGAAGACGCAGTACAGCTTTTCGGACAATGCGAAGCTGCTCGGCGCACCGAAGAACTTTACAGTAACTGTCCGCAACCTGAAAGTATCCGCGGGCGCAGGCTTCATCGTAGCGCTGACCGGCGACATCATGACGATGCCAGGACTTCCGAAGGTGCCGGCGGCAGAGAAGATCGATGTCGATGAGAATGGACGGATCACGGGTCTGTTCTAAGAAAAGAAATAGGATATGAATGGAACTTAACACAACGCAAAAAGGGGAACTGCCACATGGCAGCTCCCCTTTTTGCTAGGAAACTTGTCTACTTATAGTACGAAGCGATGAATTAAAATTCTGGTTCGATCAATCCGTAGGTGTTGCCTTTACGTTTGTAAACAACATTGACCTGCTCGGTCTCGGAATTCAGGAATACATAGAAACTATGTCCTAAGAGTTCCATCTGTACACAAGCCTCTTCCGGATCCATCGGCTTCATAGCGAATTTCTTTACTTTGACGATATCTACTTCGTCGTTGGAATCATATTCTTCGTTTATGAAGAGGTCAGAGAATGCAACGGCCGCCTGTTTCTTGTCTACGATTTTATTCTTATATTTTTTGAGCTGACGCTCGATGATTTCTTCTACCAAATCAATCGATACATACATATCGTTGCTTTCCTGCTCTGCACGGATGATGGTGCCTTTGACAGGGATGGTAACCTCGATCTTCTGACGATCTTTCTCAACCGTAAGTGTGATATTCACTTCAGTGTCCTGATTGAAGTATCGCTCTAACTTTCCGATCTTCTCCTCTACAGCTGCTTTTAACCCCGGGGTAACATTGATATTTCTTCCAGTAATCTTATAACGCATAATCATCGCTCCTTTTTATTGGGATGGCTATAGTATACCACTTTTGGATGTTAAATTCAACCTTTTTCGCAAAATTGTCAACACAATTAATTGAAAAACAGGTCGAAATACTGTGTCGTTTGATTTTTCACGAATTGCTGTTGTTTTATAAGGGATTTGCGCGCGGTTTGTGCGGCGGACAATGAAATATGAAAAAAGAGTCTTGCAGGATAGGGCAGAATGGGTGTGTTTTTGCAACAGAAAAAGGCCGAAAAAGCTAGAAAAAACGGGGGTTTGGAGGCAATGCGAGGGTTCTTCATTTGTCAATAGATCTGCTTGTATTTTTGGAAGAAATATGCAAGTTTATGAGATCTGAACAAAAAAGAAATCAAAATGCGCCGGGGAAAATGGGTGCTTCGTGAACAGACGGAAATTGTGGATAATGTGGATAAGTCGGTGCAAAACTCCATTTTCCCTAAAAAAGGGAAAAAATGGGTGTGCAAAACTTATCCACAAAACTGGGGACAAAATGTGGATAATGTGGACAACAAGAAAGTCGAACATATATTTTGTGCAACTTGTCTGGTTTACCATAAAGTTGGCGGGCTGGCAGAAGAAAAAACGTTTTACCTGGATAGGCAGGGAGGCAGCGTTTTACAGCAGGTTCCTTTGTTCGTGTATGGAGGGTCTTGTTTTATGGCTGGGATTTTCCGGGTACGGCAGGTTCGGCTTATCTCAGCCGGGCGTGTGCGCAGAATAAATGTAAAAAAATCATGAAATCATTGAATAAAATCCCTGTTAGTGTTAGAATAAATAAGATTGTATAACTATACCTATACGATCTTTTCGATCTAAAACATATCATACATTGAGCTATAAAAACGAAAAAAGAATGAGAAAGCAAGAAATAGGAGAGAAAAGCATGAATCTGATAGAGAAAGTGTTTGGTACCCACAGCGAACGCGAGCTGAAGCTGATCCGCCCGATCGTGGATAAGATTCTAGGTATGCGCGAGCAGATGACTGCCTTATCGGATGATGAACTGCGTGACAATACGCGCAAGTTCAAAGAGCGCCTTGCGAACGGCGAGACGCTGGACGACCTTCTGCCGGAGGCATTTGCAACCGTGCGTGAGGCGGCGAGACGAGTATTAAATATGGAGCATTACCCGGTTCAGCTGATCGGTGGTATCGTCCTGCATCAGGGACGTATCGCAGAGATGCGTACTGGTGAGGGTAAAACCCTGGTTTCTACCGCACCGGCGTACTTAAATGCGCTGGCTGGAAAGGGTGTATTCATCGTTACCGTCAACGACTATCTGGCAAAACGAGATGCAGAGTGGATGGGCGAGGTTCACAGATTCCTCGGTCTGACGGTCGGCGTGGTTTTAAACTCGATGAATTCCGACGAGCGCCGGGAAGCTTACAACTGTGATATTACCTACGTTACCAACAATGAGCTTGGTTTCGATTATCTGCGTGACAACATGGCGATCTACAAAGAGCAGATGGTTATGCGGAATCTGGACTATGCGATCATCGATGAGGTCGATTCCGTCCTGATCGATGAGGCGAGAACCCCGCTTATCATTTCCGGACAGAGCGGCAAGTCCACGAAGCTCTATGAGGTCTGCGATATTCTGGCACGTCAGTTGGAAAAGGGCGAGGAATCAGCAGAATTTTCCAAGATGGCAGCCATCATGGGCGAGGAGATCGAGGAGACAGGCGATTTCGTAGTCAATGAGAAAGATAAAGTAGTCAACCTGACCGAGGCTGGTGTGAAGAAGGTTGAAGATTTCTTCCACATCGAAAACCTGGCGGATCCGGAGAACCTGGAGATCCAGCACAACATCATTCTGGCACTGCGTGCCAACTACCTGATGTTCCGCGATAAGGACTACGTGGTAAAAGATGACGAGGTTCTGATCGTCGATGAGTTTACCGGACGTATCATGCCGGGACGCCGTTATTCCGATGGTCTCCATCAGGCGATTGAGGCGAAGGAGCACGTACATGTGCGCCGTGAGAGCCGCACGCTGGCAACCATTACCTTCCAGAACTTCTTCAACAAGTTCA
The DNA here is from genome assembly GCF_003478145.1 of Clostridium sp. AF29-8BH. NCBI lineage: Bacteria > Bacillati > Bacillota > Clostridia > Eubacteriales > Clostridiaceae > Clostridium > Clostridium sp. AF29-8BH. Next base: position 108,749 of record NZ_QUEL01000006.1, on the reverse strand, counting down.
ACAAGAAGGCTGGTATGACCGGTACGGCACAGACCGAGGAGAAGGAATTCCGTAACATTTACCAGATGGACGTTATCTCCATCCCGACGAACCGACCGGTACAGCGTATTGATTACGAGGATGCGGTTTATAAGACGAAAAAAGAGAAATTCCATGCGGTTGTCGAGGAAGTGGCAGCAGCCCATGAAAAGGGACAGCCGGTTCTGGTTGGTACCATTACGATCGAGACTTCCGAGCTTCTGAGCAAGATGCTGACAAGACGCGGCATTCCGCATAAGGTATTAAATGCGAAGTTCCATGAGCTGGAGGCTGAGATCGTAGCAGATGCAGGTATCCATGGTGCCGTTACGATCGCGACTAATATGGCAGGTCGTGGTACGGATATCAAGCTGGATGAGATTTCCAGAGAACTGGGCGGCTTAAAGATTATCGGTACAGAGCGTCATGAGTCCAGACGTATTGATAACCAGCTGCGCGGTCGTGCCGGACGTCAGGGCGATCCGGGTGAATCACGTTTCTACCTGTCCCTGGAGGATGACCTGATGCGTCTCTTCGGTTCAGAGCGTCTGATGAATATGTTCAACGCGATGGGCGTACCGGAGAATGAGCAGATCGAGCACAAGATGCTTTCCAAGGCGATTGAGAAAGCACAGATGAAGATCGAGACCAACAACTACGGTATCCGCGAGAACCTGTTAAAATACGACGAGGTTATGAACGAGCAGCGTGAGGCAATCTACGCAGAGCGCCGCCGTGTACTGGATGGTGAGAATATGCGTTCTGTTATCATGAAGATGATCACGGATATCGTAGAAAACGCCGTAGATATGTCCATCTCTGATGAGCAGGAACCGGCTGAGTGGGATCTGTCCGAGTTAAATTCCCTGCTGCTTCCGGTTATCCCGTTAGAGCCGATTCAGCTGACGGAAGACCAGCAGCATATGAAGAAAAACGAGCTGAAACATATGCTTAAAGAGGCGGCAACGAAGCTTTATGAGACACGCGAGGCAGAGTTTACAAGCGCGGAACAGGTACGCGAGATGGAGCGCGTGATCCTTCTGAAAGTGGTTGATGCAAAGTGGATGGCTCATATCGACGATATGGATCAGCTGCGCGAAGGCATCGGTCTGCAGGCATATGGTCAGAGAGACCCGCTGGTTGAGTATAAGATGAGCGGCTATGAGATGTTCGACAGCATGACGGCAGCGATCCGTGAGGATACCGTCCGTATTCTGTTCCACATCCGTGCAGAGCAGAAGGTCGAGCGTGAACCGGCTGCCAAGGTAACGGGAACCAACCGTGACGACAGCACCGTGCAGGCACCGAAGAAGCGTGAGGAGAAGAAGATTTACCCGAACGATCCGTGCCCATGCGGTTCCGGCAAGAAGTACAAACAGTGCTGTGGACGGAAGCTGTACGCGAAGAATTAATAGATGAAAGAAGGCAGGCTGCTGTGATTTTGCAGCAGTCTGTGCAGAAAATTCCCGAAACTATGGCGAAATACCTGGTTCCGGGAATTTTTCCAAATATAAAAAAGAGTTACGGTCTATATGTGTGTGATCCGTAACAAAATATAACTGAAAGAATGCTGAACCGTTGAGAAAAATGGCAGCAGATAGATGAGAATGGAGAAGGTGAGAGCATGGTTGAATTAGATCAGTTTAAGTATACGTTATCAACCTACGATGAGACGCTGAAAGAGGTCAAGGATTCCCTGGATCTGGAAAATAAGGAGCGCCGCATCACGGAGCTTGACAAATCAATGGAAGAACCGGGCTTCTGGGATGATCCGGAGCGCTCGACCAAGACGGTCCGTGAGGCGAAAAATCTCAAAGATACAGTGGATGGCTACAAGCACCTTGAACAGCAGTATGAGGATATCCAGGTCATGATCGAGATGGGCTATGAGGAAAATGACCCGGCGATGATTCCGGAGATTCAGGAGATGTTAGATGAGTTCGTCAAAGAGCTGGAAGAACTCCGCACAAAGACACTCCTGTCCGGCGAGTACGACGGCTGCAACGCGATCCTCAAGCTGAACGCGGGCGCGGGTGGTACCGAGGCGATGGACTGGTGCAGTATGCTGTATCGTATGTACCAGCGCTGGGCGGACAAAAAGGGCTTTACGACCGAGGTGCTTGATTTCCTGGATGGCGACGAGGCGGGACTTAAGTCCATCACACTGCAGGTCAACGGCGAAAATGCCTACGGCTACCTGAAATCGGAGAAAGGCGTCCATCGTCTGGTCCGTATTTCCCCGTTCAACGCGGCTGGCAAGCGTCAGACCTCGTTCGTTTCCTGTGATGTCATGCCGGATATTGAAGAAGATCTGGATGTGGAGATTAATCCGGACGATCTGCGGATCGATACCTATCGCTCGAGTGGTGCCGGTGGACAGCATATCAACAAGACGTCCTCCGCGATCCGTATCACGCATCTGCCGACCGGTATCGTCGTACAGTGCCAGAATGAGCGTTCCCAGTTCCAGAACAAGGACAAGGCGATGCAGATGTTAAAGGCAAAGCTGTACCTGCTCAAACAACAGGAGAATGCCGAGAAGTTGTCCGACATCCGCGGCGATGTCAAGGACATTAACTTCGGAAACCAGATCCGTTCCTACGTTATGCAGCCGTACACGCTCGTCAAGGATCACCGGACGAACGCTGAAAATGGCAATGTGAACGCGGTAATGGATGGAGATATTGATCTGTTTATCAGTGCGTATTTAAAGTGGATCAGCCTGAAAAACCAGAAGACAGAAGAGGCGTAAAAGAAGATAAATCAGCCTGGATTGGCGGCACAAAAGTTTGACAGAGAAGAAAACACTCTGTCGAGTGCCGTCAGTTCAGGCTGTTTTTTTACAGATACAATTCGATTATTATGAAAAAAATAGATTGCAGAGCGTCAATAAATGTGATAATATCTTCCTGGTAAACACAAATGTATTTCTGGTGCGTACATAAGCGGAGATGGAATGGAAGAAAAGACAAAGTATTATCTGTTAAAGCAGAAAGCAGTGCCGGAAGTCCTTTTGAAGGTGGCGGAAGCGAAGAAGCTCATTGCGTCGGAAAAGGCGATGACGATTCAGGAGGCGACCGACCAGCTTGGGATCAGCCGGAGTTCCTTTTATAAGTATAAGGACGATATTTTTCCATTTTACGACAACGCCAAGGGCAAAACGATTACCATGGTGCTGCAGATGGATGATGAACAGGGACTTTTATCGGATCTTCTTCATATCGTAGCGATTTACAAGGCGAATATTCTGACGATTCATCAGAGTATTCCGGTCAACAATGTGGCGACGCTGACACTCAGCGTGGAAGTCCGCTCGGATACCGGAAATATATCGCATATGGTCGAAGAGATGGAAGAAAATTCGGGAGTACACAACGTAAAAATTATAGCCAGGGAGTAAAGATTATGATTCAGGTAGCAGTGATGGGCTATGGAACAATTGGTTCCGGAGTCGTAGAAGTATTAGAAACCAACAAAGACAAAATCACAGAAAAAACCGGCAAAGAGATTGCAGTAAAATATATTCTGGATCTGCGTGAATTTCCGGGTGATCCGCACGAAGCGCAGATTGTTCATGATTTTGAGATCATTGAAAAAGACGAAGAAGTAGAGATCGTTGTAGAGGCGATGGGCGGCGTCAATCCGGCATACAAGTTTGCAAAAGCGTGCCTGTTAGCCGGTAAGCACGTTGTGACCTCCAACAAGGCACTTGTAGCGGCACACGGCACCGAGCTTCTGGCGATTGCACGCGAGAAGAACTTAAACTTCCTCTTCGAAGCCAGCGTAGGCGGCGGCATTCCGCTTCTGCGTCCGCTGACTCAGTCTCTTGCAGGCGAGAAGATCGAGGAAATCAGCGGTATCTTAAACGGTACAACCAACTATATCCTTACCAAGATGGCAAGAGAAGGTCAGACCTTTGAGGAAGCTTGAAGAAAGCGCAGGAACTCGGATATGCAGAGCGCAACCCGGAGGCAGACGTAGAAGGCTACGATACCTGCCGCAAGATCACGATTCTTACCTCACTGGCAACTGGAAAAGAAGTAAATTACGAAGATGTGCCGACCGAGGGCATCACAAAGATTACCGATACTGATTTCAAATATGCGGCAAAGCTGGGAACTTCGATTAAACTGTTTGGAACCAGCCGCATGGAAGGCAATAAAGCCAGCGTCTATGTATGCCCGATGATGATCGGACCGGATCATCCGCTCTTTGCAGTCAATGACGTATACAATGCAGTCATGGTTCGCGGCAATACACTTGGAACCGTCATGTTCTACGGCAGCGGCGCCGGAAAACTCCCGACCGCCAGCGCAGTCGTCAGCGACATCGTAGAGATCGCCGGACACATGGAAGACAACATCCCGACCGGCTGGACCGACGAAAAACAGCCAGTTGCACCGATGGGCGAAGTAACCTTCAGCTACTTCCTCCGACTGGCAGGCAAATCAGCCGACAAACTTGCCGATGTGCGTGCAGCCTTCGGTGAAGCAGAAACCATCGAACTCCCGGAGATGGACGAATTTGCGGTCATAACCGGAGAAATGACCGAAGCACGCTTCCGGAAACTGGCAGCGGTATTCGAGGAAGATATCCGCCAGACGATTCGCTATACAAAATAGGATATAAAGTAAAAAGCACGCCAAAGTCATTCATGACGCGGTGTGCTTTTTAACGCAAGAAATACACAGAAAAAGGTCCTCTTGCCAATCATTTTATTGTAACGGACCAATCAAACTCTCATACAACTCCATTGCCTGATCAAAAAACGGCGCATATTGCGGATCCGTAATCATATGGTACACCTGGATCAGGCAGAAAAACTCAACTACTCCAAAGATGGTAGACATAACTCCCAGTATTAGCCCGACCACTGCGCTGCCGCGCCGCGGCTGTCCTTCCTCCTTGGATAGGACAAACAGTACATTCGCCGACATTCCGAGCAGAATCGCGGCGGAAAAACTCAAAAACAGGGAGAAAAATGCGAAGATGCCGCACATCATTGACATCGTGGCATAGCGGCGCGAACGATTGCGCCGGGTTTCATTTGTATCTGAATGTTCCTTCGGAGAAGGTGTTTCATCGTAATAACTCATCGTATATCTAATCCTTTCATAACTGTGAAAAAAGAAAACAGCTACATCCTTTTCTGAAAATTAGAGACAGCCGCTGAATAGGGCAAAACAAAATCTATGCCCATCTGGCGGATTGAATCCGATAAAAGTGTATCATGAATAAAGCCGCTTGTCCAGTTAGGCATTGACTTGCGAAATATGCGCTGGAATGGTATGATTAAACAGCGTATTGATATTGAAGGAGAGTTTTTGCATGGATATTATACAGGCATTGAAAGAAGAGCTTCAGATAGGGAGAAATCAGGTCGAAGCGGCGGTAAAGCTGATCGATGAGGGAAACACGATCCCGTTCATCGCGCGCTACCGCAAGGAGGCGACCGGTTCCCTGAATGATGAGGTGCTGCGCCAGCTAGATGAGCGTCTGCGCTATCTTCGGAATCTGGAGGATAAAAAGGAGCAGGTGATCGGTGCGATCCGCGCCCAGGAGAAGCTGACTCCGGCGCTGGAGAAACAGATCCGCGATGCGGCGACGCTGGTTGCGGTGGAAGATCTTTATCTTCCGTACCGCCCGAAACGGCGCACCCGTGCCGGAATTGCCCGTGAGAAAGGGCTGGAACCGTTAGCAGTCTGGATTTACAAGCAGGAAGCGGGCGGCAGCCTGGAGGCGGAGGCGGCGAAGTACGTGTCGGAAGAAAAGGGTGTTGCAGATGTTTCAGAGGCAATAGACGGCGCGCGTGATATTCTGGCTGAGCAGATCAGCGAGATGGCAAAATACCGCAACTACGCACGTAAAAAGACGATGCAGGACGGTCTTTTGGAGGCATCCGCAAAGGATGAGAAGATACAGTCGGTGTACGAGATGTACTATCATTCTCCGAACCAGTCAAAAAGCTGGCGGGACACCGTGTGCTGGCGATCAACCGCGGTGAGAAAGAGAAGATTCTGAGCGTGAAGCTTATAGCGCCGGAGGAGCAGATTGTCCGGTATATGGAGAAACAGCTGATTATCCGCCGGATGGGGATGCGGCGCGCGTGATGGAAGAAGTGATTCTGGACAGCTACCGCCGCCTGATCGGACCGGCGATCGAGCGCGAGATCCGCGCGGGGCTGACAGAAACGGCAGAGAACGGCGCGATTCAGGTATTTGGCAAGAACCTGGAACAGCTCCTGATGCAGCCGCCGATCGCAGGATGCGTGGTGCTCGGCTGGGATCCGGCATTCCGGACGGGCTGCAAGCTGGCAGTTGTGGATGAGACGGGAAAAGTGCTCGATACGACGGTCATTTACCCGACTGCGCCGCAGAACCGCGTGGAAGAGTCGAAGGAGATCGTGAAAAAGCTGATCCGCAAGTACGGTATTTCCCTGATCTCAGTGGGGAATGGTACGGCAAGCCGAGAATCTGAGCAGATCATCGTGGAACTCTTAAAAGAAATTCCGGAGAAAGTTCAGTATGTCATCGTCAATGAGGCGGGCGCGTCGGTTTATTCGGCGAGCAAGCTGGCGACGGAGGAATTTCCGCAGTTTGATGTCGGACAGAGAAGCGCGGCATCGATCGCGAGACGCCTGCAGGATCCGCTGGCGGAGCTGGTAAAAATTGATCCGAAATCCATTGGAGTCGGTCAGTACCAGCATGATATGAACCAGAAAAATTTAAGCGAAGCGCTGCAGGGCGTGGTGGAAACGTGCGTAAATAAGGTCGGCGTGGATCTGAATACGGCATCGGCGCCGCTGCTCGCCTATATTTCCGGCATTAACAAGACGATTGCGAAAAATATCGTGGCATATCGGGAGGAGAATGGCGCATTTTCAACGCGCCGTGAGCTTTTGAAGGTGGCGAAGCTGGGACCGAAGGCGTATGAACAGTGCGCCGGATTTATGCGGATCCAGGGCGGCAAGAATCCGCTCGATGCGACGAGTGTGCACCCGGAGAGCTATAAAGCAGCGGAGGCGCTTTTAAAGCAGCTTGGACATGATCCGAAGGAGATCGCGGCGGGCGGCATCCGCAATATCCGCAAGGAGATCGCGGATACGGCAAAGCTGGCAAAAGAGCTTTCGATCGGCGAGCCGACCTTGCTCGATATCGTGAGCGAGTTGGAAAAACCGGCGCGCGACCCGCGTGAGGAGATGCCGAAGCCGATTCTCCGCACGGATGTGCTGGAAATGAAGGATTTGAAGCCGGGCATGATTTTAAAAGGAACCGTGCGGAATGTCATTGATTTCGGTGCGTTTGTGGATATCGGCGTGCATCAGGATGGTCTGGTTCACGTGTCCCAGATGACAGACCGCTATATCAAGCATCCGCTGGAGGCGGTCAGCGTCGGGGATATCGTGGAGGTCAAGGTGCTGGCGGTTGATGTGGCGAAGAAGCGCATTTCGCTGACGATGAAAATCCGGGAGACGAAGTAAACCACGGCAGATTCAGCCGTTGGTTATAGGATGCAGGAGCGCTGACTGGAATGGGGCGGCGGATAAGGCATAGAAAATTAGGGAGAAGATAAAATGGACTTACGTGTAAAAATACAGCCAAAAGAGATTTTTATTTATTCGATGTACAATTTCTGGGCGGGACTGCGTGGAATCGGATGCATCATACTGACGGTGCTCGTTATTATTGCAGCGTCAGCCAGCGAGGAACGTCTGGGAACGCAGGTGACGAATCTGGTGATTCTGGGAGTGATTGCCTTGACAGGCTTTCAGATTTTTGCAATCTGGAAACAGGCAGAGCGCACCGCCAGGGATGCGAAAACGGGAGCTGAGATTGTATTTCACATTGGAGACGAGGGCATCCGTGCCCGCCAGGCGAACGGCAAGGGTGAGATCAGCTGGGATAAGCTGGTAAAAGTGAAAAAGATCGCGGGAATCTATGTGCTTTACCTGGGTCGAGACAAGGCGTACCTGATGCCGAAGCGCGTGTTCAGAGGTTCGGAGGAGCAGATTTTTCTCAGTAGCTTACAAGAAATCTGCCGCAGGAAAAGAGAAGAGGAATTCGAGCATGATGATAGAAACAAACAGCCCGGAAGAGACGTATGCGTTTGGAAAAAAGCTTGGAATGGAAGCGCAGGCAGGGCAGGTGTATTGTTTGAATGGTGATCTGGGCGTAGGAAAGACGGTTTTTACGCAGGGGTTTGCCGCGGGACTTGGAATTCAGGAACCGGTCAACAGCCCGACTTTCACGATCGTGCAGGAGTACGACGATGGGCGCCTGCCGCTCTACCATTTTGATGTATATCGTCTCGGCGATGTGGACGAGATGGATGAGATTGGCTATGAGGACTATTTCTACGGCGAGGGCATCTGCCTGATCGAATGGTCGGAGCGCATCCGCGAGATCCTGCCGGAACATCCGATCCAGATCACGATTGAAAAGGATTTGGAAAAGGGCTTTGATTACCGGAAAATTTCAGTAAACGAGCAGTAGCCGGCGACAGGAGGAAAGAGAAAATGAGAATTTTGGGAATCGAAAGCGCATCCCTGGTGGCATCGGTTGCTATTGTTACGGATGATGTGATCACGGCGGAATATACGGTGAATCTGAAAAAAACGCATTCGCAGACACTTCTTCCGATGATTGATGAGATTGTGAAAATGCTGGAGGTGCCGTTGGAAAGCATCGATGCAATCGCAGTATCCGGCGGTCCAGGATCTTTTACGGGGCTTCGGATTGGCTCTGCGACAGCGAAAGGACTGGGACTGGCGCTTGGGAAGCCGCTGATCCATGTGCCGACGATGGATGCGATGGGATATTGTCTGTACGGGGCTTCGGCGCTCATCTGCCCGATGCTGGATGCGAGACGGCAGCAGGTGTACACGGGACTCTATCGGTATGAAGAGAAGTTCGAGATTGTGAAAGAACAGTACATTACGGATATCCATGCGTTGATTGCTGAGTTAAATGAGCGCGGCGAGCGCGTGATTTTCCTGGGGGACGGTGTGCCGGTCAACCGGGCGGTGATCGAGGAAGAGATGAAGGTGCCGTATTCGTTTGCACCGGCACAGGCGAGCCGTCAGCGAGCTTCGGCGGTGGCAGCGCTTGGCGCAGTGTATCTGGCAGAGGGAAAGACCGAGACGGCAGCCGAGCACAAGCCGGATTATCTGCGGAAATCGCAGGCGGAGCGCGAGCGCGAGGTCGCAGAGCGCCAGGGCGAGATGGATAAGCTGGCAGCCGGTATTGTGGTCGTGGAGAAGAAATAATGGCGGCAGGAACGGGAACGCAAAAAGAGCTTCGTGTTCAGATAGTGGATTTTCAGCCGGGGGATCTTCCTGCGGTCCGGGCACTGGAACTGGAATGCTTTTCGGATGCATGGTCGGAGAAGCTTTTACAGGATCTGCTGACGAGCAGCTGGGATAAAACCTGGGTGCTGAAAGAGGATGAAACCGTCCGTGGCTACTGCAATTTCCGCGTCATTGCCGGGGAAGGCGAGCTGATGCGGATCGCGGTTCACGGCGCGTGCCGGGGGCGCGGCTATGGGCGGCTTCTGATGGAACGGCTGTTAAAGGAAGCAGAGGAAGAAAACGTCGAGGATATCACCTTGGAGGTGCGTGCATCTAATGCCCCGGCGATTGCGCTGTATGAGGCGTATGGCTTTCAGAAAGAGGCGGTTCGGAAGAATTATTACAGCGGGCCGACGGAAGATGCGCTGATTTATTGGAAAAGAAGCGGAAAAAGCATTGACAGATGAAATGGAAATGAGTATACTGTTTAACAGATAAAAGCGTAACACTTTACAGTGTTAAATCAAAAGAAAAGAACGGTAGGAGGTTCATATGCTGAGTCAGGTATCTATTTTTGCAGAGAATAAGAAAGGACGTTTACAGAATATTACATCCCTTCTTCAGAAGGAGAATATTAACATTTGGGGTTCGATCACGAATGACAGTGCGGAGTACGGTATTATCCGTATGGTTGTTTCTAATCCAGAGCACGCGGAGAAAGTGCTGGCGGAAGCTGGTTATCTCTGCCGTCTGACAGAGGTGCTTGGCGTCGAACTGGATGACGAGGTCGGAGCACTCAACCGTCTGTTAATTTCCCTCGAAGAGAGCAATATCAATGTAGATTACCTGTATCTCTCCTTCAATCGTGATTCTGGCAAGCCGGTTATGGTGCTTCACACGGACGATGTGAGGGAGGTCAGCATCTGCCTGACATCGAAGGGATATAAGGTACTGTAAGTATTTCCAGCACTTTCCGCTTAAAAACCGGTATAAAAAACAGTATAATGATGGAGAAGCTGTGGAGGACATGGCTTCTCCATTTTGTGTATATAGAAGAGAAAGGCGAGGAGAGCATGAGAAAATATGGAGAGAGCGGCATTCTTCTGTCGGTTGTCTGCAACCGGTGCGGGAAGAAGCTGGCGGTGAAAGAAGGCATTCTGCGCGAAGGAGCGGCGCATTTTGATGTGGCATGGGACTATTTTTCGGAGAAAGATGGGGAGGTGCATCATTTTGATCTGTGCGAGGAGTGCTATGATGGAGTGACGCGGGAATTTCTGATTGAGGCAGATAAGGAGGAGAGGACGGAACTATTGTAGAGTCGTGAGGGGAACGGAGAAACGCGGGACAGGCGGTGCGCCATCTGCGTCTCGCCAGTGAATTGGATTGCTGAATTTCTGGCTTGCAACATAGTATTTCTTTATGATATTATTAAATGATATGGGAGTTAGGAGAAAAGCTGTTTTGACAGCTTTTTGCATGACTTTTAATTAAAAAGATTTATTATAAATCATTTATTTAATAGAAAAGAGGATGTTCCATGTTAGATGTATGTTTGCTGGGAACGGGCGGGATGATGCCGCTGCCGTATCGGTGGCTGACGGCTTTGATGGTCCGCTGCTCGGGCAGCAATTTGCTGATAGACTGCGGGGAAGGCACGCAGATTGCGTTGAAAGAAAAGGGCTGGAGCCCGAAGCCGGTGGATGTGATTTGTTTTACACATTATCACGCGGATCATATCAGCGGTCTGCCGGGACTTTTGTTGACGATGGGAAATGCGGAGCGGACGGAGCCGATCACGATGATTGGACCGAAGGGACTGGAACGCGTGGTGACGGCACTGCGGACGATCGCGCCGGAATTGCCGTTTCCGCTTGAGTTTATCGAGCTGACGGAGCCGAGACAGCAGCTTCAGATTGGACCGTATGTGATCGATGCGTACCGGGTCAACCATAATGTGACCTGTTATGGGTACTCGATTTCGATTCCGAGAAAGGGACGGTTCGATGTGGAACGCGCGCGGGCGCAGGAGATTCCGCAGAAGTTCTGGAGCCGCCTGCAGAAGGGGGAGACGATCGAGGAGGAGGGCAGAACGCTGACACCGGATATGGTGCTCGGAGGTGACCGGAAGGGAATCAAGGTGTCATACTGTACCGATACGAGACCGCTTCCGGTAATTGCGGAGTACGCGAAGGATGCGGATCTGTTTATCTGTGAAGGCATGTACGGCGAGGACGGGAAAGAAGCCAAGGCGAGAGAATACAAGCATATGACATTCCAGGAGGCGGCGCACCTGGCGAAGGAGGCCCAGCCGAAGGAAATGTGGCTGACTCATTACAGCCCGTCGCTCATCCGTCCGGATGATTATATGGATAAAGTGCGTGAGATATTCCCGAGAGCGAAAGCCGCCCGTGATGGCTGGACGGCAGAGCTGGGATTTGATGAGGAGTAAGGGCGATGCAGACGGAAGAAAAGAGAGAGAATATAGAAGAAAAGAAGGAAGAACGGATGAAAATGCCAGTTTCAGGAGCATTGGAACGGGGACCGGGGAAAGCTCCGGTATCGAGGGCAGAGATTTCCGTGCATGATACAGAAAACGGACACCCATCAGAAGATGTTTACATTCTTGCAATCGAGAGTTCCTGTGATGAGACGGCAGCTTCAGTCGTGAAAAACGGACGTACCGTTCTTTCCAATATCATATCTTCCCAGATCGATCTTCACACGCTGTTTGGCGGCGTTGTGCCGGAGATTGCGTCGAGAAAGCATATCGAGAAGATCAACCAGGTTATTGAAGAGGCGCTGACAGAGGCACATATGAGTCTGGAGGAGATGACGGCGATTGCAGTTACCTACGGTCCAGGGCTGGTTGGCGCGCTTTTGGTCGGTGTGGCGGAAGCAAAGCACTCGCGTATGCGGCGAAGAAGCCGCTGGTCGGCGTACACCATATCGAGGGGCACGTATCGGCAAATTTCATCGAAAATCCGGATCTGGAACCGCCGTTCATGTGCCTGATCGTGTCAGGCGGACATACACATCTGGTGATTGTGAAAGATTATGGCGAATTTGAGATTCTGGGACGCACCCGAGACGATGCAGCAGGCGAGGCGTTTGACAAGGTGGCACGCGCGGTCGGGCTCGGTTATCCGGGCGGTCCGAAGGTCGATAAGGCGGCAAAAGAGGGGAATCCACATGCGATTGAGTTTCCACGGGCAAAAGTGGGCGACAATCCATATGATTTCAGCTTCAGCGGCTTAAAATCGGCGGTCTTAAATTATATTAACCATGCGAAAATGATGGGCGAGGAGATCAATGTGCCGGATCTGGCGGCTTCGTTCCAGAATGCGGTTGTGGAAGTATTGGTATCGCGCACGATCGAGGCGGCGAAACAGCACGGCTATAAGCGCGTGGCGATCGCCGGCGGTGTGGCATCCAACTCCGCTCTCCGGGCGGGCATGGAGAAGGCCTGTAAAGAGGCGGGCATCCAGTTCTTCCATCCGTCACCGATCTTCTGTACGGACAATGCGGCGATGATCGGCGCGGCGGCGTACTATGAATATAAGAAGGGCGCGCGCGCAGGCTGGGATCTGAATGCGGTGCCGAATTTGAAGCTGGGCGAGAGATAATACAAATTTTTTCAGGAAGAATTGTTTTGCGGTTAATTTTTTTTAAAAATATTGATTTGACAAAAAGTGGAAAAAGAGTGTTTTAAGAGATCGTTCTGGCATGGAGGAGAAACGAGATGGAACATACATTGGATCAATTTGGGAAAGAGAAAATTACACCGCATCCGACCCGCACCGCCGCTATCGTTCTGGCAGCCGGACAGGGAAAACGGATGAAAAGCAATATTCAGAAGCAGTTTCTCCTTCTGGAGGAAAAGCCGGTCATCTGGTATGCACTTCACGCGTTTGAGGAGAGCCGGGTCGATGATGTGATTCTGGTGACCGGGGCGGATGAGATCGCGTACTGCCGGGACGAGATTGTAGGAAAATATGGATTTTCCAAGGTGCGCGCTATCGTTGCGGGCGGAAAAGAGCGCTACCATTCGGTCTACGAGGGGTTAAAGGCGCTCGGCAGCCAGCTTTCCTATGGGGAGGGGGACTGCGTCCTGATTCATGACGGGGCGCGTCCGTTTGTGGACGAGCCGATGATTGAACGTATCGTATCAGATATACGAAGTTATAGCGCAGCAGTGGCAGGCATGCCGTCAAAGGATACGGTCAAGCTGGTGGATGCGGACGGATTTGCCTCTGTGACGCCGGAACGGGCGCATGTCTGGATGATTCAGACACCGCAGGGATTTACTTACCCGCTGATCCGCGCGGCGTATGACAAGATGATGAGTCGGGAAGAGTACCAGCAGGGAGTGACGGATGATGCGATGGTGGTCGAGACGATGACCGATCACAAGGTACGCCTGACCGAAGGTTCTTACCGGAATATCAAGGTGACAACACCGGAGGATATGGAGGTCGCGGCTGCATTTTTACAAAATAAAAAAAGTTAATAGGTCTATTGACAACCCTTGACTTCTATGTTATAGTATTTATCGTGTTTAACTGCCGAAGACAGCAGGTGCCGAAAGGCATAAGGTTAATACGCCTGCCGAGGGAACTGATATCGTTGTATATTTCTATCCCCCTGTCCTGCGTGTGACGGAGGGATTTTATTTTACAGAAAACGTTTACCAGGCGGTTATAGAAATAAAACAGGAGGTAAACCAATCATGGCAAAAGTTGAATTAAAGCAGCCGGTTGTTGCTGAAATCGCAGAATTATTCAACGGCGCTAAGGGCGCAGTAGTAGTTGACTACCGTGGACTGACAGTTGAGCAGGACACACAGCTCCGTAAGCAGTTAAGAGAAGCTGGTGTTACTTATAAAGTATATAAGAACACCATGATTCGTTTCGCTGCTAAGGGTACCGCGTTCGAGGCTCTGGAGCCGAATCTGGAGGGTCCGACCGCTCTGGCTGTATCCAAAGAGGATGCTACAGCTCCGGCAAGAATTTTAGCTGAGTTCGCTAAAAAAGCAGACAAGCTTGAGATCAAGGGCGGCGTTGTAGAGGATACTTACTACGATGCAAAGGGCATGCAGGTTATCGCAACCATCCCGTCCAGAGAAGTTCTTCTTGGAAAACTTCTTGGAAGCATGCAGTCTCCGATCACAAACTTCGCTCGTGTTATCAAACAGATCGCAGAGCAGCAGGAGGCATAAGACCCTTACCTACAAAGCAGGGTGTAAGGTGCGTGAGAGCCGCATAGTAAAGCAAGAGGCCGCATAAGGCCGATTTAAAATTCAATCACAGGAGGAATATTAAAATGGCAAAGTTAACAACAGCTGAGTTCATTGAGGCAATCAAAGAATTATCCGTATTAGAGTTAAACGATTTAGTAAAAGCTTGCGAGGAAGAGTTCGGTGTATCCGCAGCAGCAGGCGTTGTTGTAGCAGCAGCAGGTGCAGCTGAGGCAGCAGAAGAGAAGACTGAGTTCGACGTAGAGCTGACAGAGGTTGGCCCGAACAAAGTTAAAGTTATCAAGGTAGTTCGTGAAGCTACAGGTCTTGGTCTGAAAGAGGCTAAGGAAGTAGTTGACGGTGCTCCGAAGGTAGTTAAGGCTGGCGCTTCCAAGGAAGAGGCTGAGGACATCAAGACTAAATTAGAGGCTGAAGGCGCTAAAGTTACCTTAAAGTAATTTAAGTAATTTCGCATAGAGCTAATTGCATTACAGATGGGGAGTCTGGCGTGTGCGTGAGCGCATGCCGGGCTCTTTTTATTTCATAGGAAATTGCGTCCTATGAAATAAAAAATACTCCGCGAAGATGCAGACTCTTTTTTAAACGGGGGAATCAAATCAAGATGGCAGAGAAGACAAGAAATGAAACGGCAGCAGATGAGGAACTTAAAACGCTTCGGGAACGGCTTAAGGTGTGCGAATTTCTGCTGATTGGGCTTGGAAGCGAATGGGAGAAGGCGGGAGGCGCGGAGGTACAGGAGGCATACCGGGCGCTGGCATCGATGACAGAGGGGAAGGATTATTTTATCGTGACAACCGCAAAGGATGCGCGCATCTTTGAAAGCCCGTTGGATGAAGCGAAAATCACGGCGCCGTGCGGTAATGTGAACTGGCTTCAGTGTTCGAAAGGCTGTACGAAGGATATCTGGGAGCGCGGCGAGGTGGCGGATGGTATCTGCCCGCACTGTGGGGCGCCGCTGACAGAAAACACAGTTCTGGCGAATCCGTATATCGAGGAAGGTTATTTGAAAAGCTGGAATCTCTACCGGGAATGGCTGGCTGGAACCTTAAACCATGCGCTTCTGATTCTCGAGCTGGGAGTGGATTTCAAGACGCCGACCGTCATCCGCTGGCCCTTTGAAAAGACGGTCTTTTTTAACCGCAAATCGCATATGTATCGGATAAACCAGAAGTTTTACCAGATTGTCGGAGATATTCAGGAGAGGACCGTATCGATTCCGCAGAATTCGGTCGGCTTTATCCGCAATTTTGCTTCCTGCGATTGAGAGTCCACTTAGTTACTGGGCACGTATGCGTGAACAGTAACGTCCACTTATCTGCGGAGGGGACATTTGGGAAGCAAAACTTGAGAAACCGCTTCGATTGTGCTAAAATGGAACCATCGTTTGACAGAAAACGACAGAAAATGACATGGACGAGAGGATAGGGCAATGGGAGCAATCAGTAATGACTGGCTGGCTCCGCTCAGCGGAGAGTTTAAAAAGCCATATTACAGAAAGTTATACGATACTGTGAAACGGGAATATGAGACGCATGTTGTATATCCGGATGCGAATGATATTTTCAATGCATTTGATTTTACCCCTCTTTCCGAGGTAAAGGTGGTTATTTTAGGTCAGGATCCCTACCATGGTCCGGGACAGGCGCATGGGCTTTGCTTTTCGGTAAAGCCGGATGTGGAAATCCCGCCGTCCCTGGTGAATATTTATCAGGAATTGCACGATGATCTCGGCTGCTACATCCCGAACAATGGCTATCTGACGAAATGGGCGAAGCAGGGAGTCATGCTGCTGAACACAGTTCTGACCGTCCGCGCGCATCAGGCTAATTCCCACCGTGGAATCGGCTGGGAGGAGTTTACGGATGCTGCGATCAAGATCTTAAATGAGCAGGACCGTCCGATGGTATTTATTCTGTGGGGACGTCCGGCACAAGCGAAGAAATCGATGCTTAATAATCCGAAGCATCTGATTCTCGAAGCACCGCATCCGAGCCCGCTGTCTGCGTACCGCGGATTTTTCGGCAGCCGCCCATTCAGCAAGACCAATGAATTTTTAAAAGAACATGGTGTTGCCCCGATCGACTGGCAGATAGAAAACGTGTAGGAAGGAGCAGACATGAGTTTTGTTGAGATTTTAAAGGTAATTGTACTGGGAATCGTGGAAGGTTTCACGGAATGGCTTCCGATCAGCAGTACCGGGCATATGATTCTGGTGGATGAGATCATCCATCTGGATGTCAGCGAGGCGTACCGGGAAGTGTTTATGGTTGTCATCCAGCTGGGTGCGATTCTGGCGGTTATGGTGCTGTATTTCAATAAATTGAATCCGTTTTCACCGCACAAATCGATGGCGCAGAAGCGCGGTACAATCCGTTTGTGGATAAAAATTATTATAGCCTGCATTCCGGCAGCGGTGATTGGGCTTCCGCTTGACCATTTCATGGATAAGCTGATGAATGGCTATGTCGTAGCAGCGATGCTGATTCTCTACGGCGTTTTGTTTATCGTACTGGAAAATCGAAACGTACACCGTCATTTTCCGATTGAGCGCGTGACGCAGATTTCGTTCCAGACAGCGGCACTGATCGGCTGTTTCCAGGTGCTGGCGATGATTCCGGGTACTTCCCGTTCGGGCGCGACGATTCTGGGCGCGATGCTGATCGGCTGTTCACGTCCGGCGGCGGCAGAATTTTCATTCTTCCTTGGGATTCCGGTTATGTTCGGTGCGAGTTTTTTAAAGATTGTGAAATTTTTCATTCAGGGCGGCGGATTTTCTTTCGCGGAGTTCATTTATCTGGTTCTTGGTATGGTGGTCGCATTTGGCGTGTCCGTGTACTCGATCAAGTTCCTGATGGGATATGTCCGCAAGCATGATTTCAAGTTTTTCGGATATTATCGGATTGTGCTTGGTATCGTGGTGTTGTCCTACTTTGGTATTTCGGCGCTAGTAGGTTAAAATGTACTCTCGGAGTCTTTCCTGCACTTGCTTTTGCGGCTGGCGGAAAGATTCCGAGAGCACATTAAATAGAAAAAGAGGATTCAGACCTGACAGAAATGCGGAGGTCTGGATCCTTTTTTGCGTTCATATAATACATGGAAGCGGAAACGCAAATATAAAGGGGATGCCCTGTCACAGTTCAGGGCTGACACGTCTAAAATGGTAAATCGGATCATTCAAAATAAGGGTTCCATGAGGAAAAAACTGCTCTGCCTGTGCACGGCAGTGCTGCTGGATCTGTGTTTCTTAGGAATCGTGTGCAGGCTGGCAGTGGGGATGCAGTGGGAAGATTTGGCAAAAGTGGAGCAGGCGGACCAGACGGTTTCCTCCCCGGAATGCTTTTCCGGCGGGGAGCTGGCGCTGACCTTCGACGATGGACCGCACAGGGTGTACACGAAAAAGCTGCTGGACGGCTTGCGCGAGAGGGGCGTGAAAGCCTCTTTTTTTCTGGTCGGGGAAAATATTCCGGGTAATGAGGAACTGGTGCGACAGATGGCTAAAGACGGTCATCTCATCGGGGTTCACTGCATGGCACATGTGGATCTGGCGCGCCAGCCGATTGAAAAGAGCGTGGAGGAGATTCGGGAGACGGCCGATTGGATCGAGGCGGTCACGGGAAAACGTCCGGAATACATACGTCCGCCGTATGGTTCATGGAGTACGGAGCTTCAGGAGAGAGTGTCGATGACGCCGGTGTTCTGGGACGTCGATACGCTGGATTGGAAAAGCCGGAATACGGCGCGGATTGTGAAGCATATCTGTAAAAATGCGGCGGTTCACACAGTGGTGCTGATGCATGATGCATATCAGACTTCGGTCGATGCAGCGCTTGAAACGATTGACACATTGACGGCGGAAGGATATACTTTTGTTACAATAGAAGAATGTCTGATTGATTGAGAGGATACGATGGATTTATTTGATTATATGCGGAAAAATACGATCGAGCAGGAGGCACCGCTGGCATCCAGGCTGCGCCCGTCCACGCTTGACGAGGTGGTGGGACAGAAGCATATCATAGGAAAGGATAAGCTTTTGTACCGGGCGATCAAGGCGGATAAGCTCGGATCGCTGATTTTTTACGGACCGCCCGGAACGGGCAAAACGACGCTGGCGCGCGTGATTGCCAACACGACGAGCGCGCGTTTTGAGCAGCTCAACGCGACGGTGGCGGGGAAAAAAGATATGGAACAGGTCGTGCAGGATGCCAAGGATGCGCTGGGGATGTACGGAAAGCGCACGATCCTGTTTATCGACGAGATTCACCGCTTTAATAAGGGGCAGCAGGACTATCTTCTGCCGTTTGTTGAGGACGGGACGATTCTGCTCATTGGTGCGACGACGGAGAATCCGTATTTTGAGGTCAACGGGGCGCTGATTTCCCGATCACGTATTTTTGAGCTGAAACCGTTGGAAAATGCGGATATCCGCGAGCTTTTAGAGCGGGCGATCCATGACAAGGAAAAGGGCATGGGAAGCTATCGCGCGGAGGCGACGGACGAGGCGCTCGATTTTCTGGCCGATATGGCAGGCGGAGACGCGCGCGCGGCGCTCAATGCGATCGAGCTTGGTATTCTCACAACGGAACGGAGTGGAGATGGGCTGATTCACATTACACTCGATGTGGCGCAGGAGTGCATCCAGCGCCGTGCCGTGAAGTATGACAAGACGGGGGACAACCATTACGATACGATCTCAGCGTTTATCAAGAGTATGCGCGGTACCGATCCGGATGCGGCAGTTTATTATCTGGCGAAGATGCTGGATGCAGGCGAGGATATCAAATTTATTGCGCGGCGTATCATGATCTGTGCATCGGAGGATGTCGGCAATGCGGATCCGCAGGCGATTCAGGTTGCGGTCAGCGCGGCGCTGGCAGTGGAGCGGATTGGTCTGCCGGAGGCGCGGATTATCCTGTCGCAGGCGGCTACCTATGTGGCGAGCGCACCGAAGAGCAACGCGGCGTATGTGGCGGTCGATGAGGCACAGGAGGCGGTCAGGTTAAAGGGCAACTTTACGGTGCCGTCCCATCTGCGCGACTGCCATTACAGCGGGGCGGAGAAGCTGGGGCATGGCGACGGGTACAAGTATGCACATGATTATCCGAACCATTATGTGAAGCAGCAGTACCTGCCGGATGGACTGGAGGGCAGCACATTTTACCGCCCGTCAGAAAATGGGTATGAGAAGAAGATTGGGGAGTGGCTGCGCTTCCTGAAGGGCTCTGAATGAGAAAAAGCTTCCCATATGTTCCTGAATTGATATGTATGAAGAAAATGTCTACTTGAATTTTTATGAAAACCGTTTATAATAAAACCAAGGTGGCTGCAGGATAAAGAGCAGTCACAGCATAAAAGGCTATGTTAAAAAGGTATGCCGGGCAGGTATCTGCCTGTCCGGTTTCGTGTAAGTACCTGGAAGACATCCACACGTTTCTTATTTCTGATTTTTGAATCCCAGAGAATATGACACAATTAAACAGGGCAAGGAGAATTATATGAGAGAAAAATTAAAGACACTCCCTCTGGTGCAGCTTCGGGAAATGGCGAAGGCACAGGGGTTAAAGGGGATCAGCACCCTGAAAAAGGCGGAGATCATAGACAGGCTGTGCGAACTTGAGAAGCCGGTGGAAGAGGGACAGAAAGAAGAAACGCCCCAGGCTTCTGTCAGTGAGCATCCGGCTGGATCGGCGGAACCGGCAGAGAGAACGGAAATGCACGTGCAGCCGCGCAGAACGGATGCAGGGCAGAATACATCGGCACAGACGTATTCGCAGCCGCGGAGATCTGCCAACGGAGAACGGGCTGCGGGAGGGCAGAATTCCAGTTATGAGCGCCGCAGCGAAGGCGGATACCGCCGGAATGAATACGGCTCCTATACACGCCGTGAGAATAATAATACCCGTTATCAGGATAATCGCAGACGCGAGTACACGCAGCGAGAGGGGTATCAGAGAAATTCCTATGTGCCGCGTAACAATTACAATGAAGCGATGAGCGCAAGAACCGAGTATAGCCAGCCGGAACATACCGCACCGGCACCGCAGATGGCAGAAGCAGCCTCCGAGTACAGTCAGCCGGAACGTACCGCGCCGGTGCAGCAGATGGAAAGCACCCGTACTGAGGTGGAAAATGCACGCATGGAGGATCTGAAAAATGAATTTCAGGAGCTGGACAGCGGCATCGAGGCGAACGGAATCCTGGAGGTTATGCCGGATGGATTTGGATTTATCCGTTGTGAAAACTTCCTGCCGGGTGAAAATGACGTTTATGTGGCGCCGTCCCAGATCCGCCGTTTTAATCTGAAAACTGGTGATATCGTGCGCGGAAGCCGTCGTGTGAAGTCGGCGACGGAGAAATTTGCCGCATTATTATATATTAATTCGGTCAATGGATACCCGACCAGCGTGGTGGAAAAACGTCCGAATTTTGAAAATCTGACGCCAATTTTCCCAAATGAACGTCTGCACCTGGAATATCCGGGGGTTAAGACTTCCATGGCGATGCGCGTGATGGATCTGCTGTCCCCGATCGGAAAAGGACAGCGAGGCATGATCGTATCCCCGCCAAAAGCCGGAAAGACCACCCTGTTAAAGCAGGTGGCGACGACCATCACAAAGAACCATCCAGAAATGCACTTGATCATCCTTCTGATCGATGAGCGTCCGGAGGAGGTGACAGATATCCGTGAGACGGTAACGGGAGAAAATGTCGAGGTCATCTATTCAACGTTTGACGAGCTGCCGGAGCGTCATAAACGTGTGTCGGAGATGGTAGTAGAACGGGCGAAGCGCCTTGTCGAGCACGGAAGGGACGTTATGATTCTTTTAGACAGTATCACCCGTCTGGCGAGGGCTTACAACCTGGTGGTTCCGCCGAGTGGACGAACTCTTTCAGGTGGTTTGGATCCGGCAGCGCTGCATATGCCGAAGCGCTTCTTCGGTGCGGCGAGAAATATACGCGAGGGCGGCAGCCTGACGATTCTGGCGACCGCGCTGATTGAGACGGGCAGCCGTATGGACGATGTTATTTACGAGGAATTTAAGGGAACCGGCAACATGGAGCTGGTTCTTGACCGCAAACTTTCCGAGAAGCGCATCTTCCCGGCGCTCGATATCCTGCGTTCCGGTACGCGAAGAGATGATCTGCTTCTTTCGTCCGCCGAGGCGGAAGCGGTCGATATCGTTCACAAGGCGACCAACACGCAGAAACCGGAGGATACCGTTGAGCGGATCCTGGATCTGTTTGCCAAGACGAAGAACAATACGGAATTTGTGGAGATCACGCGGAAAAAGGGGTCATTTTACTAAAAATCATGTTTCACCAATAGCGCATCTGTGAGGACTTTCTTCCAGGCAGGAAAACAGGACTGTAAGAAGAAAAATAGTATTGAAAAATAGATAAAATTGCTTGCTAAAAAGTACACACCATGATATAATTATAAGGCTGTATTAACAGACGGTAGTTCTGACATCTGCGTGAGTCGTCCTTACGAGTGGAAGGAACGCTTAAATGATGGAATAGCGTGCCTGGATGTGCGGAGCTTTATATAGAGCCGTTTTAAGACGGCTTGCAATTAAAAAAGCGGTCGGAAATCGCAATGAAAAATTCAGAGAGGTGAAAGAAATGAGAGAAGGAATCCATCCAGCCTATTATCAGGCAAAAGTAGTTTGCAACTGTGGTAACGAGTTCGTAACTGGTTCTACCAAGAAAGACATCCACGTAGAGGTTTGCTCCAAGTGTCATTCATTCTACACAGGCCAGCAGAAAGCAGCCGCTGCCCGCGGACGTATCGATAAGTTCAACCGCAAGTACGGCATCAACGCAGGCAAATAAGTTTGAACCATGTAAAGGTTGGGTTTTAGTGGCGACATTAAACTCAGCCTTTTTGTTTTCTTCTTTTTTTATTTTGAAAGGACAGCATGAAGTATTCAGGAATTGGCGGTCAGGCGGTAATTGAAGGAATCATGATGATGAAAGGCGAGGACTATGCAGTGGCAGTCCGCCGGCCTGACAAAGAGATAGAAGTAAAAAAAGACACATACCAGAGTATCACGAAAAAAGCGAAGATTTTACAGCTCCCGTTTGTGCGCGGCGTGTTCCGGTTTGCAGATTCGATGATCATCGGCATGCGGAGTCTGTCGTATTCCGCCAGCTTTTTTGAAGATGATGAGGATGCAGAGCCGGGAAAATTCGAACAGCTTTTAGACCGTGTGTTCGGCGAGAAGCTGGAGAGTGCGATCATGGCAGCAGTGCTGGTAATTTCGTTTATCCTGGCAATTGCTATTTTTATGCTCCTGCCGCTGGGGATTGCGAACCTGTTTAAGGGAGTTATCACATCGGATCATCTGATGGCAGTGCTGGAAGGTGTGATCCGGATCGCGATTTTTATTATCTATATTAAACTCGTTTCGCGGATGGAGGACATCCGGCGGACATTTATGTACCACGGGGCGGAGCACAAGTGCATCAACTGTGTGGAACACGGACATCCGCTGACGGTAAAATATGTGCGCGAGAGCTCTAAGGAGCACAAGCGCTGTGGTACCAGTTTCATATTGATTGTCATGGTGATCAGTATTCTGATGTTTATGGTGATCCGGGTCGATACGATCTGGATGCGGATTCTGAGCCGTATTATTCTGGTTCCGGTCATTGCAGGTATATCATATGAGGTATTGCAGTGCGCCGGACGGAGCAATTCGAAGTTTATGGATCTGGTGAGCCGTCCGGGTATGTGGATGCAGGGTCTGACGACGAAGGAGCCGGATGACTCGATGATTGAGGTGGCGATCGCGGCGACCGAGGCAGTTTTTGACTGGAGAGAATACCTGACGGAGAATTTCCCAGGCTGGGAAAAGCAGCTGGAAGAGTCATAAATAGAACACGGTACGACAGAGGGGATGAGTCGATGAGCGAGGAAAACGGAAGAACAGACCTGACCTGGAGAGAACTGTTGGATGAGGGCGGCGCGCGCTTAAGTGAGGCGGGTGTGCCGGACGCAGGGACGGATGCCTGGTATCTGATGGAAGCGGCGTTCGAGATTGACCGGGTGCATTATTATCTGGATCAGAACCGTCCGATCCATGCGGAACGCCTGGAAAAGGGCTATGGGCGCTATCAGGAAATGCTTCAGAAACGGGCAGAGCGCATTCCACTGCAGCAGATTCTGGGAATGCAGGATTTTATGGGAATGACATTTTCTGTCGATGAAAATGTCCTGATTCCGCGCCAGGATACGGAGACGTTAGTTGAGCGGGTTCTTCGGGATTACCCGGAAAAGGATCTGAAACTTTTGGATATGTGTACCGGATCCGGCTGTATCGCGATCAGCCTTGCCGTGCTTGGCGGCTACCAGAACGTGACGGCGGTGGATATTTCCGAGGCGGCGCTGCGCGTGGCAAAGAAAAATGCGAGACGTCTCTTTTTGATTCAGAAGGGAACTGCGCGGTCAGAATCGTTTCAGGTATCGGAGGATCCGTGGTGCATCCGCCTGAAAACGTGGCTGGCAAAGGGACCGCGCCTGCAGGCAGAGATCGAGGAACACAGCCTGACACTTTTGCAGAGCAATCTGTTTCAGGCAGTGGAGGCGGATGTCATGTACGATGTGATTGTGTCGAATCCGCCGTATATCCCATCGGCGGTGATCGACGGTCTGGAACCGGAGGTACGCGACCATGAGCCGCGGCTGGCGCTGGACGGCAGCGAGGACGGTCTGTATTTTTACCGGGTTCTGGCGCTGGAGTGCAGCAAACATCTGAACAAGGGCGGCTGCGTATATTTTGAGATAGGATATGATCAGGCGGAGGCGGTCAGCCGGATACTGACCATCGCCGGGTATCGGGAGATAGAAGTGATAAAGGATGAGCCGGGGCTTAACCGCGTGGTAAAGGCACGGTGGAACCGTTAGACGATAGAGGAGGATATCATGTTTGACAGATTGGATGATTTGCTGATCCGTTATGAAGAGCTGATGGAAGAGCTCGGCAGCCCGGAAGTGGCAAGCGATACAAATCGTTTCCGCAAGCTGATGAAGGAGCAGTCGGATCTGGCTCCGATTGTGGAGGCATATAAAGAGTATAAGAAGGCAAAACAGGACGTAGAGGACAGTCTGGCGCTTCTGGATGAGGAATCCGACGAGGAGATGCGCGAGATGGCGAAGGAAGAGTTAAATGCTGCGAAAAAGCGCATTGAAGATCTGGAGCAGGAATTAAAAATTCTGCTTCTTCCGAAAGATCCGAACGATGAAAAGAACGTTATCGTCGAGATCCGTGCAGGTGCAGGCGGCGATGAGGCGGCATTATTTGCGTCCGAACTGTACCGTATGTATGTGCGCTTTGCAGAGCGCAACCGCTGGAAAACTGAGCTTGTCAGCGTCAGTGAAAATGGAATCGGCGGCTTCAAGGAGGTCGTTTTCATGATTACCGGCCAGGGCGCTTACTCCAAGATGAAGTACGAGAGCGGTGTCCACCGCGTACAGCGTGTGCCGGAGACCGAGTCCGGCGGACGTATCCATACTTCGACCGCGACGGTTGCCGTGATGCCGGAGGCAGAGGATGTGGACGTTGTCATCGATGATAAAGATATCCGTATTGACGTTATGCGTGCGTCCGGAAACGGTGGACAGTGTGTCAACACGACTGACTCCGCGGTACGTCTGACCCATATTCCGACCGGTATCGTGATCTACAGCCAGACTGAGAAATCGCAGTTACAGAACAAGGAAAAGGCGTTCCGTCTTCTGCGTTCCAAGCTATATGATCTGGAGCTGGAGAGACGCCAGAACGAGGAAGCGGCAGAACGCCGCAGCCAGATCGGTACCGGTGACCGTTCCGAGAAGATCCGTACCTATAACTTCCCGCAGGGACGTGTGACCGAGCACCGCATCAAACTGACCTTGTATAAGATCGATTCGATCATGGACGGCGATCTGTATGAGATCATTGACAGCTTAATTGCAGCCGATCAGGCGGCGAAGCTGGCGAAGATGAATGAGGGCATCTAAAGAATTAGAGAAAACGGAAGGGGGATCCTATATGGAAAGAAGAGATAAAGTCAATTATTATTTGGATCTGGCGGAAATGGTTTCGCAGCGGAGTACCTGTCTGCGAAAGCACTACGGGGCAGTGATTGTGAATAACGATGAGGTTATCTCGACCGGCTATGTGGGCGCCCCGCGCGGACGGAAAAACTGTTCCGATATCGGTCGCTGCATCCGCGAGGAGCTTCATGTGCCGCGCGGCGAGCGGTACGAGTTGTGCCGCAGTGTCCATGCCGAGGCAAATGCCCTGATCAGTGCCTCCAGAGAGCGCATGATCGGCGCGTCGCTGTATCTGACCGGTGTCGATGCGAGAACCGGCGGGTATGTGGAAAAATCGAGCTGCTGTTCGATGTGCAAGCGCATGGTAATCAATGCCGGAATTGAACATGTCTATATCCGTGATACGAAAAATGAGTACCGAAAAGTCGATGTAGAAGATTGGATCCGCGAAGATGAATCGCTGGAAGGAAAATTTGGGTACTAAGAAGCGCACAGGAGACGGCGCTGCCCGCTGGGCACGCCGCATCTTCTGTGCTTTTTTGATCGTGATTGGATGTCTGGTTCTGGCGGATGGTGTGGGGGATGCGGTTAGAAGGGCGGAAAACAGAGATTCACAATCTGAAGGAAAGGTAGAGAAGAATTTATCTGGAAAATCTGATTCAGATGCGTCAGAGCCGATATGGCAGCCAGATTTCGCAGCCTTAAAATGCCAGATGCTGACGTCATTGCCTGGATTCGCATTCCCGGTACTCACATCGACGAACCGATTGTCCAGACAAGCGACAATGAATCGTACCGCAGCATCGGGCTGGATGGAAAACCAGATCCAGCCGGGACCGTCTTTCTGGACTGCGAGAGTGCACCGGATGCGTCGGATTTTCATTCGATCTTTTACGGGCATCATATGAAGGACGGAAGCCGGTTTTCCGAGCTGGTCCGCCTGAAAGACGAAGATTTCTTCCAGAAGCATCGGACTGCTTACCTCTATTTCCCAGATGGGAAAAGGCGGACACTCCGTCTGATTGCAGCGCTCACTGCGGGCAGTCAGGGGGAACGGCGTAGGACGGAATTTGCGGATCGGTCGGAGATGCATCCTTATATAGAAGAAATGACGGAGGGATGCCGGTTTCGCGAACTGCCAGACGAGGAGGTTTCCCACTTGTATTCCTTTGTGACATGCAGTTATGAATTTGCGGATGCGCGGACGATTGTGTATGCAGTGGATGAATGATGCTCATGGGTTGTGGAATGCAAGAACAGTAGAGGGAAAATTATGTGTAAACATAGAAGAAGTGTAAGGCAAATAAATTTGCAAGCAGCAGGCAAATGTGGTATATTACTTATAGTGATGAGATCTGCCTTTTTTTAGAAAAGAGGCGTGAAAATAAAACATATGAGGAGAACAAGATATGAAGGGTATCGTTTTAGCAGGCGGTTCAGGCACACGCCTTTACCCGCTGACACGCGTAACTTCCAAACAGCTGCTTCCGATTTATGACAAACCGATGATTTACTATCCGATCTCCGTTCTGATGAACGCGGGAATCCGGGATATTCTGATTATTTCGACACCGGATGACACACCGCGTTTTAAGGAATTGTTGGGCGATGGACATCAGTTTGGTTTACATTTAAGCTATGCCGTGCAGCCAAGTCCGGATGGACTGGCACAGGCATTTATCATCGGCGAGGAGTTCATCGGGGATGATTCCGTAGCGATGATTCTGGGGGACAATATTTTCCAGGGTCAGGGACTTGTGAAACGCCTGCGTGCTGCCTCTGCCAAGAAAGAGGGCGCGACTGTATTCGGCTACTATGTCGATGATCCGGAGCGCTTCGGTATCGTAGAATTTGACGATCAGGGCAAGGCGATCTCCATCGAGGAGAAGCCGGAGAAACCGAAGTCCAATTACTGTGTAACGGGTCTGTATTTCTATGACAACCGGGTAGTAGAGTATGCGAAACAGTTAAAACCGTCTGCCAGAGGCGAGCTTGAGATCACCGATTTGAACCGTATCTATCTGGAAAATGGCGATCTGGATGTCATTCTTCTGGGACAGGGCTTTACCTGGCTCGATACCGGTACACATGAGTCCTTAGTTGAGGCAACCAATTTCGTTAAGACAGTAGAGACCCACCAGCACCGCAAGATCGCGTGCCTGGAGGAGATTGCGTACTTAAACGGCTGGATCAGCAAGGAAGAAGTGCTGGAGGCATACGAGGTATACAAGAAAAACCAGTATGGCAAATATCTGAAAGACGTACTGGATGGGAAATATGTTGATAAAATACATCAGAATTAAAAGGAGTTAAAACAATGAAGATTATCGTGACAGGCGGAGCCGGATTCATCGGCGGAAACTTCGTACACCATATGGTAAATAAATACCCGGAGTATCAGATCATCAATCTGGATCTTCTGACCTATGCGGGTAACTTAGAGACACTGAAACCGGTTGAAAACAAACCAAATTACAAATTTGTACACGGCGATATCGCAGACCGCGACTTCGTGTTTAAACTCTTCGAGGAAGAAAAGCCGGACATCGTAGTAAACTTTGCAGCAGAGAGCCATGTAGACCGTTCCATCACGGACCCGGAGGCATTTGTCCGTACCAATGTCATGGGAACAACCACCCTGCTGGATGCCTGCCGCACCTATGGAATTAAACGTTATCATCAGGTATCGACCGATGAGGTATACGGCGATCTGCCGTTAGACCGCCCGGATCTCTTCTTCACGGAGACAACCCCGCTTCATACCTCCAGCCCGTACTCTTCTTCCAAGGCGAGTGCGGATCTGTTTGTACTGGCATACCATAGAACCTACGGACTTCCGGTGACAGTATCCCGCTGCTCCAACAACTACGGTCCATATCATTTTCCGGAGAAGCTGATTCCGCTGATGATCAGCCGTGCGCTGGCAGACGAGGAACTTCCGGTATACGGCGACGGCGCGAACGTCCGCGACTGGCTGCACGTATCCGATCATTGTGAGGCGATCGATCTGATTCTCCACAAGGGACGCGTCGGTGAGATTTACAACATCGGCGGACATAATGAGAGGACCAACCTGGAGGTTGTTAAAACCATCCTGAAAGCGCTGGACAAGCCGGAAAGCCTGATCCGTTACGTCAAGGATCGTCCGGGTCATGACCGCCGTTATGCGATCGATCCGACCAAGATCGAGACGGAGCTTGGCTGGAAGCCGAAATACAATTTTGACACCGGCATTCGTCAGACGATCGACTGGTATCTGAACAATCAGGACTGGTGGAAACACATTTTAAGCGGTGAGTACAGCCAGTACTTCGAAAAAATGTATGGAGATAGATTATAATGAGAGTATTAGTGACAGGCGTTAAAGGCCAGCTTGGCTATGACGTGATGAATGAGCTGAAAAAACAGGGTCTTACTGGCATCGGTGTGGATGTCGATGAGATGGATATTACCGATGCAGAGGCATGCCGCCGCGTGATCACCGAGGCAAAGCCGGATGCAGTGATCCACTGCGCTGCATATACTGCAGTAGACGCAGCGGAACAGAATATGGAACTCTGCCGTAAAGTCAATGCAGATGGAACGAGAAATATCGCTGAGGTCTGCAAAGGTCTGGACATCAAAATGATGTACATCAGTACCGATTATGTATTCAACGGTCAGGGCACCCGCCCGTGGGAGCCGGATGACCACCGGGAACCACTCAACGCCTACGGTCAGTCGAAGTATGAGGGCGAGCTGGCAGTTGAGGAGCTGGTAAAGAAGTTTTTCATCGTCCGTATCGCGTGGGTATTTGGCGTGAACGGCAAGAACTTCATCAAGACGATGCTGCGCGTTGGCAAAGAGCGCGGGGCAGTCAGTGTTGTGGATGATCAGATCGGTTCCCCGACTTACACATACGATCTGGCGCGTCTGCTGGTTGATATGATTCAGAGTGATAAATATGGTCGTTACCATGCGACGAATGAGGGACTTTGCAGCTGGTATGAATTTGCAGTTGAGATCTTTAAGCAGGCGGGCATGGACGTCAAGGTGACGCCGGTCAGCACTGCTGAGTATACAGCTGCTTATCCGGGTCAGGCAAAACGCCCGATGAACAGCCGGATCAGCAAAGAAAAACTTTCGGACAACGGATTTGAGCGCCTTCCGTCCTGGCAGGATGCGGTAGGTCGCTATCTGAAAGAAATTCAGTAAAAAATGTGCAATCAGACATAGAAAGCAGCAACGGCAGAAAGTGTGAAGCGCCGTTGGCTGCAGGATTTTCTTCAGGTTGGAATCAAAATCGTAGAAGGTCATGTATGTTAGTGGGGGATTTCCATAAATGTACATGACCTTTGGACTCTGTATTTGATGATGTAGGAGGAACTCTCAAAATGGGTAAATATTTTGGAACAGACGGATTCCGCGGCGAGGCAAATGTGACGCTGACCGTGGAGGACGCCTATAAAGTAGGTCGTTTCCTGGGCTGGTACTATGGACAGAAGACGAAAGCAGATCGCTGCCGGGTCGTGATCGGCAAGGATACGAGACGCAGCAGCTATATGTTTGAGTATTCGCTGGTATCGGGACTGACCGCTTCCGGCGCAGATGTCTATCTGCTTCACGTGACAACTACTCCGAGTGTATCGTATGTTGTACGCACCGAGGAGTTTGACTGCGGTATCATGATCTCCGCAAGCCACAATCCATACTATGACAACGGAATCAAGGTCATCAATGGACGCGGCGAGAAACTGGAGGAGGAGACGATCGAGAAGATTGAGTCGTATCTGGATGGCGAGATGGGCGAAATTCCATTTGCCAAGCGCGATGCGATCGGACGCACCGTTGACTATGCGGCGGGACGCAACCGCTATATCGGTTATCTGATTTCCCTGGCAACACGGTCTTTCAAAAATATGCGGGTAGGTCTTGACTGTGCAAACGGAAGCGCTTCCGCGATTGCGAAAAACGTATTCGACGCACTGGGCGCGGAGACACATGTCATCAACAACACGCCGGATGGTCTGAATATCAATACAAATTGCGGTTCCACCCACATCGAGGGACTGCAGAAATATGTGGTTGAAAATCATCTGGATGTTGGATTTGCTTATGATGGAGATGCGGACCGCTGCCTGGCAGTGGACAGTGAGGGCAAGCTGGTAGATGGCGACAAGATCCTCTATGTATGTGGAAAATACATGAAAGAACAGGGCACGCTGGTCAACAATACGGTTGTCACCACGGTTATGTCGAACTTCGGTCTTTATAAGGCATTTGAGCGCGAGGGTATTTCTTATGAGAAGACGGCGGTTGGCGATAAGTATGTCTATGAAAATATGTCCCAGAACGGTCACTGCCTGGGAGGCGAGCAGTCGGGCCATATCATTTTCAGCAAGCACGCGACGACCGGAGATGGCATTTTAACATCATTAAAGCTGATGGAAGTGATTCTGGAGAAGAAAGAGACACTTGCAAAGCTGGCTGATGAGGTGCAGATTTATCCTCAGGTTCTGAAAAATGTCAGAGTCAAGGATAAAGAGGCGGCGCAGGCAGACCGCGACGTGCAGGCGGAGGTTCAGAAGGTATCGGATGCCTTGGGCGATACCGGTCGAATCTTAGTTCGTCCGAGTGGTACGGAGCCGCTGATCCGCGTGATGGTCGAGGCACCGACGGATGAAATCTGCGGAAAATATGTAGCACAGGTTGTAGAAATGATAGAAAAAAAGGGACTGGCAGAGTAAGACATGAGAGAGCAGCTGACAGAAAGTGATGTAAAGAAGATTCAGGAAGAGATCGACCATCGGAAGCTGGTGGTCCGCAAAGAGGCGATCGAGGCGGTCAAGGAGGCGCGCGCACAGGGTGACTTGAGCGAAAACTTCGAATATTATGCTGCTAAGAAGGATAAGAACCGGAATGAAAGCCGTATTCGCTATCTGGAAAATATGCTGAAGCACGCTAAGATCGTATCGGAAGAATCCCGCCCGGATGAGGTCGGAATGAATGATACGGTTACCCTGTATTTTGAGGATGACGACGAGGAAGAAGTATACCGTCTGGTAACGAGCATCCGGGGCAATTCCCTGGAAAACCGGATCAGCATCGAGTCGCCGCTCGGAAAAGCGATCGAAGGACACCATGTGGGTGATCAGGTGGAAGTGAAGGTCAACGATAAGAGCAGCTATGTGGTGGAGATCCGGAAGATCGAGAAAACGGGAGAAGAGGATTCGGATCGGATTCGTAGTTATTAGTCGCAATACAAAGGAGAGTTTTGATTACTATGAAATTTGAAGAATTATGTGATGCACGTTATTCACTTCGTAAATTTGACAGCCGTCCGGTTGAGGCAGAAAAATTACAGAAAGTGCTGGAGGCGGGACGCAAAGCCCCGACGGCACATAACTTACAGCCACAGCGCTTTTTCGTGATGCAGAGTGAGGAGGCTCTGGCGAAAGCGGATGCATGTACGGCGTGTCATTTTCATTCGCCGGTTGTGATTGTAGCAGCCTATGATCCAGAGATTTCCTGGAAAAGGGAAGAGGACGGGAAAAATCATGGAGAGATCGATGTGACATTGGCGGTTTCCCAGATGATGCTGCAGGCAGCAGAACTGGGACTGGGAACAACGTATGTTGGTATGTTTAATCCAGAAAAATTGCTGGAGCAGTTCCCAGAGATGAAGGGATTACAGCCGACGGCCTATCTGCCGCTTGGATATCCGGCAGAGACAGCTCATCCGTCCAGGCTGCATGCAGATCGCAAGCCGCTAGAAGAGCTGGCAGTATTTCTGTAAAATATAGACAATCCGTAACTGTTCAGTACCTTCACAGTCACGCGCAAAAATCCATTAAAAATTGCCTGCGGCAATGGGATTTTTGCCTGCTGGCCCATGTTTTCGTACGGTCAGCGCAGTAAATGCGCAGACCTACTGAACAGTTACGACAATCCTTTATTTACCATAATCCTTAATTGATACAGTCTGTTTCCTGAAAAGCTTGGAGACAGGCTGTATTTTTGTGTAATGCCAATGATGCGCACTCGCGCGAAGCAGAAATATGTAACGATATATCTTGCAATCCATGTGCATTTAAAAGTATAATAAAAAAATATGAAGAGAAGCATGAAACGATGTAGGATGAGAAAAGGAAATTGTATGTTATTAAGAGAATATTTAAAAGAATGGACCAAAGAAGACTTATTAAACGAAGCAAGAAGCTACGAGTTAAAGAACTGTTCCCGGCTTAAAAAGGATGACCTGATTGACCGAATTGTAGAATATTTAACGACAAAAGAGGCACTCCGGGGCAGACTTTCATGCCTGACGAAAGAGCAGATGGTGCTTTTTTGCAAAGCCTGTACCGAGCCACAGAAAATTTCTGCAGAAGAGATTATGGATGGAATGCAGTTATATAAATACGTACTTGGAAGTTTTGAGGAAGTGAGTGACTGCTTTACTGTCTTTGAAGAGATTGCACAGGGTTTTAGCGGGATTGACGATGAGGCATTCCGGGCGGTTCAGAGCAAAAAAGGCTGGCTGATGAAGTGTATCAGCTTCTTTATCGATTATTATGAGATTGCGCCGCTGGAAATTTTGTATGAACTGTACAAATTGAAGGTGAAAGGCACGATCGAAGAAATGATCGGGATGCTGGAGGAAATGCCGGAGGACATCACAGAATCCTGCATTTTCCCGATGGAGAAACTGGGAATGCAGGACCTGCCGAAAGAGAATCCGCTTTATTCCGAGAGGGGCTTGTATGTACATCTTCCAGTTTTTGAGGGGGATGGATTCACTGCTTTGTTGAAACAGCAGCAGAATAAAAAATTCTATATTCCGTCTGCACAGCAGTTGGATGAAATCTGTCAGAAAGGGTATGAGGCAGGTGCGCTGGCTTATAAGGAGCTGGAGTCCTATTTCATAAAAAAATTGGATGTGCCGTATGAGAAAGCGGCTAGATGGTGCTTTGAGACGTGGACCAGCAGTTATGAAGGAAAATCACCGGCAGAACTGATGAATAAGATGCATGAAGAAGGGATTGTCTTCCAGAGCGAGCAGCAGATGGGCGAATTTTTAAGACTTCTCATGGATGCGTTCAACAATACGAGAACAAAAGAAAACCGCGGAAATAAACCGTGGGAATTAAGTGAGAGAGGTATGATCGGCGGCATGCCGGCGATGGTGCCGGAAATGTCCCAGCCAGCACCGGTAACCGCGAAAAAGGTGGAGAAGATTTATCCGAATGATCCGTGTCCTTGCGGATCTGGGAAGAAATATAAGAAGTGTTGTGGAAGAAATTAATACTCAGAGGTGAAATGAAAAATGCAGCAAGAGAGGAAAGAAATATCTGGCAAAGCTAATACGATCGCTGGTTTTTCCATCCCTCTGTATCTAGGCATCCTGGCGCTGGTGGTGGTCTGTATGTATATGGACTGTCTTCCGGCAGGCTTGGTCGGCGGCATGATTGCGCTGATGGTGCTGGGCGAGGGACTCAATTTTTTGGGAAATCATACACCGGTTGTGAAAACGTACCTGGGCGGCTCGGTCATCTGTATTCTGGGGGCGGCGGTCATCCAGGCGCTGGGGCTGATTCCGGAGCAGACGCATGAGATCCTGGACAATTTTGTCAACAAAGAAGGATTTCTGGTCTTCTATATCTCAGCGCTGATCACAGGAAGTCTTTTCAATATCGACCGCGGGCTTCTGATCCGCGCAACGGTGAAACTGCTTCCGACAGCTGTCATATCGCTGGCAGTCGGCGTGATACTTTCAGGTCTGCTCGGTATGGTGATGGGGGATAGTTTTCTGGAAGGCATCCTGTATATCGGTATTCCGATGACGAGCGGCGGCATGACGGCGGGAGCAGTGCCTCTGTCGGCAATGTATTCGTCGGTTCTGGGGACGGACGCCGGACAGATCCTGACGCGGATCGCACCGGCGACGGTGCTGGGAAATTGCGTGGCGATCATTTTTGGCGGCTTAGCCAATAATATCGGCGAGCGAAAGCCATCCCTGACCGGAAATGGCTGCCTTGTCAATGACGGTCACGAAGTGAAGAAACAGCCTCCGATGAAACCGACCTTCGCACTCTTATGTACGGGGCTTTTTATTTCAATGGCATTTTATGAACTGGGGGCGCTCTGCCATCATTTTATTTCGATTGTACCGACGTATGCGTGGATGATTGTAGCAGTTGTGATTGTGAAGGGAACGGGAATCCTTTCGGAGCGCCTGGAGGACGCGGCGAGAGAGTGGGGACAGTTCGCGATCCACAGCTGGACAGCGGCGGCGCTGACCGGAATCGGGGCGACGCTGATTGATTTAAAGACGATTTTACACACGATCACTCCGTTTTATCTGCTCAGTGTCGTGCTGATTGTCGGGGCGATCACACTGACCGCCGGATTGATCGGCATCAAGATGGGATTTTATCCGCTGGAATCATCGATCGCAGCGGGGATGTGTACGACGAACATGGGCGGTTCCGGAAATGTGGCGGTGCTCAGCAGTTCGAAACGGATGGAACTGCTTCCATTTGCACAGATTGTGACGCGTTCCTGCGGAGCACTGATGCTGACGATCGGGGGCGTGCTGATACAGCTGCTGGCGAGGTAAAAAAGAATTGTGATTGACAGAGAAATGTGTCTGATAGAGGGAAAATAAGTGAAAACAGGGGAATAGAGAAATAGGGAAAAGCTGGGAGGTAGGTCTTATGAACATATTCATTGCGATCATGCTTGTATTTGCGGCAGCCGGGCTTTTGGATGAGATACTGGGAGGAAAGCTGGGGCTGATGCCGAACTTTGAAAAGGGGCTTGCCACGATGGGCGGTCTGGCGATGTCCACGGTCGGATTTTATGCGATCGGAGTTACATATGTGCAGACGCATGCGGAAGCGATTGCGGAGGCGGCAAAGCATATGCCATTTGATCCGGCGCTCATTCCAAGCTGCCTTCTGGCGCCGGATATGGGGGCGCTTGGCATGGCACAGAAGCTGGCGGCGACACCGGCGCTGGCGGCATTTACCGGTGCGATGGTAGCAGGCAGTCTGGGAATGACGGTCGGATACCAGTTGCCGGTCTTTCTGGCAGCCGTTCGAAAAGATGAAATAGGAGAGCTGATGCGGGGATTCATCTTCGGGCTGATTGCCATACCGTCTGGTCTGGCGGTCGGAGGTCTGATGCTGGGTCTGCCTGTCCGTCAGCTCTTTTTTAATATGATCCCGGTGCTGGTGCTGTGCATGGTGCTGATTGCGGCATTTGTGCTGGTTCCGGCGCTGACGATGAAGATCATGATTTTCCTCGGAAATGCGATCCGTATTTTTAGTTTTCTCCTGTTTGGTGTGGCAGTCTTTGGAATTTTCATGCCGAAGTATGCGGTTGTCGAGGATGCCTTGATTGAGGAAATGCTTTTTATGGTACTCCGGATGGTCATCGCAGCGTGCGGCGGTCTGGTGCTGTCGCAGGTGGCGTTAAAACGTCTCCAAAAGCCGATCCAGCGTATCGGAGCGGCCTTGGGTATCAATGAGGAGGCAGTTGTCGGACTGTTCCTTTCCTTTATACAGAGCCTTGCGATGCTGCCATTGTTTTCCAAGATGGATAAGCGAGGAAAAGTATTAAATGCCGCTTTCTCTGTTGCAGGTGCCTATGTGGTAGGCGGTCAGATGACCTTCGTAGCATCCCTGATACCGGGAAACTGGGTAACAGCCTATATGATCAGCAAGGTGCTGTCAGGCGGACTGGCAGTTGCCCTGGCGGTTATTTGTCTGAGAAGGTCAAAAATGATAGCAGAGTAGAGCTGGACAGGAAGTACAGTAAGGAATCGGATATTGCGATAAGAATGGGAAGATAGATAGAAAAAGAAAGAAATAAGAAAGCCCCGGCAGTTTCGCTGCCGGGGCTTTCTGCCCTTTTGGGGCTATATCATTTTCATAGAAGGCATTCATATGATGCAATGAAGACTTTTAGAGTTGTCAAACGGTTGCGAGCAATTAACAGCAGCCACAGCCTCCAAAGCTCTGCTCGGTTCTCTCAATGATCTCGTTCTGAAGCGGTTTATCCAGGTTACGGAAGTAGTCACTGTATCCGGCTACGCGGACGATCAGTTCTTTGTATTCCTCCGGGTTCTTCTGAGCTTCAATCAGAGTCTGGCGGTCGATAACGTTGAACTGCATATGATGTCCGTTCATAGCGAAGTAGGAACGAATCAGAGCAGCCAGGTTGTCAATACCCTTCTCGCCTGCGATAGCAGCCGGAGTAAACTTCTGGTTCAGCAGAGTACCACCGGTCTCACAGTGATTCATCTTGGAGCAGGATTTAACAACTGCGGTCGGTCCGTTAATATCTGCACCCTTCTCCGGAGAGATACCCTCAGACAGCGGGATATGTGCCAGACGTCCGTTCGGGCTTGCGATCATAACATCACCGAAGTATACGTGGCAGGTGGTCGGAAGCATATCTACATGATATACACCGCCTCTGGTGGTAGGTCTGCCGGTGATATAATCTTTGTACTCGTTGAATACGCTTACCATGATGTCATCTGCATAATCATCATCGTTGCCGTATTTCGGAGTCTTATTCTTAACCAGGTTCAGGATATCCTCATGACCCTTGAAGTCGTCGTTCATAGCGTCGATGAGTTCTTTCATGGTAAACTTCTGATTGTCAAATACGTTGAACTTGATAGCGGAAAGTGCATCGGAAATGGTTCCGATACCAACACCCTGGATATAGCTTGTGTTGTATCTTGCACCGCCAGCGTTGTAGTCTTTACCTTTCTTGATACAGTCATCGGTACAGATGGAAAGGAACGGAGCCGGCATCATTTCTGCGTAAATTCTCTCGATAACCAGGTTGCCGCGCATCTTAACATCGATGATGTACTCAAGCTGTGTCTTGAATGCGTTCCACAGTTCGTCATAGGATTTAAAGTCTTCTGCCTTGCCGGTGTGCGGTCCGATCTGTTTTTTGAACATTACATCGTAGCCATCATACAGAGCGAGCTGTAAGCACTTCGGGATGTTTAAGTAACCGGTCAGCCAGTAAGCCTCGGTTCCCCAAGCACCTGTCTCAACACATCCGGAGCATCCAGCGTTTCTTGCATCTACCAGAGATTTGCCCTGATTTACCAGCTCCTGAATCAGCTCATCGGTATTGTAGAATGCCGGCTGGCCCCAGCCCTGACGAGCGATCTCGCAAGCTCTCTTTAAGAACTTATCCGGAGTAACCTTGGAAATCTGAACGTTGGAGTTCGGCTGGTTCTGTCTCATATCTTCCATACAGTCAAGGATTAAGTAAGAAACAGCGTTAACTGCATCAGTACCATCTTCCTTCACACCGCCGGAGTTGATGTTTGCGAAGTCTACGTATGTACCGGACTCTTTTAAGGTTACGCCAACCTTAACCGGAGCCGGAGAGTTGAACAGTTTAACCCAGAGGCACTCAAGAAGCTCAAGAGCTCTTGTATCATCCAGAGTACCTGCAGCGGTATCTTTCTCATAGAACGGAATCAGATGCTGATCCAGACGACCCGGTGTAAATGCATCCCACGGGTTTAACTCGGTTGTAACACCAAGGTGTGTAAACCAGTACATCTGAAGTGCCTGCCAGTAGGTCTCAGGTTTGTGCTCCGGAACAACCGCACAGTTAGCTGCAATCTGCTCAAGCTCTGCTTTTCTGACCGGATCCTTCTCCTCAGCAGCTTTCTCAAGAGCCAGATCGTGATATCTCTTACCTAAGATAATGATAGCATCGCAGCAGATATCCATAGCGCGAAGTTCCTGCTCTTTGTCATAAGCTTCCGGATCATTGAAGTAGTCAAGATCTTTGATAGCCTCCTCGATCTCTTTCTTGTAGTCGCCGTAGCCCTTGATGTAGAAGTTCTTGCCGCCGGCTGTATGACCCGGTCCACGCTGCTCCATGAACTCGGTAAACATACCAACCTCATAGCAGTCTCTCCATTCCTGGGTCATAGCTTTTAAGAGATGCTCTCTGACTGCACGGTTCTTCCAGTACGGAATGATCTCTTCTTCCTGAAGCTTCAGATCGTCTTCGGTAACGGTGAAGTTAACCAGTTTACGATCATTCATAATGTGCATATCTTCGATGGTATGACAGCACAGCTCCGGGAAAGTCGGTGAACACTGAGGGTCTTTACCCTTCTCACCAACTAACAGCTCATCATCGCCTAAGTAAAGAGTTTTCTTGGAGAAGTACTCTTTCAGAACGAGAGCTCTTAAAACCGGTACGGATACGGAACCTTCGTACTCTTTGTAAACATCGGTTTCAATTTTGGCTCTTTCCAGATCCAGATGCGGCTGGGTAGAATGGCTGAGTCTTCTCAGTCTTTTAATTCTTTCGGTACATCCGCGGTCGTTGTCTTTTAACAGACCTTCTGGTGTGTTGATTACGAATGAAGTATCCATTTTTTCTGCCATTTAAATCATCCTCCTATATTGACTTTGTTGAATCCCTGTTCTTCGAACATGGACTTAAAGTGTTCCATAAGCTCGGACACCGGTACGCTCATCTCATCATCATGGTACTCCATGTCGAGGCTGGCGTATTTACCCTTTCCGATGTCATGATAAGGTAAAAGGTTTACCTGACGTGCGTGAATATTGTTTTCTTTCAGGAAATGGATGACACTTTCAATGTGTTCATCGGTTGCGTTGACCTGCTGGATAATCGGAAGCCGGATATAAAGACCTGCGCCTTCATCACTTAATTTCTTTAAGTTCTCTAGAATCAGTGAATTGTCAACGCCAATATACTTCTTGTGGTCTTCCGGATCCATCACTTTGATGTCGTAGAGAAAAACATCTACATAAGGAAGAATCCGCTTCAGATTCTCATAGTCTGTGTAGCCGCTGGTGTCGATGAAAACGCTGACACCGTTCTCGTGGAGCTTGCGACAGACCTCTTCCACATAGTCCATATGCTGGGAAGCCATAACTTCACCGCCGGAGAGTGTTACACCGCCGCCGGATTGTTCATAGAAGATTTTGTCCTTCATCGCTTCCTTGACAAGTGCATCTACCGTGTATTCCTTACCGGCTAACTCCCGGGCCTCTGTGATGCACCAGTCGGTACAGACGCCGCAGGCGGTACACTTGGAACGGTCAAATACAATCTTGCCGTCTACGATGGAATTGGCTCCCTGTTTACATTTTGCAACGCATCGACCACAGGCGGTACATTTGTGCCGATGAAAAATCAGTTCCTTATAATAATGCTGACTCTCCGGGTTGTGGCACCACATACAGTGTAAGGGACATCCCTTGAAGAAAATCGTGGTGCGGACACCATCGCCGTCGTGCGTTGAAAATTTCTGGATGTTAAATATGTAAGGAGTTTCTGCCATCCTTTCCCCCTCCTTTGCAAAAACTAGACTGTGTTCTAGTTCTGAGTCTATAATACTACAACCAACTCAAGAATACAAGAGTAAATTGAAAAAAATGTATTAATTTAATTTTTAACAGACGAATCTAAAAAATAATCATCCGATCACGCTGAAACAAGCGGAATGCGGAATGACTATAAAAGAAAATTAATATAACATATAAGATATCATAGAAAATGGGGGCTTACAATCGGCAAAAGTGAGGATATTATGCATGAAAAGAAAGTGAAAATTGTAGAAAAGATAAAATGATTTGAATATTCATAAATATAAAACAAAAACAAAAAATTAAGCACAGTTAAAAGAGCATCGCACAAATATGAAAAGGGAAAATCAAGATAGAAGTGAAAAAAGACTAAAAATCCAGAATAACAGTAGAAAAGAGCAGTAGAAAACAAAAGACAAAATAAATAAGAAGCTTGAAAAAATGAAAAAATTTCGCTCATGTGAAAGTTGCCCGGTTGACAAGAAGAATTTTGACATGGTATAGTAAAAATGTATAAGGATGTTTCGGGAAGTATTAGAAAAACCCGGACAGCAGAAGCCAGGAAAACTATATTTCGAGCTGAAAAACCTAACACAGTATATTGTCAGGGTTCACAGCCAATGGGTATCAGGGGAAACCCGGATGCCTCCCGCATTTGGAAAGAAATGCATTGGAAAGAGAAGTAGGACCTGCTGCTTATCAGGAAGAAAGGCAGCTGGTAAAAGGCGGCGCATCCTCTGCCAGAGTCTCGTTCCGATGAAATGTTTTTCAGAGTATTCTTAAACAAAAGAAGGGAGAAGAACAATTTTATGAAGAAGACAAACAGAATCATTGCATTAGCAATGGCGGCTATGACAGCATTGTCTATGACAGCCTGCTCTGGAAGTGCAAAAGAGACGACGGAGGCGGAAAGCGCCGCAGAGACAACCGCAGAGGCTGCTGAGGAAAGCAGTGCAGAGGAGACCAAGGAAGCATCCGGAGAGACGCTTCTGATGGCAACGACGACCAGTACCGATAATACGGGTCTTCTGGATTACTTAAAGCCAATCTTTTTAGAGGATACAGGTATTGACTTACAGTGGACGGCAGTAGGAACCGGTGATGCGATTCAGAAAGCAAAAGATGGTGAAGTCGATGTGATACTGGTTCATTCCAAAGCAAAAGAAGAAGAATTCGTGGAGAGCGGCTACGGTGTAGAGCGCTTCCAGGTTATGTATAATGATTTCGTGATCGTAGGACCGAAGGATGGTCCGATTGCAAAGACGGATGATATCAACGCTGCATTTAAACAGATCATGGACGAGCAGCTGACATTTGTGTCCCGTGGAGACAACTCTGGTACCCATAACAAGGAGACCGGAATCTGGGAGAAGCTGGGAATTACAGATTATGAGAGCAATCCAAACTATGTATCGGCAGGCGCTGGAATGGCTGATACACTGGCGATGGCAGATGAAAAAGGCGGCTACTGCCTGTCTGACCGTGGTACCTGGCTTGCCAAGAAGGCAGATTTCCCGGATATGGATATTGTATGTGAAGGCAGCAAGGAACTTTTAAACCAGTACGGCGTTATCGCAGTAAATCCGGAGAAATATCCGGATGTCAACAACGAGGCAGCGAATACGTTTATCAAGTGGATCTGTTCTCCGGAAATCCAGACGCTGATCGGTGAATACGGCGTAAAGGAGTACGGCGAGCCGTTATTCTTCCCGAATGCAGAGCAGAAATAGAATACTGCCGGATGATATGCGGCAGTGCAGGGATTAGCGTATTTAAACGAATAAAGCAGGCAGTTGAACCTTGCAGAATTTATAATGTATAAACAGGAAACCGGAGAAGGGAGGATGCACTTTTTCCGGTTTTCTGTCATTAAGAATTGAGAAAATGAGAACGCCTGCAGAACATAAGGTGTTTCAGTGGATATGCTGGGAGAAAAAATATGGGAAACCTGTTTTCAAAATTTTTTGGTACGGTCGGAGTGATAGATTCTATCCGGGTAACGCTGGTGATGTCTTTCTGGTCAACCTTGATTGCGTCCATGCTTGGAATTTTTCTGGGACTTGTGCTGGAGCAGACGAAATTTCCAGGAAAAAAGCTGGTAGTCCGCGTGAACCGGACCTTGATGGGAGCACCTCCGGTCGTCATCGGACTGCTCACATATATGCTTTTGAGAAAAAAAGGTCCGTTTGGGGCGCTTCGATGGGTATTTACGATCAAAGGAATGGTGGCAGCCCAGGTTCTGATCATCACTCCGATCGTCTGTGGAATGGTATATTCATATGCGGTCCGCACGGCGCCTTCGATCCGGGCGTTTGCCAGGACGATGGGAGCTGACCGGCATCAGACCGCGCGGCTTCTGCTGCGTGAAATGAAAAATGAAATTTATTTTGCGGTTGTGTCTGGATATGGGCGTTCCATCAGTGAGGTCGGGGCGGTCTTTCTGGTAGGTGGAAATATAAAAAACAGCACCCGGACAATGACAACTGCGATTTCAACCCTGAAAGGTGCAGGCGATTATTATGAAGGGGTATTTTTGGGAGTGATCCTGATGCTTCTGGCATTTGCGGTACAGACATTGGCAGAACATTTCAGACAGGAGGAGACACCGGATGAAAATCTCTAAACTGCAAAAGAAGATAGATCAGTTTACGCTTCAAATCGAGGAACTGTATCTGGAGAGCGGGAAGGTCCATGGTCTGATAGGAACCAATGGCTGCGGAAAAACAACTCTTTCCAAGCTGATACAGGGGATATTGGTTCCGGATGGTGGGAGGATTGATTACGAGGGACTGACACCCCGGGATATTACGATGACAACACAGAGACCGTATCTTTTGCATGATACGGTGTATCAGAACCTGATCTATCCGCTGAAAATACGGGGAATCCGCCCAGATGAGGCGAAGATGGATGCCTGGCTGGAACGATGTGGGCTTTTGCAGAAAAAAAATCAGTATGCTCGTTCCCTGAGCAGCGGAGAACAGCAGAAATTATCATTTATCAGGGCGCTGGTATTTGACCCTGCGTTTGTGATTGTTGATGAAACGCTTTCCAACCTGGATCCTGACAGTACAGAATTGTTTGAACAGCTGATGCGGGAGCAGCAGACGAAAAATAAGATGACATGGCTGCTAATCAGCCATCAGCTGGTGCATGTCCGCAAGATTTGTGACCAGGTACATTTTATGGAGCAGGGGAATGTTCTGGTGTCTGGAACACCGGAAGAAATCCTTCTTCACCCGTCTCACCCGTCCATACGCCGATATCTGGCAGATACAGAGGTTTCATATCGTGAAAATGAAAAAAGTTTAGAAATATGAATAAAAATGCGAGATAATTGCGCTGGATGTGAAAAAAATGAAAAGAGTTTTGCTTGGGATGATTGACACAGTTTGTGAAAATGTGGTATAATTTCTGGTAGAAAATCATGAGAAAGAGAATTGTCGCACGAGAGCGGCAGTTATACAGAGTTGATTTCGAGCTTTTCTGCCTAAGCTGTGAACCGATTGACAGGATGGAAGAAAAGCCAATGGGTATCCGGGGAAACGCGGGTGCCTCCCCGCATCAGACGATGCATTGGAAAGGAATAGCTCTCGGAAGATCGGGATGAAGCCCCGGAAGTTCTGGAAAAGAGCAGTAAATTCCGCTAGCCCAAGCAAAGCCTGATGTAGATAAGTGCATATCAGCAGAAAGCCATAAGAGGCAGACTGCATCATCAGGAACGGATACAGAGAGCGGAAGGTTTTCTGTATTCGTTTTTTTTGTTTCATTCGGAGAGGCGGTCTATGAATCCAAAGCACTTCGCGTGGATGCATACCTTCGCGAAGAAGAATCATGCCGCAAGGGAGGAACTATGAAGTTATTGAAAGTTGATACGCTGGCGCAGGCGCGGGAACGTCTGCTTGAAGCGGCAAAAGAGTGCCTGCCAGAGACGGAGCGGGTTGCGCTTGCAGATGCATCTGGCTGCATTTTAGCAGAAGATATTGTCTCTGAGGAAATGATTCCTGCATTCCGCCGTTCCAGTGTAGATGGGTATGCAGTCTGTTCAAAGGACACGGCGGGCGCAACAGAAAGTATCCCGGTTTTTCTGAAGGTGCTGGAAGAAGTAGAGATAGGACATCCGGCGGTATCAAAGATTGAACCGGGTACCTGTGCCTATGTACCGACCGGCGGCATGGT
Organism: Clostridium sp. AF29-8BH; assembly: GCF_003478145.1. Taxonomy (NCBI): domain Bacteria; kingdom Bacillati; phylum Bacillota; class Clostridia; order Eubacteriales; family Clostridiaceae; genus Clostridium; species Clostridium sp. AF29-8BH. The sequence goes on along the minus strand of NZ_QUEL01000006.1, from coordinate 64,605 downwards.
TCCGGAAGGGGCAGATGCCATGGTGATGGTAGAATACAGTGAACGGTTCGGAACAGATGAGGTTGCCCTGTATGAAAATGTTCCGTATGGAAAATGCATCGTGCTTCCGGGAGAAGATGTAAAAACCGGGGATATAGTCCTTAAAGTGGGAACCCGGATTGGCCCGGCGCAGGCGGGAACGTTGGCAGCGCTTGGCGTGGTGCAGGTGCCGGTTTTTAAACCGTGGAAGGTGGCGGTTCTATCGACGGGCGACGAACTGGTTAGGATCGATCAGGTTCCTGGACCGGGGCAGGTGCGGGATATTAATACATGGGCGCTGTCATGTTATGTGAAGAAGACAGGTCTGGAGCTTGTTTCGGCAGAGGCAGTGAAGGATGAAGAAGTGCTTTTAGAGGAGAAAATCAGGGAGGCGGTCAAAGCCTGTGATTTGATTCTGATCTCCGGAGGAAGTTCCCAGGGAAAGAAAGATATGACTATGGAGATATTAAACCGCATCTCCAAGGAGGGAGTATTTACCCATGGGCTGGCACTGAAACCGGGAAAACCGACGATTCTGGGATATGATAAAGAGAAACATACGCTGTTAGGAGGACTTCCTGGGCATCCGGCAGCAGCGCTTGCCGTTTTCCACTTATTATTTGTGTGGCTCTGGAAGCAGGTAACCGGTCAGCCGGATCAACCTCCGTTAGAAGCCTTTATGACAACGAACCTGGCGGGTGCACCCGGAAAAACAACCTGCCTGCTGGTAAAGCTTCAGATGGCTCCGCAGGGGCTGGAGGCAGAACCGGTATTTGGAAAATCAGGTTTGATTTCGACGATGGCAGAGGCAGACGGCTACGTTCTGATTGATATGAATCAGGAGGGGCTGAAGAAGGGTGAGCAGGTGAAGGTATACCGCTTTTAAAATGAATTGCTTCCAGAAGGGCGGCGGAGGATAAAGGATCGGCAGAGCCTGGTGGAAACAGAATAGAGGCAGAGATGGGAAAGAGAAATTTATATCTGAATAATACACCGGTGGAGGAGGCAAAAGCCCTTTACCAGAAAGCACTGGGGGAATTATTAAGCCCCAAGGCAGAATGGATTCCTGTGACGGAAAGCCTGCACCGGATTACAAAAGAGGCAGTCTATGCGAAATATTGTTCCCCGCTTTACAATGCGGCGGCGATGGATGGAATCGCGGTTGAGGCAGAGAAAACAAAGGGAGCATCGGAGCGGAAACCACTTACCCTATATCCAGGTACAGATTTTACAGTGGTGGATACGGGCGATCCGATTCACGCACCATGCGATGCAGTTATCATGGCGGAGGATCTGCTGGAGCAGGAGGACGGATCGGTGCAGATTACGGATGCAGCTGCATCATGGCAGCATGTGCGCCCGATCGGAGAAGATATCGTAGCGGGTGAGATGCTGATGCCCGGTTATCATGAGATACGCCCGATTGATATAGGTGTTCTCCTGTCTGGCGGAATTACAGAGATTGAGGTGTTGAAAAAGCCGTCGGTAGCGATTTTTCCGACGGGAACCGAAATCATAGAGCCGGGACAGGAACCCAGGGATGGGGACATCATCGAATCAAATTCGAGAGTGTTTGAGGCACTGGTAACGGAACATGGCGGTGCGCCCCATCGTTTTCCGCCGATTGCGGATGAATATGAAACATTGAAAGCAAAGGTGGCAGAGGCGGTTGAAAACTATGACATGGTGATTGTCAATGCCGGCTCCAGTGCAGGAACTGAAGATTTTACGGTTCATGTACTTCGAGAATTGGGGGAGGTTCTGGTACACGGGGTGGCAATCAAGCCGGGAAAACCGGTAATATTGGCGATTGTCAATGGAAAACCGGTAATCGGACTTCCGGGATATCCGGTATCCGCCTATATCAACTTTGAAAATTTTGTGATTCCTGTGCTGCAGAAACTGGCAGGACGTACAGAAACAGGCGGCACGACGGTGCGGGCTGTCATATCCAAACGCCTTGTATCATCCCTGAAACATAAAGAGTATGTGCGGGTGAAGGTGGGAGAAGTGGGTGACAAGCTCGTCGCTTCTCCACTGGCGCGCGGGGCGGGAGCAGCAATGAGCCTGGTGCGGGCAGACGGATTCTGTGTGATTCCTCAGAATAGCGAGGGGGTCGAGGCGGGAGATACCGTTGACGTAGAGCTATACCGTTCCCTGGAGGAAATTGGAAGTACGGCAGTGGCAATTGGAAGCCATGATCTGATTCTGGATGTGATGGCAGATTTGCTGCCGTGTATGTACCCGGGTAATTACCTTTCCAGTACGCATGTAGGCAGTATGGGCGGTTTAATGGCATTAAAGCGGGGAGAGGCGCATCTGGCTCCGACTCACCTGCTGGATGAAGAGACAGGAGAATATAATATTGCGATCCTGAAAAAACTGTTTGCGGGTGAAAAAATGGCACTTGTCAAGGGGGTTGAGCGAATTCAGGGAATTATCGTAAAAAAAGGAAATCCGCTTGGAATCCATGAAATTGAAGATCTACGTGGTTTGAATTATGTCAACCGACAGAGAGGAGCGGGGACAAGAGTCCTTTTTGATTATAAGCTGAAGGAAGCCGGTATTTCACCGGAAGAGATTCACGGATATGACAGAGAGGCGGCAACGCATATGGCAGTGGCGGCTGCCGTGTCCGGCGGCGATGCAGACGCGGGCATGGGAATCCAGTCGGCAGCCAGGGCAATGGGACTTGATTTTATTGAGATTGGACGGGAAGAGTATGACTTTGCGATTCCAGTCAGATTTCTGGATTTTCCACCGGTACAGCATTTTCTGGCGGTTTTGAAAAGCCGGGAGTTTGCAGAGAGAGTGGAGAAGCTCGGTGGTTATGGGCTGGCAAGAACCGGAGAAATTTTATATTTATAAAAGAGGGGATTAGATGGGAGCAGTTGTGCGTGAATTATATGTGTTCCGGCAGAGGGGACAGCCGGGAGAAGCCGTGGAGAGCGCCTGGTTCCGAAGGGGGATCGGAATGGAGGGTGACCGGCATGCAGCGGGAGGTGAAAGGCAGACTTCGCTGTTGGCGGGAGAAGCCCGGGACTGGATGGAGAAGCAGACAGAACCGGGACTCTGCTTCCGTCGCTACAAGGCAAACCTGATAACGGAGGGAATAGATACCACCCAGTTAAATACGGGGGATCTTCTGGCGGCGGGAGGGGCGGTATTCCGTGTCTCCGGGTATGGAAAAAAGTGTTTTCCAGAGTGTATTTACCATGAAAAAGGAGTTTTCTGCCGCCTTTCGGCAGGAGCCATATTTTTGGAAGTGATTCGGGACGGGTATGTATCTGTTTCGGATGAAATAATGAAATTGAACAAAAAGGAGGAACTGTGATGAGACGATTAGAGAAAGATGAATCACTCTGCATTGGATGCCACCAGTGCGAAGAAGCCTGTTCGAAGGCATTTTACAAGGTTTCGGATCCAATGAAATCCTGCATCCGCATTACCGACAAGGAGGATGGAAGCCATCATATTGCTGTGTGCACACAGTGTGGAAAATGTTCAGAAGTATGCAATACAGGTGTGATTACGGAGGATGCGAGAGGCGTTTACCGGCTGAATAAGAAAGAATGTGCCGGCTGTCTGATGTGCGTTGGATTCTGTCCGGAGAATGTTATGGTACAGTGTGATGATTATCTGGAGCCGTCCAAATGTACGGCGTGCGGATTGTGCGTAAAAGCATGTCCGACCGGAGCGATCCGTCTGGTAGAAGAGTAAAAGGAGGAGAAAGGCATGATTAAAATGTGTGATCTTCCGCGTTATGCGGACGCAGATATGGAAGAAATCAAAAAAATGAAAGAGGCCCACACGGTTCTCAATCAGGTTACATATGAGCCAAAGCCGCTGTATCATGGATATACGGATAAGCGCCTTCGAATCAATGTGACAGATAACACCATCGATATGATCGACATTCCTCAGGAGGTCAAAGAAAAATTTACCGGCGGCAAAGGTTATTGCCTGCGTTATCTGTGGGATGCAACGAATCCGGATACAAAGTGGAACTCTCCGGAAAATGCCATTACCATGTCGGCAGGACCGATTGCCGGAATCACGCAGTACGGCGGTACCGGAAAATGTCTGGTATGCAGCATTTCACCGATGACAGATATCCCGATTGATTCAAACGTCGGCGGATATTTTGGCCCATTCTTAAAATTCTCCGGATTTGATGTGATCGAGCTGACTGGAAAAGCGGAGGAAGACGTGATTATTGTCATCGATGGCAATAAGGGAACCGTTTCAATTGAAAAAGCACCGTTAGAGCATAAAGATGCACATGTACTGGGAGAAGAGCTGACAACCATGTATGCGGAGGATGACAATGATCGCAAAAACGTGGCGGTCGTATGTTCTGGTTCAGCGGCGGATCATTGCAACCTCTCTATGTTGAATTTTACATTCTATGATCCGAAAAGAAATGTAGTCCGCTTAAAACAGGCTGGACGTGGTGGTATCGGACGTGTCTTTGCGGACAAGCACATTAAAGCGCTGGTATGCCATTTTAAAGGCGTAAAAGCAAATCTGAACCATGTATATGATATCAGTATCTTGAACCGGGATGGCCTGAAATTCCATCGTGAGGTGGCGACACAGGATGACAAACAGAATTCAATGCGTAAATCCGGAACAGCATACTCCCTGCGTATCATGAGCGATTATGATATTCTGCCGACACGCAATTATAAATATGGCGGAACGGATAAGATCGATGAGATGGCACCGGAGGTATGGAGAAATAAATGGCTGACCCAGGGCGGAGCGGACGGATGCTGGTATGGATGTTCGATGGCGTGTGCTAAAACAGCCGATCAGTTTGAATTAAAGACAGGTCCGTATAAGGGACATAAAGTATGTGTGGATGGTCCGGAGTATGAGACAGCAGCCGGTGTTGGTCCGAACTGCGGCGTAACCGATCCGCAGGTAATTCTGGAAGTAAATTTCTACTGTGATACATATGGCATTGATACGATTTCCTTTGGCACCATGACTGCCTTCCTGATGGAATGCTATGAAAATGGTATCCTGAATAAGGAGAGAACCGGCGGTCTGGAGCTTGTATGGGGCAATGCAGAGGCGGAGCTGGAGCTGCTGCACCAGATGGCGCGAAACGAAGGCTTTGGCAAGATTGCGGCACTTGGAAGCCACAAGCAGAAAGAGTATTTTGCAGCGCAGGGCTGGGGCGATATGGATTTCATGAATGATATTGCGATGGAACAGAAGGGACTTGAATATTCAGAGTATGCTTCCAAAGAATCCCTGGCGCAGCAGGGCGGCTATGGTCTGACCAATAAGGGACCGCAGCATGATGAGGCATGGCTGATTTTCATGGATCAGGTAAATAACCAGATCCCTACCTTTGAGGATAAGGCGGAAGCGCTGTATTACTATCCGATGTTTAGAACCTGGTTTGGTCTTCTGGGACTTTGTAAGCTGCCGTGGAATGATATTGTACCGGCTGACAACAGCATGACCGATGAACCGGCGAAGGTACCGGAGCACGTAGATAACTATCTGGATCTTTATTATGGTGTCACTGGAACCAAGATTGATAGGGATGATATGATTAAAATGTCTGAGCGTGTCTACAATTTCCAGCGTATTTTCAACATCCGTCTGGGCAAGGGACTGCGTGCGAACGACGCGATTCCATACCGCTCCCAGGGACCGGTTACGGAAGAAGAGTATCTGTCCCGCCAGGAGCGCTACGATGGTCAGCTGGTAGAGCTGGTTGGTTTTACAAAAGAAGAAGTCGAAAAAATGTCCTTAAAGGAAAAGATGGATGCGACCAGAAAGTACAGAGAAGGGGAATATGAGAAGCTGATTGATGCGGTATATCCGAAGCGCGGCTGGAATTTAAACGGCGTTCCGACAATTGCACACCTGAAAGAGCTTGGCATGGATCTTCCGGAGCTTTTGGAAGTAGTTGAGCCGCTTCAGTAAGACTATTCATTAATACGTTGCAGAAGGGAAGTGGATATAATGGTACTGAATAACCGTCCATATCCGGACTGGCATGAAGGACTGACAATCAGGGGTGTGATGGAACACATGAAATTTACCTGGCCCAAGCTGGTCGTGAAGGTAAATGGACAGCTGGTCTGGCCAGAAGACTATGATAAAGTAACACTTGAAGAAGCAGATGATTTGAAGATTTATCATTTACTGGGGGGCGGTTGATTCAGAAAGGAGACGCTGGTTTGGAGATAGACAAAGAACGCTATAAAAGAAATATTCTCCTGCCGGAGGTAGGAGAAGAAGGACAGAAAAAGCTGGCGGAAAGCCGGGTGCTGGTAGTAGGGGCGGGGGGACTTGGATCTCCCGTCAGCCTCTATCTGGCAGCAGCAGGAGTCGGTACGATCGGGATTGCTGATTTTGACCGGGTGGATGTCAGCAATCTGCAGCGGCAAATCCTTTACAGGGAACAGGACATTGGAAAAGCAAAAGCAGAACTGGCGGCGGAGCAGCTTCAGAGCCGGAACCATTCGGTGCAGGTAGAATTATACCCAGAGGGGATTACAGCTGAAAATGCAGAAGAAATTCTTGCAAAGTTTGATGTGATTGTGGATGCTTCGGATAATTTTCCAACCCGCTATCTGCTGAGTGACACATGCATGAAGCTGGGAAAGCCGGATGTATATGGAGCTATCTGTGAATTTGCGGGACAGGTTACCGTGTTCGCATCGAACGGACCATGTCTGCGTTGTCTCTGTCCGGAGGCAGAGGATCCATCCGGAAACCCGAATTCGGCTGCTTATGGTGTGCTTGGCGTGATTCCCGGCATGATCGGGTGTATGCAGGCGGCAGAAGTATTGAAGCTTCTTTTGGGAAAGGGAGAGGCGCTGATTGGAAAAATGCTGTTCATTGATGCCAAAACGTGGTCCACGGATCTGATAGAAGTTCCGGTGCATCCCCAGTGCAGCTGCCATGCACATACTGAACTTCACCGGACGTGAAAATGGTATTAAAAATAGACACTATGAACAATCTCTTTACTTCACAGGAAAAGAATGATAAAATAAATTAAATTGTCGAAAGCAGATGAGGAAGATTATCCACTCTGCTTTCGGCTGGATTCAGGTAAACAAAAAGGTAAATTAGATGACCAGGAATGTTTCCCTGAAATTACGATTATTGAGAAGTTAAGAGGTAAAAGGCAAATGGCGAAGGGTAATAACACAAAAGCAAAAATTGCCCGTGTTGCATGGAAATTGTTTCATGAGAAGGGATATGAGGAGACGACGATCGATGAGATTATCCTGCAGTCTGGAACATCAAAGGGAAGCTTCTATCATTATTATAGTGGAAAGGATGAGCTTCTGGCATCTCTCCCAGAGATCTTTGATGCAAAGTATGAAGAGGTAATGCAGGCGCTGGATCCGGAGATGGACAGCTTTGACAAGCTTATGACGCTCTGCTTCAGTGTACATGATCTGATAGAGTCGGATATCCCGGTAGGGCTTCTGGCGTCACTCTATTCCTCACAGGTGGTGACAAAGGGGGATAAGCATCTTTTAAACCAGAACCGTTTTTACTATAAGATGGTAAATCAGCTGGTCGATGAGGGGCAGCGCCGGGGGCAGATTACCCGCAGTATGCCATATTACGAGATTGCACATATGTATGCACTCTGCGAGAGGGCAATCATCTATGATTACTGCATTTCAGACGGTGGCTATGCGCTTGGAGAGTATACAAGAAAGACAATGCCTTTGCTGTTCGGCGGAGTGCGTGTAAAGCAGGAAGTCAAATAAAAAAGCAGACGGAAAATGCTTCTTAGGGGTATTTTCTGTCTGCTTTTGTGCGTGATAGCCGCGTACAGATCAGGATAGCATTGAGTACCTTTAAAATAAAGGAACCTGGGACGGGAAAATGCAGCTTAAGAAAGGAAAAATGCCAGATGGAACGAGAAAATCAGGAGTACATAAGCATTGTGAATGCAACGGAAAACAACTTGAAACATGTGTCGTTGAAAATTCCGAAAAAGAAAATCACGGTTTTTACCGGTGTGTCCGGTTCGGGCAAATCATCGCTCTGCCTTGATACGATTGCGGCAGAGTCGCGGCGGGAGCTGAATGTGACATTTCCAAGTTTTGTCCAGCAGTTTCTGCCGAAATATGGTCGTCCGGAGGTTGAGCGCATGGAGAATCTTCCGGTCACGATCGTGATCGATCAGAAAAAGCCGGTGGCAAACTCCCGCTCAACGGTCGGCACATACACCGATATATATGCGCTGCTGCGCCTGCTCTTCTCACGTGTGGGCAAACCGTTTGTCGGCTATTCGGACAGCTTTTCCTTCAACCATCCGAGCGGCAAGTGTGAGCGCTGTGAGGGCCTGGGTGTTGTGACGGAGCTGGACATCCACAAGCTGGTGGATTTTGATAAATGCCTAAACGATGAGGGCGTTATCCAGTGGCCGGCGTTCACGACCGGTGCATGGCGGTGGAAGCGGTACGCGTACAGCGGTCTGTTTGATTTGGACAAGAAGATCAAGGATTATTCGAAGGAGGAGATGGATTTATTTCTCTATTCGCCGCAGATCCGCCTGAAAAACCCGCCGGCAAACTGGCCGAAATCCGCGAAGTATGAGGGCATTTATCCGCGTATGTACCGCAGTATCATTACATCTAAGGAAGGACAGCTTCATAAGAAAGAGCTGGATCGCATTGTCAGCACCTTTACGTGTCCGGAGTGCCACGGGGCGAGGCTGAATGCGAAGATCCGGAGCTGCCTGATTAACGGAAAAAATATCTGCGAGGTTTCGGATATGCCGATCCCGGAGGCGGCAGAGTTTATCCGCCAGATCGATGATCCGCTGGCGCGCGATATCAAGACCGAGATCCTGAAGCGGATGAATGCGCTGATTGAGATCGGACTCAGCTATCTTTCTTTAAGCCGTGGAACAGACACTCTCTCCGGCGGCGAGGCGCAGCGTATCAAGATCGCGCGTTACATCAATTCTCCGCTTACCGATATGATGTATGTGCTTGATGAGCCAAGCGTCGGACTGCATTCGCGCGATATCCAGAATCTTAAAAATTCGCTGATCAAGCTGAAAGAGCACGGAAATACCGTGATGATTGTGGAACACCACCGGGAAGTCATTGCGCTGGCGGATCACATTGTGGATATGGGACCGGAAGCGGGCATAAACGGTGGACAGATCATGTATCAGGGAAGCTACGAGAACCTTTTGAAAGCGGACACTGTGACCGGGCGGATGCTGCGGACGAAAACGCCGATGAAGATGGAGTACCGCAAGCCGACCGGATGGTATCAGGTCGAGCACGCGAAGCTTCATAACTTAAAAGATCTGAGCATAAAGCTGCCGCTTGGCGTGATGACGGTCATCGCCGGTGTGGCTGGTTCGGGAAAAAGCTCCCTGATGGAATATTTTACGAGCCAGTATCCAGGCGAGGTGATCTCGATCCGGCAGAAGGATATCGGTATCAATTTGCGTTCAACCCCGGCGACGTATCTGGATATCGCGGATGCGATCCGGGCGCTTTTTGCGAAAGCGAACCATGTCGCACAGGCATATTTCAGTTTCAATTCCAAGGGCGCCTGCCCGGCGTGTCAGGGTAAAGGTGTGATTATATCGGATATGGCATATATGGACTCGATTGAGACGGTTTGCGAGGTCTGCCACGGAACGCGGTATTCGGAGGAAGTGCTGCACTATCAGTACAAGGGAAAAAATATTGCGGAAGTCATGGATATGACCGTCCGTCAGGCGATCCAGTTCTTTGAGGCTGAGGATTTTGTGAAGAAACTCGATACGCTGGTACAGGTCGGACTCGGTTACCTGCACCTGAATCAGTCGATGACGACGCTTTCCGGCGGCGAGCTGCAGCGTGTGAAGCTGGCGAGCAAGCTGGATGAGCGGGGACAGATATTCATTCTGGATGAGCCGACCGACGGGCTGCATCTCGACGATATCCGCCGTCTGATGAAGCTTTTCAACCGGATGACCGATCAGGGCAATACGCTGTTTATCATCGAGCACAGCCTGGATGTGATGAAGGACGCCGACTATATCGTGGAGCTCGGACCGGGCGGCGGACTCGCAGGCGGCGACCTGCTCTTTGCCGGGACACCGAAGGAGATGCTGGAAGCGGAGCGGAGTGTGACGCGGGAGTATCTGCGGGAGAGCTTATAAATAAAGAAAAATATCCCGAATGCATCGGAAAGTGCATTCGGGATATTTTTAACAACACTTAATCAATTCGTTCAAATACCATGGTAGCTTGAATTTTATCGCCGCCAAGAAAACCCTTAGAGCCAGAAGATGTTGTTGAGATCGTGTGAAGCCGGTATCCTTTGGCCGCTTGTTTATTAATTTCTGATTGCAGATTAGTAAGACTTGCTGTGCCTGAACCAGTGCCAAGTAGTTTTTCTGTTAAAACAACCTGTAAAACAACATATTTGTCCCCATTATTTCCTGCAGCTTTTCCTGCAACATCATCCCATGCCATAATGCTACTCCTCCTTTGCATATTTAAACTGACTTAATGATATCACAATTATATTTCCCTGGAAAGATATTTCTTCGCATCCTTAAAAAACGCCGCCACGATCAGGAGAATGATAAACGCGATCGGAAATGCTGCAATGATGGACACGGTCTGCAGGTTTGCCATTGAATTATCACTGAAAATGAGGACCATCGGCAGTAGAATCAGGCTCAGGGACCAGAAGGTTTTGATCGCCATGTGCGGTTCGTCCTCGCTTGTCAGGTTCTTGTAGGAGTAGGCGGAGGCAACCAGTACGATCGCGTCAAAGCTGGTGGCATAGAAGGCGATCATCGCCGCCGCGAGCAGAACGAGAACCATCGGGGCGAGCGGAAGCGTGCGGATGATGGCAGTGATTGTGGAATAGAGGTCGCCACTGGCGGCATAAAGCCCCATGACATCCAGTTTTCCGAACACCTGGAGTCCCAGGCTGTAGTTTCCGAGGATAATAAAGCTCACAAACGTGCCGCCAAGCCCGAACACGTAGCCGCCGAGGATTGTCTGCCGGATCGTACGTCCACGAGAGATGGTTCCGATGAAGAACGGGGCAGCGACGCACCAGACCATCCAGTATGCCCAGTAGAACATTGTCCATGTCTGCGGAAATGAGGTGGTGCGCTGTGGGTCGGTGTAGGTGGAGAGTCCGATAAAGTTCTGTACCAGATTTCCGATGGAGGAAAAGCCGGTTTCGATGATATAGCGAGCTTCACCGCCAAACAGCAGCACATACGCCAGAAGAGCGAAGAAGAGGTAGACGCAGGACGCCGCGAGCTTCTGGATGCCCTTCATGCCACGCACGACGGAAACGGTATATACCAGGCAGGTGACTGCCAGAATCGCGATGGTGATGAGGCGGGTGTCGCCGAATCCGAAGAGTTCGGAGACGATCTGGCTCATCAGAGGGGTCGCCAGCGTAAAAGTCGTGGTTGTGCCGGCCAGCAGTGCGAAGACCGCCATCAGATCAATCAGGGTTCCGGCAAGCCCGTCTGTGTGTTTTCCGAGGATCGGGCGGCAGGCTTCGGAGTATTTCTGTTTATGGCAGCCGCGCACATGAAGCATGAAGCCAAAGGCAGCGGCGAGCACGACATAGAAGCCCCACGGGATCGGACCCCAGTGAAAGAGCGGGTATGTGCTCGCCCAGTCCTGAATACTGCCCATTTCTGCCAGATGCGGGTCATTGGCGTAGAGAACCCACTCACACAGGGAGTAAAAGAGAATGTCCGCCGCAAGTCCGGAGGTAAACATCATCGAACCCCAGGCAAAATTGGAATAGAGCGGCTTCTCATCTGGTTTTCCGAGCCGGATGGTTCCGTAGCGGGAAAAGGCGATGTAGATTGACAGAAGAAAAATGCCGAGTCCGATGGCAAGGTAGCCGACACCGAAGTTTTCCCCGAGAAAGCTCCGGAGATTTTCCAACACTGCCTTGGATGCATCTGGCGCAGCCAGAAAGCAGAGACAGAGTATTATAATAAGAAGAAATGGGACGACCATCGTGGTCCAGTCCAGGCGTTTTGGCTCTGGCGCTGTTTGGAATTGTGGATTTTGCATGGGAAACCTCCTTTTAAATCATTTGTAAAAATGAGGATTTTTGCAAATGGTTCATGTTCATTTTTTGATAAATAAATTAAATATTGAACACATTATAGCATTGGGTGGAAAAAAAATCAATGAAAAATTTGGGAAAAAATAGAGAAACAAGGAAATAGATGGAAAAATGTATGGGAGGCGGCAATGGAAAAAACCTGCCGCCTCCCTACTGCTCAATCTGCACATCAAACCCCAGTCCGCGCAGCATATTCGCATAATTCTCCATATCCTGGCCGGAGAAGGTCTGCTCGCGGGCAAGCGTCGGAGATTGCATGTATTTTTCATATTTAATGATCCCCAGATTTGAATAGGAGAGCAGAATTACATGTCTGATGTGGTGCTCAGACAAAAGGTGGGCATACCTGCGGGCATCGATGAGCGTGTCGTTGATGCCGGGGGTAATGGTAATGCGGACCGCCACTTTTTTTCCGATAGAGACGGCAAAGTCCAGATTTTCCAGAATCGAATGATTTGAGACGCCGGTGACTGGACATATTTCTTTTCAGAATAATGTTTTAAATCGATGATAATCATGTCTGCGTTGGCGATGAAGCGGGAAAAGGCCAGCGGTTTGGCGAAAGCGGTCGTCTCAATCGCGGTGCGGATGCCGTGTTCTTTACATTTTTTCAGGACAGCGGTGGCTGCTTCCGGCTGCATCAGCGGATCGCCGCCGGAGAGAATGACGCCGCCATTTCCATAGAGCTCCCGGTCGGCAAGAATTTTTTCCATGATTTCATCCATATTCATCATCTGACCGACGAAATGAAGCATTCGGGACGGACAGTGATCCGTACAGGCACGGCAGAATGTACAGGTGTCCGGGGTAAAGGTGAGACGGTTGTCTGAAAATGCCAGACTTCCGGTGGGACATTCGCTGACACAGAGATTGCAGTAGAGACAGTGCTTGCTGTCCCAGAGAATCCGGGTCGGGCGCTCATGCGCCTGCGGTGTTGAACACCAGACACAGCGCAGGGGGCATCCTTTAAAATAAATCGTAGTCCGCAGCCCGGAACCGTCAGCCAATTCATTTCGTTTGATCTTAAATATATTCGCCTGCATGAATACAATACTCCTGAAAATCCTTCTGATATTTATAAAACACGATAAGGCATTGAGAATTCCGGCACGGGATGGCACCGGAATTTCCGAATGGATTCGTAATACATCTGAATGCAAAATACAGGCTAACTATAGCATAAAGAAGATAAAAAGTAAATGAGACAGTTTCTCCAATTTGCTGCTTGATTTTTTTACAAAGATTTGACAAAAAAGCGGAAATAAATTTTACAAAAAAGCGCTATAATAAAACAGGTTCGAGAGAGAATATGTGTGAACGCTGCGAAAGAGCAGGTTATACAGCGGCAGATTTGCCAACTGGCACATATCGAAAAAGAAACCACGAAGGAATACCGCGAGAGATCGGGCGGCTGGCTTAAAATGAAGCGCGAAAACAGCTGCAGGAAAAAGATGGAAGATGGCGGGGAAGATATGGAATTGAAATATGAACTCTGGAAAGAGAGTATAGTTCAAGAGAAAGTTATATGTGAATGTAGGAAGCGTCTGTCGGGATATCGGCGGGCGGTTTTTTGTGTAATAGGAAATTCCTTGGAATCCCCTATTACACAAAAAGGCACTAACGTGAAATTACAGTATTATACATAATTTCTATACACAAAAGAGGTATTTGTTTATGTTATGAGCACAGGCTTACAACACTTATTAATAAGAATTAATATAAGGTACTTTTAACGAAAAATTCACGGAAAATCACGCTTACAACGTGAAAAACACGGTTGTATTTAGGAAATAAACTTGTTATAATGAGTGGCTGAAATGGAAAATGTAAAACAAAAAAGAAAAAAGTTGGGAGGTTACGAAGGTGAAAAGATTGAGTGCGTTTTGCGCGAGCCTGGGATTATTTTTGATGGCAAATCCGATGACGGCTCTGGCAGCAGAACAGGAAGGCGGTGCATCGGCATCCTCTGTGCCGCTCTGGATGTGTATTCCATTTGCGGGACTGCTTCTCTGTATTGCGATTCTGCCGCTTGTGAAGGCAGAATGGTGGGAAGAGCACCAGCCTCATGCGGTTGCTCTTTGGTCAATTCTTTTTATCATTCCGTTTGCGATGCGTTACAGTGCGGGGACAGCACTGGAAACGGTTCTGGAATGCCTGGTCAATGACTATTTGACCTTTATTATTTTGTTATTTGGACTTTTCTGCGTTGCCGGTAATATCACGATGTCCGGTGACCTGGCAGGTTCTCCGCGTGTCAATGTAGGACTACTGGCACTGGGAACCCTGCTTTCAAGCTGGATCGGTACGACCGGTGCCAGTATGCTGATGATTCGTCCGGTTGTCAAGATGAATGCATGGAGAAAGAAGAAACGTCATATCATTATCTTCTTTATTTTCCTTGTATCCAACATCGGCGGATGTCTGACCCCGATCGGTGACCCGCCTCTGCTGATGGGCTTCATGCGCGGCGTACCGTTCTTCTGGAGCTTACATCTGGCGCCGATCTTATTCTTCAATATGCTGGTGCTGCTGACAATCTTCTATTTTATTGATAAGAGGGCATATCGTCAGGATATCGCGAGCGGTCTGAAACCGGATATCAGCAAACCGGGTACCGAAGTAAAGCTGCGCGGCGCGCACAACCTGATTTTCCTGGTTATGATCGTGGCAGCCGTTATTTTAAGCGGTACCTTACCGTCCATGCCGCAGTTCCAGGATGCAGCCGGAAAGGTGCTTGGCATCCATCTGTTTGGAGAGGTAGAATTAAGCTATCCGGCCATCATTGAGATTGTGATCATTCTGGTGGCGGCCTTCCTGTCCTTCAAGACCACGAAGGTTGAGATCCGCCGTGAGAACCACTTTACCTGGGGCGCGATTCAGGAGGTTGCGGTTCTGTTTATCGGTATTTTCATCACGATGCAGCCAGCCCTGATGATTCTGAAAGCAAATGGCGCGAATCTGGGCATCTCCGAGCCGTTTGAAATGTTCTGGGCGACCGGTCTGCTGTCCAGCTTCCTGGATAACACGCCGACCTATCTGGTATTTTTAACAACGGCAGGTGCGCTTGGATTTACGGAGGGCATGGTGACGACGTTAGGAACGGTTCCGATCAAGATGCTGATGGCGATCTCCTGTGGTGCGGTATTTATGGGTGCGAACACCTACATCGGAAATGCACCGAACTTCATGGTTAAGTCGATTGCGGATGAAAACGGTGTGCGTATGCCGTCCTTCTTCGGATATCTGCTCTGGTCGTTCGGTATTCTGGTTCCGGTCTTTGCACTTGATATGCTGTTATTCTTTTTATAGGGGGTGAGTGACGATGAGCAACAATCAGGAACATACCAATACAGATAATATGGAAAATCAGACGCAGCAGGCGCTTGAAAAGGACAGCGCCCAGTATGCGAATGAAGTAACGGGTGCGGAAAATGCAGCCGAAAAGGATTCAGCAGGGAAGAAGCCGGGCAGCACGGTGCCTGGAAGAGATGAAAAACGAATCCGTGAACTGGCGGAGAGTATTTACGATCTGGATGCGGAGGTTTATGCACAGTTAGGTTCTTCTCTGGGACGTGTTTTCAATCGTGACCGGAAGCGCTGCGTGGATGAGCTGACTCATCTGATGCTGACACGCCCGCAGGGTAACCTGGTTCGAAGTGAGATTGCCCTGATCGGAAACATGGCGCGTACCATCGAGAATAAGGAAGAGCGGAAGCTCGTCATGACCGAGTACAACCGGATTCTGACCGAAGTCATGAGTCTGCCGACCAGTTTCGCGAGCGGCGACGTTATCAACGCAGAGCTGGCGAAGCTGAATACATTTAACCTGAAAAACCGTTTCTCCGAAAATGACCACCTGATCGTATGTATCAGCTGGACCTACGGAAGCGGCGGTGTAAATATCGGATTTAAGCTGGCAGATAAGCTGAAAATCAATTTCTACGACGCGGAGATCTTTGAAGCGGTTCTGAAACGTCTCGAGGCTCAGAAGGATTCTATACAGGATTCTGTCAGCTACGGAATCAAGCCGGGAATCAAGAAAGAGCCGGCGCACGATCAGGATGCCAATGTAAACCCGAGTGAGGCATTCATCCCGGAGCGCCATCTGACCCTGCGCCAGCGCATGCGCGAGTTCAGCCGTTTCCATGGACTGCCGAAGCGTGATGCGGTCTTCTTCAACGAGAGCGACCTTCTGGTTGACATGGCGAAGAAGGAAGATTTTGTTATTCTGGGACGATGCGGAGATGCCATCATGGCAAATAACAACATCCCGCATATCAGTATCTACATCACGGCGCCGTTTGAGCAGCGTATCAAACGTGCGATGGAGATTGACAGTTCCCTGACGGTCAAGCAGGCACGCCATATGTTAAAGCATCTGGATCATGTCCACAGCCAGTACTATCATTACTATACAAACCGAAACTGGGGACATTCCAACAATTATGATCTCTGTATCAACAGTGCCAGCTACGGTATCGATGGAACCGTGGATTTCATCTATCGGATGATCACGGCGCGGGAAGAGGATAAATAAGAGAACGGCTGAAGATGATGGGAGTCAGCGAAAGACAACAGACGCTGCCCCCAGATTCTTCGGTCGTTTTTTTACATTTATAGTTTACTGCCAATAGGATGTATAACTAAAAAGATTCAGAATTTTTGCAGCGGAATACTTGCAAATTTGAGGGAAAGCCAGTATACTAGGTACCATATCACAGGGAAGTCCTTCGAAAGCGGGAGATTGGAAGAGGCATCCTTCTCGAAAGGAGAAATAAATTATGGAAGAAAGAATTATGCGCCGCGTAGCGGATTCAGCTGTTATCCAGACACAGCTTGTATTAAATAGTCACTTAAATGGTGCTGGTCGTTTGTTTGGCGGTCAGCTGATGGAATGGATCGACGTTGTAGCGACCGTTGTTGCGCGCCGCCACGCGCACTGCAATCCGACAACTGCATCGGTTGATAACCTGCAGTTCAAAGAGGCAGTCCACCTGAACAATACCCTGATTATCGAGGGTAAGCTGACTTACGTTGGAAGAACCTCCATGGAAGTGCGTGTCGATACATTCGTAGAGTCTTTAAGCGGCGCACGTAAACTGGTTAATACCGCTTATGTGGTTATGGTAGCGCTGGATGAAAACGAGCATCCGATGGAAGTTCCGGGACTGCTTGTCGAGACCGATGAGGAGAAGGCAGAGTGGGAAGCTGGCGTGAAGAGAAACGACTTGCGGAAACACCGCCGTGCGGAGAACTACTAATCGGCAGTGTTTTTGTTTGGGAAAGGGAATTTGCATAAACCGGAAACCGATGTAATAAGATGTAAAAAACGTTCTCAGGGGAACTCCCATGAAGGAATATATCGAGGAACGGGCGGTTGCGATCGCTAATTACATCATAGACTACAATGCGACAGTGCGGCAGGCGGCCCGGAAATTTGGGATCAGTAAATCTACCGTGCATAAAGATGTGGCCGAGCGCCTTTCCCATATCAATCCGCCGCTTGCATCCCGGGCGCGTGTGGTACTGGACATCAACAAAGCGGAACGCCATATCCGGGGCGGGATGGCGACGAAAGAAAAATATGAGCATGAGCACCAGCTGCGCGCGTGCAGCCGGGACGAGAAATAGAAAAGCTGGTAAAATTGAAGCTGAAAGCAGAAAAAGGGGCATTCCGCCTGGACGGGCGGAGTGCCATTTTTTCTGCTTCATTGCAAACTATTTCAAAATATGCTATAGTAGCTTCGATTCATAAAGCTATATGTCAGCCAGATTCAGGCATATGGCAGCGTAGGAGGAACGGGAAAATTCTGAATTGAAAGATAAAAAACAAAGAGGAAGAATGGATAGATGGAACCAAGACAGGCAATCCTGGTAGTCAGCTTCGGGACAAGCTACAATGACAGCCGAGAAAAGACGATCGGAGCGGTTGAGCGTGCAGTGGCGGAGGCATTTCCGGCATATGAGGTGCGCCGGGCATTTACCAGCCAGAGGATCATTGATAAATTGAAAAAGCGGGATCAACGGTCGATCGACAATTTGAAGGAGGCACTTGACCGGGCAGCAGCCGATGGGATTAAAAGTCTGATTGTGCAGCCGACCCATCTGATGGATGGATTTGAATACATGGATGTAAAAGCGGAAGTGGAAGCGAATCAGGGGCGTTTTGAACGGTTGGCGCTGGGAGCACCGCTTCTTGCCAGTGAAGCGGATCTGGATGCGGTGATCCGGGCGATGGCAGGAGAATTGGGCGGATATGACGATGGAAAAACGGCACTCTGCCTGATGGGGCATGGGACGGACGCGGCTTCCAATCAGGTGTATCAGAAGATGCAGGATAGGATGATCGCGGGCGGCTATGCAAATTATTACATCGGAACCGTGGAGGCGCAGCCGGATTTACAGGCGGTGATCGAGAAATTGGGCGCGCAGAAACACTATCAGAGGGCAGTACTGCAGCCGCTCATGGTGGTTGCAGGCGACCATGCGAATCAGGATATGGCAGGTGAAGAGGAGGATTCCTGGAAGAGCCGCCTGGAACGCGCCGGATACCAGGTGGAATGCCGCATCCGGGGACTGGGAGAGGTTGAGGCGATCCGGAAGCTGTATGTGGCGCACGTGAGAGAGGCAGAGTGGGAAAAATGAAGAAAATAGGATGGATAACGGGAAAGAAAAGGTTACTTAGGATGGCAGGGCTGTCGCTTATGGGGGTGCTGCTCTTGAGTGGCTGTGGAAATACGGGAAAGAGTGCGGTGGCGGCAGCGTCGTCTACATCCGCCAGTGAGATATCCAATGAGGCGGGTAAAGGTACGAAAGTGTCCCAGCCGGCAGAAAACGTGGATGCACAGGTGGCGGAGGCATCACTTCCACAGCCGGGTGAGGCGATCAGTGCGTCCCTGGCCTGGAAATCGCGGATGGAGCTTGCCTATGCGACCCAGTTTGCGGTCGATACCTATGAGGATGCGGACGGGATGCAGTACGAAGCAGTTTCGGTTGCGGATGGAAGCCGTTTTCTTCTGATTCCAGAGGGCGGAAAGGTGCCGGAAGATCTTCCGGATTCGATCCAGGTGCTTAAGCGCCCGGTCAAACAGATTTATCTGGTAGCGACCGCGACCATGGATATGTTCCGGATGCTGGGAGCGCTCCCGGATATCCGGTTTTCGGGAACCGATGCGTCGGGCTGGTACATCCCGGAGGCAAAGGAGGCGATGGAGAATGGGTCAATTCTCTACGCAGGCAAGTACAGCGAACCGGATTATGAGCGGATTGTCTCGGAGGGCTGCGGTCTGGCAATAGAAAATACGATGATTCTCCATTCGCCGGAGGTAAAAGAAAAGCTGGAAAGTTTCGGAATCCCGGTGCTTGTGGATCATTCCAGCTACGAAGCACATCCGCTGGGGCGGACGGAATGGATCCGCCTGTATGGAGTGCTGACCGGTAAAGAAAAAGAGGCGGAAGCGGCATTTGCAAAGCAGGAAGCAGCTTTGCAGCGTGTTACAGAAGAAGGTTCGGATGCGGAGAACGCAGGCGGGAGCGTAAAAACAGAACAGACGGCACAGGCGGAAAAGCCGTCGGCGGCATTTTTCTATATTACGAACCAGGGCAGCGTGAACGTGCGCCGTTCCTCTGATTATATACCGAAAATGATAGAATTAGCGGGCGGCAGATACATATTCGGGCATCTGGGGGATGACGGAAAGAGGTCTTCGACCGTCAATATGCAGATGGAAGAATTTTATGCAGCTGCGAAAGAATCCGATTATCTGATTTATAACAGTACAATCGACGGGGAGATTCACTCAATTTCGGAGCTTTTGGCAAAAGCGCCGGTTCTCAAGGATTTCAAGGCGGTACAGGCGGGAAATGTCTGGTGTACGACGAAGAATCTCTATCAGGAATCTATGTCAGTTGGAGCGATGCTGGAAGATATCCATGCGATTTTCAGCGGAAGCCAGGAAGATGGGACATATCTGTATAAATTGCAGTCGTGAGGATGGAAAGTGTAATAAAGATAGATAGGAGAAACGATGCGTTCAGTATCAGAAGCAAACAGACAAAAACAGGAAAAAAAACAAAGAAACCTGGCGCAGGCAGGCAGACAGGTGCGGATCGCAGGCGCATTTCTGCTTCTGATTATGCTGCTGCTCCTGTCGCTTATCTGGAGTGTCTGTTCAGGCAGTGTATCGGTTCCGATCATGGAATTTTTACAGGAACTGCGGGAGCCTAAGCTGCGTGGAATGGCGTGGACGATCATCTGGGAGATCCGTCTGCCGCGCGCGCTGGCGGCGCTGATCCTTGGCGGGGCGCTGGCACTGTCAGGGTATCTGTTACAGACCTTTTTCCACAATCCGATCGCGGGTCCCTTTGTGCTGGGAATTTCTTCTGGTTCAAAGCTTTTGGTAGCACTTGTGATGGTCGGATTTCTGGAATGGAATATTACGATCAATTCGGGGATGCTGGTGGCAGCGGCATTTGCCGGAGCGCTTCTCTCTATGCTGTTTGTGCTCCTGGTCGCGCGGAAAATGGAACAGATGGCAATGCTGATCGTCGGGGGCGTGATGATCGGCTATATTTGCTCGGCAATCACGGATTTTGTTGTGACCTTCGCCAGCGATGCGGATATTGTCAACCTGCATAACTGGTCGCGCGGAAGTTTTTCTGGTATGACCTGGGAAAATGTGGCAGTCATGGCGGGCGTGACCTTTGTCTCAGCGGCAGCGGTGTTTCTGTTATCCAAACCGATCGGCGCATACCAGATGGGGGAGACGTATGCGAAAAGCATGGGAGTCAATGTCGCACATCTGCGTTTCTTTATGGTGATTTTGTCCAGCATCTTATCTGGCTGCGTAGCGGCATTTGCCGGTCCGGTTTCCTTTGTTGGAATCGCGGTTCCGCATCTGATCCGCTGGCTGTTTGCCGATACAAGACCGCTGGTGCTGATTCCGGGCTGTTTCCTGGGCGGAAGCGTGTTCTGCCTGTTCAGCGACTGGCTGGCGCGGACGGTCTTTGCCCCGACGGAATTGAGCATCAGCACGGTAACAGCTGTCTTCGGTGCGCCGGTCGTGATTTTTGTGATGATGCGGAAACATCGAAAGAGCACCTGAAGCATAGAGCAGCGGAGGAGAAAATACCATGAATCCAGAAAATGAGGAGAAGATCTACTTTTATACAGAGGACTTACAGGTTGGATACGGTGGAAAACAGATCTTAAATCCAGTCCGGATCGGGATAAAGAAGGGTGAGATCCTGACTTTAGTCGGACCGAATGGAGCCGGAAAATCGACCATTTTAAAGAGTGTCGCCGCGCAGCTTCCCCCTCTGGGAGGCGCGGTTTACCTGGACGGCGCGGACCTTCTGGGAATGAAGGGAACGGAGCGCGCACGGAGGATGGCGGTCATGTTTACGGAAAAGGTTCATGCAGAGTGGATGACCTGCCGGGATGTTGTGGCAGCCGGGCGTTATCCGTACACGGGGCGGTTTGGTGTCCTCTCGGAGGAGGACTGGAAGGCAGTTGATGAGGCGATGGAGGCAGTGCAGGTATCAGAGCTTCGGGAGCGGGACTTCCAGACGCTCAGCGACGGTCAGCGGCAGCGGGTGATGCTGGCGCGGGCGCTCTGTCAGGAGCCGGAACTGCTGCTTCTCGATGAGCCGACTTCCTATCTGGATATCCGTTATAAGCTGGAATTTATGTCGGTCTTGCAGGAGCTGGCGCGCCGCAAGAAGGTGGCAGTCATTTTATCCATTCATGAACTTGATCTGGCGGAGCGCGTCTCTGACTGGGTGCTGTGCGTCAGCCCGGGGCAGGAAAGCCGGTTTGGACGCCCGGAAGAGATGCTGACTCCAGAACATCTTTCCGAGCTTTTCCAGGTCGAGGAAGGGCGCTTCCGTCAGACAGGCGGCAGTATGGAGCTTCCGCGTCCGGAGGGGGCACCAGAGGTGTTTGTGCTGGCAGGAGGAGGAAGCGGGCGCGCTGTCTTCTGGCAGCTTCAGAGAGCTGGAACCACGTTTGCGGCAGGGATCGTATCGGAAGCCGACTTAGATTATCCGGCGGCTTGTACATTGGCGTCCAGATTGATTGCAGTCCCCGCATTTGAAGAAATATCAGAGGAAAAGGAACAAGAAGCCAGAGAATGTCTGGATGCGTGCCAGTGCGTGATTGCGTGCCGCAGGCAGTATGGGGGCTGGGCGGCGGCGAACGACCGGTTGCTGGCGTATGCCAGGGAAAAAGGAAAAAAGATTGAATATCACAACCTTCCGCTTCATAAAATGCAGTAAATCAAAGCATTTTGCCGCGTGGCTGCGTGCAGGGGAGCGGGAGGTTTTTTATTTGATGAAAAGTAAGAAAAGCAGGAAAAAATGGCTTCTAAGCCTTATGGTTGTGATGGGAATCTTTCTGGCGGGGGTCTATGCGGTTGCATGCGGCGGTGAAAAACAGGCAGAAAAATTGCGGGATCTGGAATTTGCCGTCATAGGTCCCGATGAGACGCCGCAGGAGCTGGCGCAGATCATAGAAGAAAAGAAGAACGATTCCTTCCGCCTGACTTACACAAGCGGAAATGACCTCTACATAGCTGCCGGGTACGGCAAGCAGGAGACCGGCGGTTACAGCATTACGGTTCCGGAGTTGTACCTGACGGACAATTCGATCATCGTCAAGACCGAGTTAAAAGGACCGGAGAGAAGCGAGCCGACCGGGGAAGAGCCGTCGTATCCGTATATTGTGCTGCGGACGGAACTGCTGGAGGAACCAGTGGTATTCCAGTAGTTTCCTATGAAACAAAAAAACAGGAACCGGCGAGAGTATCATCCGGTTCCTGTCTTTATGCAGTTTCTGCAGAACGATTTCCGCAGGATTTCCTATATGAGTATAAGACTGGTTTCCTGATTACAGGGAAAGAGCCTCTTTTACCTTGGAAATGATGTGAAGTCCGATGTCTCTGGAAGCATCTACGGACTGAGCGCCGATGTGCGGGGAAACGATGAAGTTGTCGCACTCGAACAGCGGGCTTGCGAATGTATCATCACCTGTCAGACCGCTGCCAGCCAGCTCGTTCTCCATAACGTCTGCTGCGTAGCCGCCGATCTTGCCAGCTTTCAGAGCCTCGTACATGTCTTTCTCGTTTACGATACCACCACGGCTCATGTTCAGAACAACTGCATCATCCTTCATCTCAGCGATGGACTTAGCGTTGAACAGATCCTTTGTCTCTGGTGTCAGCGGTACGTGGATAGATACGAAATCAGCTACCTTTAACATCTCGTCTACGGACATGCCAGTTGCATGCTCTTTCTCGAAATCTTCCGGTTTCAGGAATGGATCGTAAGCAACGACAGTCATACCAAATGCACGACCAAGTTCGCCGACTCTCTTACCGATACGACCGAAGCCCATAACACCCAGAGTCTTGCCGCGAAGCTCACGACCTTCGAATTTATATTTGTTCCACTCGTGTTTTACTTTTACATCGTAGTTAGCTGTGAAAGTACCACGGGAGATATCTAACATCTTGGAAATGGTCAGCTCTGCAACTGCGTTAGCGTTTAAGCCCGGTGCGTTGAAGATCTGGATTCCTTTGGATTTTGCATAGTCCATATCAATGTGGTTCAGACCAACGGAGCAAACGCCGATAACCTTCAG
Organism: Clostridium sp. AF29-8BH; assembly: GCF_003478145.1. Lineage (NCBI taxonomy): Bacteria > Bacillati > Bacillota > Clostridia > Eubacteriales > Clostridiaceae > Clostridium > Clostridium sp. AF29-8BH. The sequence continues at coordinate 40,832 of NZ_QUEL01000006.1, read as the reverse complement.
GTTCTTAGCAGCGTCGATGATCTCCTGATCGATCTTCGGATCTACACGCATGATCAGAACGTCTACGTCACCGATTTCAGCTAATAACTGATCCTTGGTGGACGGCAGATTCTCTGCAGTTTTAACTTCCATGTATTTGCTGAGTTCTTCAGCAATACCAGCGTATACTTTGTCAATGATAAGACACTTCATAGTTTAATTTCCTCCGCTCTTATTTTGTAAAATGTACCTATATGCAAGTATACCTAAAATCTGCTGTCCAGTCAAGTCATTTTGCCGTACCAAACAGAAAGTCGTATTCGATTTTTTGTATAACACTTATAAGTAAATGATGGATAAAAAGGTGTTTTTGTAGAAAATGCCGCGGGAGCGATTTATAAATTGTATTTTGAGATAGGGCAGACTATAATAAAGGTACAATGCAGTTCAAAGTCCGGTTCCGGACGGCATTCGATGATTCTGCCCGCAAAGAGGGCATCTGTGATTCACAGAAATATCCGGGTATTTATGAAATTTCATAATGCATTTTTTGTTTCAGGGGAAACTGCGTCCTATGAAACAAAAAAATAGCAGTCATATGATTGAGCAGTGCTGAATATAAGTATCATATCGTTACTGTTCACAGGTAGGCACTTTTGGAACCGAAAGTGCCGTAAGAAAACGTGGTGGCAGCAGGAATTTGCCGTATTTAAATGCGAAGCCACGGCAAATTCCGTTACGGGGCACGTATGCGTGAACAATAACAATTTTAGAAAGGATGGAGAAGGTTGAGAGAGGAGTACGGAAATTTAGAACGTGCTTACGAAAGAATGCGGTTCGGCTGGCAGGAGACATTTGCCGGGGAATGGCAGAAAGGGAGAATGTATGGGGAAAAGAGAAGACAGAAGATATGGCTGGAGGCTGGCAGTGCTGACATTTGTGCTGTGCCTGCAGGGCACCGGCGGACAGGCTTACGCACAGGAAGATAAGGCGGGAGAACGGCGGATCCGTTATTCTTCTTCCTATTTGAAAGAGGCTGAGATACCAGAAGCGCCGGAAGAATATCTGGAAGAGGGGGAAATTACCTACCGGCTTGTGGGGACAGAGATAGAGGCGGTGCCGGTGCGCGGCAGAACGCGGGAGGTTTCGGGGGAGATGGTCTATCCATCCGTGACGCGGGAACAGGAGATCCCGGCGAGAGCGCCGATGGAGGTGGAGGATCGGGAGAGCCGGAAGACGGTATCGGTTATGCTGGATCTGAAAAGAACCTCTTATGAGAACGAACACTGGCAGGATGGATTTGAGATTTCGGTCGTATTTCACGAATACGGGGCGGACACATACCGGCTGGGTGGAACTGCCGTGATGCATGATGAGAAAGTGCTGCCATTGGAGGTGTGCAGGGAAGACCTGCTTGCAAGTGCAGGGCTATCGGAGGATGAGGTGCAGATTGAGTCGGCAAGCTGGGAGGGAGATGCTTATCAGGATGAGGCTGGCATCTGGTGCCGCAATGCGGCGGTACAGGCAAAACGCCGCGTATGGGATTGCCGGGCAGTGTACGGGGGAACGGTCAGACTTCCGGAATATGAGCGTTACCGGAGGCGGATGGAGTATGAAAAAGCGGAACTGGATGTGGAAGAGATGACAGAAATAGAAGTGGATCCGGGAACTCTGGTGGAAACAGAGACTGCGCCGGTGGAAAACCTCCCGCTTCCGTTCTGGAGACGGTGGATTCACTACGGACTGACGATCAGTGTAAGTCTGCTGCTGCTTTTACTGGCATGGCTTGGATTTCGGCAGCTGCGGCGGATGGCGCGTGAAAAAAACGAACGGTAGGTTATGTGGGTGCAGTTGATAAAAGGAAAAAAGTGCCGTATACTAGAAAACTGGTAAGCTGGCGGTTATGGTTCGTGTAAAAAAAATTTGAAATCAGAGGCACGGCGTGAGGATATGCCGGCAGCCAGAATTGGGGATCAGACCAGAAAGAAGAGGAAAAACGGCGTGACAAGAGATGTTGTATTTAAAATGGAACGTCCGGGACTGGTAGAAGTCGGACAGACAGTAGAGGTGACGGAGTCGGTGACGCCGTTTAATGTCAATTATATGATTGAACCGGCGGTGGCGATGTCGGGGCTTTTTAAGCTGAATGACCGGATTCCCGCCGATCACGGCGTGGTAAAGGCGATCGAGGAAAATGACCGCGGTTACTATGTGACGGTTACGTTTGAGTATGAATAAAAGGACAGAAAGGGAAAAAGATGGCAGGAAAAATACCGAACGATCCGATTATGTGCCTGAGCTTTGTGAACACACAGCTCAGAGATTTTTACCCGGATTTAGATGAATTATGCAGTGCGTTTGATACAGAACGGTCGGAGCTTGAGAAGAAGCTGCAGGCGGTGGGATATACCTATGACAGAGAAAAGAACCAGTTCCGCTAGGGCACGGTCAGGCTTTACGCTGGCAGAGCTGCTGATCGTGACCGGGATTGTGGCGATTCTCGTTGCAGTTTCGATCCCGATCATGTCCGGACAGGTACAGAAAGCGAAGGAAGTGCGGGCGAAAGCCGAGGCGAGGATTCTATGCATGGCGCTCTGGATGTATCTACATGATTTGGATGAACAGGACATTCATCCGGAAAGCTGGGAGCTGATGATGGATCTGGGTGGTTCTTTCCGGGAACTGGGAGAAAATCCGCTGGAAAACTATCTGGATGGAGAGATTTCTGAGGATGTGTCTATCTACAGCGTGTATTACAGCGATACACTGGAAAGCTATGAGGGAATCTTGTGCGAGATAGGTGGAATCGAGGTGGAAGCGCTGATCAGCGGAAAGACGGAGATTGTGAATCCATAAAAAATAGAGAGGCAGGTTACTGTTCACAGGTAGGCACTTTGGGAACCGAAAGTGCCGTAAGAAAACGTGGTGGCAGCAGGAATTTGCCGTATTTAAATGCGAAGCCACGGCAAATTCCGATACTGGGCACGTATGCGTGAACAGTAACAGAGGCAGGATGTCTTACAAGGAAAGTCTTGTAAAACCCTGCTTCTTTCTATATAATGAGACAGTAAAGCAGTCTGTCTGGAAATGAAAATAGCAGGATAAAAACCAGACGGTTTCGGACAGATACAAGAGAAAAGAGAGGTATCAGTATGTTTCGCGCGATAAAGATAGTAGGAACGATCGTCAGCTTCCTTGTTGGTTCCATCGGCACATTGCACCGTATGGATAAACAGGGACAGGTAGATCCGGTCGCAGTGGAGGAAGAAAGCACCCAGATGGTGCGTAATATTTTTGAAAAACTGCTCAAAATGGCAGGTGTGACGGTAGAGGTGCGCGGATATGAAAATATTCCGCAGGATCGCCCGGTGCTCTATGTGGGAAACCACCGGAGCTATTTTGATATCCTGGTTGGCTATACGACGGTTCCGGGACTGATGGGATTTGTGGCAAAGAAAGAGATGGAGAAGATTCCGCTCTTGTCAAAATGGATGCTCAATGTCAACTGTCTGTTTTTAGATCGGAACAATATAAAAGAAGGTTTAAAAACGATTCTGGCGGGGATCGAGAAGGTGCGCCGCGGCGTTTCTGTCTGGATTTTTCCGGAGGGAACCCGCAATAAAAATGAACAGCTTTCAGATCTGCTTCCATTTAAAGAGGGAAGCTTGAAGATTGCAGAGAAATCTGGCTGTCCGGTTGTTCCAGTGGCGATCAAGGGAACAGCGGAGGTCTTTGAGAAGCATATTCCACTTATTTGTCCGAGCCATGTCGTGATTGAGTTCGGCGAGCCGTTCATCGTGAAAGAGCTGGATCCGGAGAACCGGAAGTTTGTCGGCGCATATACGAGAGAAAAGATCGCAGGGATGCTTTCAGAGATGGAAAAGGAGAACAGCTAAGAGATGGATTTGCTGGAGATAAGAGGGCGTCTGGATCAGATTGACACCCAGATAGAAAAGTTATTTGAGGAGAGAATGCGCCTTTGCAGCGAGGTGGCAGAGTATAAGATCGCGACCGGAAAGGCGGTTTACGATGCCGAGCGTGAGAAACAGAAGATCGAGTCAGTTCAGGCGATGGCAGAGGGCGAGTTCAACAAGCAGGCGGTTGCCGAGCTGTTTTTGCAGATGATGACGCTGAGCCGCCGGTATCAGTATCAGACGATCGCAGGGCGCGTCGGCGGTCCGGATCTGGGCTTCCATAAGGTGGAGAAGCTTGAAACAGCCGGAAAACGCGTGGTGTTCCAGGGATTAGAGGGCGCTTACGGTCATGCGGCGGCGCTGCAGTTCTTTGGAAAAGACGCGGATATCCATCATGTACGCCGGTTCGAGGATATGATGGTGGAGATTCAGGAGGGAAAATCTGATTTTGCGGTGCTTCCGATTGAAAATTCTTCCGCCGGTGCTGTGACGGACAACTATGATTTGCTTTTAAAATACGACAATGTGATTGTGGCGGAAACATTTCTGCCGGTACACCACTACCTGCTTGGCACACCGGATGCGGAACTTTCCGATGTGAAGCGTGTTTATGCACATCCGCAGGCGCTGATGCAGAGCAGCGACTTCTTAAACCAGCACGACTGGCAGCAGCTCAGCATGGAAAATAATGCTGTGGCGGCACAGAAGGTACGCGATGAGAAGGATCCGTCACAGGCGGCAGTGGCAGGTGAGGTGGCAGGTGAGATTTACAGGCTCAAAAAGCTGGCAGGTCCGATCAACAACTGTCCGGACAACACGACCCGTTTCCTGATTTTGGCGAAGGATCGCGTCTATCAGGCGGGCGCAGAGAAAATCAGCCTCTGTTTCGAGCTGCCGCACCGCAGCGGTACGCTGTACAGCATGCTCGGCAATTTTATTTTCAATGACGTCAATATGCGGATGATCGAGTCCCGCCCGATCCCGGAGGAGAGTTGGCAGTACCGCTTCTTCGTGGACATCGAGGGAAACCTGGAGGATGCCGGTGTGCAGAATGCACTGTACGGAATCATGCGCGAAGCGAAAAATGTAAAAATATTAGGAAATTACTAGACTCTTTAGCTTAGGACAAGACAGAATGGGGTGCTGTCCACGGGCAGGCATTTTTGACACTGAAAGTGCCGTAAAAGCATGTGATGGTAACCGGAAAGGCAGAATAATGGAAGAAAAAAGAAAAAATACGATGATTTTATACCGCAACCTGCGGTATCAGCAGTTATTTGACGACATGTGCAGCCTCTTAAAACCAGAAGAAGGCGAGGCACGCCCGGATGCATATGCATGCGCGAGTCAGCTCATCGATCTGGCAGTGACCTATGGATTCCGCGAACCTGTGGCATTGTTTCCTGGCGTTCTGCATGGCAAACAATGAAAATGCCTACAGCACATCCTGTGAGATCATCGGACCGGTCGGCGGCAGCTTGAGCGAGCTTGCACGCCACGATTTTGCACAGGTCAGAGAGCTTTTTTCCTTGGATATTGCCCGTCTGGACGAGACTGAGAACGGCATCTGGTCGGAGATGAAGCATTACGAAAATGCGCTGGAAAACAGCAAGGCGTTCAACCACCGCATCCGCGATCGGATCGTTGAATTATCGGTTTCCCTGGAGAATGCGGAGAGTGATCAGGAATTTCAGGATATCGTGACCGAATTTTATAAAGAATTTGGTGTTGGCAAGTTTGGCCTTAACAAAGCATTCCATATTATCATGGATGACGAGGCAAAACAGGTCGATATCGAGCCGATCACGCGCGTGGAACATATCGAGCTGAGCGATCTGGTAGGCTATGAGCTGCAGAAAGCCAAGCTGATTGAGAATACCGAGGCATTTATCGAGGGGCGCGCGGCAAACAACTGCCTGCTTTTCGGTGACAGCGGTACCGGTAAATCATCCAGTATCAAGGCGATCTTAAATCAGTATTATGACCGCGGACTCCGCATGATCGAGGTGTATAAGCACCAGTTCCGCGGACTGTCAGACGTCCTGGAGCAGATCAAAGACCGCAACTATAAATTTATCATTTATATGGACGACCTTTCCTTTGAGGAATATGAGCTGGAATATAAATATCTGAAAGCAATCATTGAAGGCGGTCTCGGCATCAAGCCGCAGAATGTCCTGATCTATGCGACATCGAACCGCCGCCACTTAATCCGCGAAAAATTCAGTGATAAGCGCGAGCTGGACGACGATCTGCACTCCAACGATACGGTGCAGGAAAAACTGTCCCTGGTTGCGCGTTTTGGCGTCACGATCTACTACGGCTCACCGGACAAGAAAGAATTCCAGAACATCGTTCGCGTGCTGGCAGACAAATACCACATCCATATGCCGGAGGCAGATCTGCTTCTGGAAGCCAACAAGTGGGAGTTAAGCCACGGCGGGCTGTCCGGACGTACTGCCACCCAGTTTATTGCAAACTTACGCAGCAAGCTGAAAGGAGAGATCAAGTAATATGACCGTTAAAACCTTTGCCGCTATTGATGTGGGTTCCTTCGAACTGGAGCTGGGAATTTTCGAGATTTCTGCTTCCGCCGGAATCCGCGAGATCGATCATGTGCGCCATGCGCTGGCGCTTGGCAAAGACACGTACAATGACGGACGTTTGAGCCACGAGATCGTGGAGGAAATGTGCGAGGTCCTGAATAAGTTCCGGGAAGTGATGAAAACATACCGGGTATCGGATTACCGGGCATTTGCGAGCAGTGCGCTTCGGGAGGCGCGGAACAGCCAGATGGTACTGGACCGGATTCTGGTGCGTACCGGACTCCGGGTCCGCACGATGAACAACTCGGAGCTGCGTTTTAAGAGTTATAAAGCTGTTGCAGCCAGGGAGGAAGAATTCCAGCGCACCGTGAAAAACGGCGCGGCGTTGATGGATGTCGGATTCGGAAGCACCCAGATCTCCCTCTTTGATGAGGAGGTACTGGTATCGACGCAGAACCTTCTGCTCGGCGTGCTGCGCTTAAGCGAAATGTCAGCACACTGGCGCGTCGATTACCGAAAGATCCCGGCGATCATCGACGAGCTGGTAGAAAATGAATTATACACATTCCGGAAGATATTTTTAAAAGAGCATCAGATCGAGACGCTGATTGCGACCGGCGAGACAATGAACTATATGATCAGCCGCGGCATGCATGAAAAAGGCGGGGCGCGGTTCACGGCAAAGGAATTTGGCGTGTTCTGCGAGAAGCTGATTGGAATGTCCTCGGAGGAGATTCAGGAGCGCTATGAGCTGCCGCAGGATTACGCAGAAGTGCTGATTCCAAGTGCGATTCTCTACCGGAAGGTATTAGACATGACGGGTGCTTCCTATATCTGGGCACCGGGGACGACACTCTGCGATGGTATCGCGGCAGAGTACGCACAGGAAAACCGTCTGGTCCGCTTCCATCATGATTTTGAGGCAGATATCCTCTCAACGGCGCGCCAGATGGCGAAGCGCTACCGCTGCCACGGCGCACATGTGCGCGAGGTAGAGCGGTCGGCGGAGATGATTTTTGATGCAACGAAAAAATACCATGGTCTGGGAGCGCGGGAACGCCTGCTTTTAAAGATCGCAGCGACCCTGCATGACTGCGGCAAGTTTGTCAGCATCACGCGCGGTTCGGAAAGCTCGTACCAGATCATCATGGATACGGAGATCATCGGAATTTCCCATCTGGAGCGCGAGGTTGTAGCCAATATTGTGCGCTACAACATTCAGGAATATGCCTACGATGAGGTCATCCTGGAGTCGGATCTGTCCCAGTATGCGGGGCTTGGAACCTCCCGGAGAGAGCTGACGATCCTGATTGCGAAGCTGACGGCAATTTTGCGTCTGGCCAATTCGATGGACCGCAGCCACCGCCAGAAGCTGAGCGACAGCCGCATCGCTGTGCGGAACGGCAGTCTGGTGATTACGACGGACTGTCCGGAGAGTATCGTGCTGGAGCAGTATTCATTTGACCAGAAGGCAGATTTCTTTGAGGAAGTCTTTGGAATACGGCCTGTACTCAGGCAGAAAAGAGGGGTATAAGGATGTCGGATGCAGTGTTGAAATACGGAGAACCTGAAAATTATGTAAACCGTGAACTGAGCTGGCTGGAATTTAACTACCGGATTCTGGGTGAGGCGCGTGACAAGACGACCCCGCTGTTTGAACGTCTGAAATTTTTAAGTATCACGCGTCGAACCTGGATGAGTTTTTCATGGTCCGCGTGGCATCCCTCAAGGACATGGTTCACGCCAATTATACGAAGCGGGATATTGCGGGTATGACGGCACAGGAACAGCTGGATGCGATCGATGGAAAAACGCATGAGCTGGTCGAGAATCAGTACCGGATCTATAACCGGATGCTTCTGCCGCTCTTAAAACAGCACGGTCTGCGTGTGGTCACTGAGCATGAGAAGCTGACGAAGGAAGAAGCGGTGTACGTTGATCGGTATTTTGAGGAATCGGTCTACCCGGTCCTCACGCCGATGGCGGTTGATTCCTCCCGCCCGTTCCCGCTTATTCACAATAAATCGTTAAATATCGCCGCGCTGGTCCGCAAGAAAAAAGGAGACGGTGAGCTGGAATTTGCGATGGTCTGCGTGCCGGGCGGGCTTCCACGCGTGGTGGAGCTGCCGTGCCAGGAGGGCAAATCTATCATTTACCTGGAAGAAGTCATCGAGCGGAACATCGACAAATTGTTCTTAAATTATGATATTATCAGCTGCCATCCGTTCCGTGTCATGCGAAATGCCGATCTGAGCATCGACGAGGATGAGGCGGAGGATCTGCTCAAGGAGATCGAGCAGAAGCTCAAGAAACGCCAGTGGGGCGAGGTCATTCGCCTGGATATCGAGAAAAAGGCGGACAAGCGCCTCTTAGACATCCTCAAACAGGAGCTGCACGTCGGCGGGCACGCGATCTATGAGATTGACGGGCCGCTTGATCTGACCGTCCTCATGAAGGTGTTCGGTCTGCCGGGCTTTGATGAATTCAAGACACCGCCGTATACGCCGCAGCCGGTTCCGGCGCTGATGAATGAGGATGATATTTTTGCCAATATCCGAAAAGGCGATATATTGCTGACCCACCCGTTTGAGACCTTTGAGCCGGTCGTCAATTTTATCAAGAAAGCTGCCCGCGACCCGGAGGTGCTGGCGATCAAGCAGACCCTCTACCGTGTCAGCGGCAACTCCCCGATTATCGCGGCGCTCGCCGAAGCGGCGGACAATGGAAAACAGGTGTCGGTTCTGGTTGAGCTGAAAGCCCGTTTTGACGAAGAAAACAATATTCTCTGGGCGAAGATGCTGGAAAAAGCCGCTGCCACGTTATCTACGGTCTGCTGGGGCTGAAAACACACAGTAAGATCACGCTGGTGGTGCGCCGCGAGGAAGAGGGCATCCGCCGCTACGTCCATCTGGGAACTGGAAATTACAACGATTCGACGGCAAAACTCTACACCGACTGCGGTCTTTTAACCTGTGATCCGCTGATCGGTGAGGATGCGACTGCAGTCTTTAACATGCTGTCGGGTTATTCGGAGCCGCTTGGCTGGAACAAGCTGTCGCTGGCGCCGCTGTGGCTGCGCGGACGTTTTCTGCGCCTGATCCAGCGGGAAACGCGCAACGCCCGCGAAGGTATTCCAGCGCGGATCGTGGCAAAGATGAACTCCCTGTGCGACCGTGAGATCATTGCGAGTCTTTATGAGGCGTCCAATGCGGGGGTAAAAATACAACTCATCGTCCGCGGCATCTGCTGTCTGCGCGCCGGGATTCCGGGATTAAGCGAGAATATAACGGTCTGCTCGATCGTTGGAAATTTCCTTGAGCACAGCCGTATTTTCTACTTCGAGAACGACGGTGAACCGCAGATTTTCATGGGAAGTGCCGACTGGATGCCGCGAAACCTCGACCGTCGTGTGGAGATTCTCTTCCCGGTTGAGGATGAGAAGCTGAAAGCACGCATCTGTCACATCTTAGAGGTACAGCTTGCCGACAATGTCAAGGCGCAGTACCTGAGACCGGATGGAACCTACGCTAAACGCAACCGCCGCGGCAAAGAGCCGGTCTGCGCGCAGGATACCTTCTGTGCGGAGGCAGTGCAGGCGGCGAAGGAAGCTGGAAAAAAGCAGGACCCGGCGGCGATGAGGGTATTTATTCCGCTGGAACAATAAAGAAATTGTAGTTCGCAGATAAGCAAAATTCTCCAAAAATGTAATAAATTTTTAAAGCATAAATCCTCCCCATATGGTAAACTGGAAACAGGTATATTCGTCTGGTATTTCGCATAGAGATACCGGGAACCTGCATTACATATGAGGGAGGTTTTTTTATGTCTGAAATACACGTTCTGGTGGTGGATGATGAGAAAGAGATTGCCGATCTGGTGGAGATTTATCTGGTCAGTGATGGTTATAAAGTATATAAGGCATCCAATGCGTTAGAGGGATTGGAGATTCTGGAGAAGGAGACGATTCATCTGGTGCTTCTCGATATCATGATGCCGGGAATGGATGGTCTGGAGATGTGCCGCAAGATCCGGGAGACGAACAATATCCCGATCATCATGCTGAGCGCGCGCTCAGCGGATCTGGATAAGATTCTGGGACTGGGAACCGGCGCGGATGATTACGTGACGAAACCATTTAACCCGCTGGAGCTGACGGCGCGCGTCAAATCACAGCTTCGCCGCTATACGCAGTTAAATCCGCAGAGCGGTGCAGGAAACCAGGTTAAAAATGAGATCTCGATCAAGGGGCTCACGATCAACAAAGATAATCATAAAGTGACGGTGTACGGCGAGGAGATCAAGCTGACGCCGATCGAATTTGACATTCTGTATCTGCTGGCATCCAATCCGGGGCGGGTCTTCAGCACCGATGAAATCTTTGAGAAGGTATGGAATGAGAAAGTCTACGAGGCAAATAACACGGTTATGGTACATATCAGACGGCTTCGCGGCAAGATGAAGGAGGACACCCGACAGAACAAGATCATTACAACGGTCTGGGGGGTAGGATACAAAATTGAAAAATAAAAAAGATATGAGTCGCCGGTTCCGGACACGGATGGTCATGAACATCGTTTACAGCACCGTGGTGGCATGCCTGGTGGAGGTGTTTCTGATTGCCAATGTTTCGATGATCAGCAGCTATCTGCGGGAGACGCGGTACCGGGATTCTTTTTTCCTGCGCCTGACGGAGACAGAGACACTGATGGCATTTGTCTATCTTCTGTCGGGCATCGCGATCTTCTCAGTCACTTTTTTTGCCCTCCAGGAGCGGTCCATGCGCTATATCAGCCGGATCTCGTCCGCGATTCAGAATATTTCCGAGGGCGATTTGAATACGACGATCGAGGTGCGGGGCGATGACGAGTTTACGGCGATGGCGGTCAATTTAAATAAGATGGTCGGGGATATCCGGAATCTGATGGACAAGGAGCGCGAGGCGGAGCGCACGAAGAACGAGCTGATTACCAATGTGGCACACGATCTGCGGACACCGCTGACCTCGATCACCGGCTATCTTGAACTTCTGTCCGGCAAGGTGGAGATTCCTGCAGAAATGCAGAAAAAATATATTGATATTGCCTATGCAAAATCGAAACGTCTGGAAAAACTGATCGAAGATTTGTTTGGTTTTACCAAAATGAATTATGGAAAAGTGGCAATGCACGTGTCGAAGGTGGACATCGTCAAACTGCTCAGCCAGCTGTTGGAGGAATTTTATCCGAGCTTCAAGGACAAAAACCTCTCCTACGAGCTGCAGAGCAATGTCCCGGGCAAGGTTATCACGGCAGACGGAAATCTTCTGGCGCGCCTTTTTGACAACCTGATCAATAACGCGATCAAGTACGGTGCGGACGGAAAACGGGTGCTGGTGCAGATTCATGCGGAGGAAGAGGTCGTGACCGTCTCGGTGACGAACTACGGTTACGTGATTCCGGCAGACGAGCTGCCTCTCTTATTTAATAAATTCTACCGCGTGGAACAGTCGCGATCGACCAACACGGGCGGCACAGGGTTAGGTCTGGCGATCGCCAAAAATATCGTCGATATGCACGGCGGCACGATTCAGGTAACGAGCGATCTGAATGGAACGGTCTTTACGGTGCGCCTGCGGACGAATTTTGACATCAACAGGGAAAATTTCCAGACGCCGTAAAGGCGAGTGTGGGAAAGAATCTGATAGACATTTTAATGGATTTTTGGTTACTGTTCACAGGTAGGCACTTTTGGAACCGAAAGTGCCGTAAGAAAACATGGTGGCAGCAGGAATTTGCCGTATTTAAATGCGAAGCCACGGCAAATTCCGTTACTGGGCACGTATGCGTGAACAGTTACAGATAGGGAGAGAAAGGATGCAGAAAAAGAGGGGAATACAGTTCTTTTTTGCGATATTGATCGGATGGATGGCACTATTCTGCCTTCCTGCAGGGTACGCATATGCCTCACAGAAGGAAGCAGATGCGCCGCTGTCGATGGATGTTTCCTATGGATTTGACAATACGGCAAAGAGTGACCGTTACCTTCGGGTAACGGTCCTTCTGAATAATGATACAGCGCCGTTTGAGGGAACGCTGGAGTTTCTGACCGCACAGTCCAGTCTGGAGGCGTACCAGTATTCTTATCCGGTATCGTTGGCAGCGGGGGAGAAGTTTGAACAAGAATATTATATCCCGCTGGGTGTGCGGGCAGATCAGATGTTTGTATCGGTACAGGATGTAAGCGGGAAAACGGTCATCCGGAAACGTCTGAAACTTGGTTCTGAGGAGGACGTTGCGGAGAGCTATATCGGAATTTTGACGGATACGCCGGAGGCACTTTCTTATTTAGACGGCGCGGGCATCCGGTATGGGACGCTTCGGACGCGGGCGGTTTTTCTTGATGCCGAGCAGGCGCCGGATAACCGGCTGGGTTACGATCCGCTGGATCTGGTAATTGTGTCTGGATTTGACCTGGATTCGCTCAGCGATGTCCAGTATGAGGCGCTGCGGCGCTGGGTGGAAGACGGCGGTACGATCCTCTTTGGCGGCGGTGTGGATTGTGCGAGAAATTATGGCAGGTTTGCAGAGAAGGTGCTGGAGCCGCCGTATCTGGATGCGGTAATCGTTCCGGTCAGTCTGGGCGGGGAGACGGCACCGGGCGAGCAGACGGGGGAGATCCAGGCAGAATGCGTCGATGTGAACCTGAAGAACGGCAGCACTCTGCTGGCGGGGGAAGTGTTCCCGCTGTTATCCCATACGAACTGCAAACAGGGGCGGATCGTGGCAGCTGCCTTTTCGATGGATGCGATCAGCGATTTGTGTCTGGCCAATCCATCCTCATTTGAAAAGCTGTATACGCTGGTGCTGGGAAGTGATACCGTGGACGAGCTGGCACAGGAGGATTACTACGGTTATTCGGGCTCGTATTTCAGCGTACAGGGGCTGGTCAACACCGGCAATGCGGGGCGGCTTCCGAAGGTTGCGGCATATACGGTGATCGTGGTGGTCTATCTGCTTTTGATCGGTCCGGGCATCTATTTCTACTTAAAAAAGCGGGGAATTTACCGGTATTATCTGCCGGCGGTGACACTGGGGGCGTTTTTGTTTACCGGCATTATTTATGCGCTGGGCGTAAAGACACGCTTCCGGGAGCCGTTTGTGACGTATGCGTCGATTCTGGATACCTCGGGAGAAGAGGCGGAAGAAGCCACTTATATGAACATCCGAAGCCCTTATAACAAGCCGTATTCGGTGAGCTTAAAGCCGGGCTATGAGGTGCGCCCGATGACGCGCAGTTACTATTACGATGCGGTTTCGGCGGTGCGCTTTACCGGTGAGGAAGAGTATCATACAAACTTTGTTTATCAGCCGGAACGGGTCGAAATTAAAATGCGGGATACGGTCGCATTTTCACCGAATCTGTTTACCCTGCGTCGTGAGCTGGAGAAAACGGACGCGATGGGCGTTCAGGGAAATATTTCCTATTTTGACGGCGTGGTGTCGGGAACGGTAAAAAACTGTTTTGAGGAACCGCTGGAGAATGCGGCTCTGCTCATCAATGGGAAAGCGGTGCTGCTGGGAAGATTAGAGCCTGGGCAGACGGTTTCTCTGGATGGAAAGGAGAGCTGCGATTATCCGGTCAGCTATTCGTATGCGGCAGCACAGATGGTGACCGGGGCGGATCAGTATGAGAAAGCGGAGATTGAGGATCCGGACTATTTAAAGGCGCAGGAGTGGACGAGACTTTTGAGCTTTTATCTGGATTCCGGCGCGGGGCGCAATCCGTCTGAGGCGTGCCTGGTGGCATTTTCAACCCGGAAGCTCCAGGGAGAGGAAGATTTCCTGGCGGATGCGAGGACACTTCGGGAAGGATTTTGCATGGTGACCGAGTCAATCTCGCTGAACCGTGAAAAAGACGGAAAACTTTACCGTTCGGCGCTTGAGGAAGATCCAACGGTGCTCGCCGGAAATTATGAGGCGGCGTACAACACAATGTATAGCGGGGAAACAGCGGAGGCTGCGACGGTCGAATATTCGCTGGGAAGTGACCTTGTCATTGAAAAGCTTACGTTTGAGACTCTGTCACCGCGATTTTCGGAAAATCCGCTCTATCCGTATATGTCATCCTTCTCCGGAAGTATGTATTTCTATAACTATGAGACCGGGCGCAATGACCGGATTGAGCTGAAATCAGAGTATTCGGCAAAGGAGCTTTCGCCGTACCTGTCTCCGTCGAACACATTGACCGTCAAATATGTGCCGGAACAGACGGGAGAGTATGGCTGGGAAAGCCAGCTTCCAAGAATCTATGTCGTAGGGAGGAGAGAGTGATGCTGACGATTAAAAACCTCAGAAAACGATATGGCAATTTTCAAGCGCTGGATGGGCTGAATCTGGAGGTCGCGGACGGGGAACTCTTTGGATTCGTGGGTCCCAATGGGGCAGGCAAGACGACGACGCTCAAGATTCTTGCGGGACTTCTCGTTCCCGACGAGGGCGAGGTGGAGATCGGCGGACTGGATGTTTACTCAGACGGAAAAGAACTCCGGCGGCGGATCGGCTATGTGCCGGATTTCTTCGGAGTATATGATAACCTGAAAGTATCGGAATATATGGAATTTTTCGCATCCTGCTACGGAATTACGGGGCTGCAGGCGCGGACGCGCTGCCATACGCTTCTGGAACAGGTGCGGCTGGAAGATAAAGAGGACTTTTTCGTGGACGGGCTTTCGAGAGGTATGAAGCAGAGCCTATGTCTGGCGCGGGCGCTCATCCACGATCCGGATCTTCTGATCCTGGATGAACCGGCTTCCGGGCTGGATCCTCGCACCCGGGTGGAGTATACGGCGATTCTGAAAGAACTGCGCGATCAGGGAAAAACGCTGCTCGTCAGCTCCCATATTTTATCGGAATTGTCAGAGCTTTGTACCTCGATCGGCATCATTGAGCAGGGAAGAACGGTTCTGCAGGGCAGCATGGATCAGATTTTTGCGCGGATCAACTCGTCCAATCCGCTTCTGATCTCGATTTTCAGCCAGAAAGAAAAGGCGCTTGCGATCCTGAAAAGCCATCCTTGCGTGCAGACGATCGCGGTGCAGGGGGATGAGATCAAGCTGGGCTTTTTGGGGGATCGGCAGGATGAGGCGCTGCTTTTGCAGCAGCTTATCGATGCAGATGTGATGGTCAGCAGCTTTATGCGCGAGAAGGGAAGCCTGGAATCACTGTTTATGCAGATCACAGAACATGAAGAAGAGAGGGCGGTGCTGAAACATGAGATGGAATCCGGTATTTAGGAGGGAAATGACAGTCGGGAGCCGCAGCATCCGCATGATGGCGATTCTGTTTGTTTTTAACAGTATTCTGGCGGCGGTGGCGCTGTTTAATATGTATTCGGTGGCGGAGCAGGTCAGGACGACGGCGGAGATCCAGTATTCGCAGTTTCTGGATCTCTACACGTTCGTCTCCTCGATCGAATTTATCATGCTGCTTTTCATCATGCCGGCGCTGACTGCCAGCAGTATCAGCGGCGAGCGGGAACGCCAGACGCTGGAACTGATGCTGACGACCACGATGGAGCCGCGTGACATGGTGCTTGGAAAACTGGCGTCCTCGCTGGTGACGATGCTGGTGCTGGCGGTCTCGGCGCTTCCGGTACAGGCGCTCGTATTTGTCTACGGGGGCGTTACGCTGCAGGACATCGGGATGCTGTTCCTGTGCCACGGCGTTGTGGCAATTTTAACGGGCAGTATCGGGATCTTTTATTCATCGGTGCTGCGCCGCTCGACGGTATCGACCGTCTGCTCCTATGTGACGGTGGTGGCGCTGACGGCGGGAACGATGGCGGTCAATCTGTTTGCATACCGGATGGCGCTCCGGGCGGCAGATTCGTATGCATCTAATCTCAATGCATCGGAAATGGCAAGTTCCGGCATTTTACGCTATCTCTTTCTTTTCAATCCGGCTGTCTCGTTTTATAATGTAATTAACGGACAGGCGGGAAGCGGCGACATGAGAAAATGGTTCGAGCCACTGTTTGGCGTATTTCCAGACAATGCGATCACAGCACACTGGACGGCGTGCAGCCTGATTTTGCAGTGTATGCTGGCGATGGTGCTGATCGCGGCAGCAGTATGGGCGATCACGCCGGGAAAATGGAATCGGCATGGGAAAAATAAAGGGAATGATAACCGATAGATAGAAAAAGCAGAAAAACAGAGAAACTATGAATTTGGAGAAGGAGGCAGTGAGTATGGGAATTATCAGAGCAGCGGCACACGCGGTCGGCGGCGGGCTGGCAGATCAGTGGCTGGAAGTGATTGAACCGGAAAATATGGGGGAACAGACCGTATTTTCAGCGGGTGTGCAGACACGCCGCGGGGAGAACCGGAAGAGAACACCGGAAACGGTGTCCAATGGTTCTGTGATCCATGTGTACCCGAATCAGTTTATGATGTTGGTGGACGGCGGTAAGGTCGTTGATTATACAGCGGAAGAGGGTTATTATACAGTGCAGAATTCATCCCTGCCGTCTCTGTTTAACGGACAGTTCGGCGATGCACTGAAAGAATCCTTCAACCGTGTGCGTTATGGCGGACAGACGCCGTATGCACAGAAGGTCTACTATATTAATCTCCAGGAGATCAAGGGAATCAAGTTCGGCACACGGACGCCGATCAACTATTTTGATTTATTCTATAATTCCGAGCTGTTTCTGCGCGCACATGGAACTTACTCCATCAAGATTACGGATCCACTGAAATTTTATGCGGAGGCTATTCCGAAAAATCAGGATCAGGTGGAGATTGATTCCATCAATGAGCAGTATTTAGCGGAGTTTCTGGAAGCGCTGCAGACCTCGATCAACCAGATGTCGGCGGATGGCGTGCGGATTTCCTTTGTAGCCTCCAAAGGCAGGGAACTGGGACGCTATATGGCGGAGACGCTGGATGAGGAGTGGAACCGTCTGCGTGGCATGGAGATCCAGTCAGTCGGTATCGCCAGCATTTCCTATGATGAAGAATCGCAGAAACTCATCAATATGCGGAATCAGGGCGCGATGCTCGGCGACCCGTCGGTGCGCGAGGGGTATGTGCAGGGCGCGATGGCACGCGGCTTTGAGGCAGCCGGTTCCAACGGAAGCGGTGCGATGGCAGGCTTCATGGGAATGGGCGCCGGCATGAACTTCGGCGGCGGATTTATGGGCGCCGCATCGGCGTCCAACCTGCAGCAGATGCAGATGCAGCAGGCGGCGCGGCAGGGATATGCGGCACCGCAGGGCGGCTATGCGCCGGGGCAGGCGAATGGAGCGCCGCAGGGTGGTTATGCACAGCAGCCGGGAGCACCACAGGGCGGCTATGCACAACCGGCAGGACAGAACGCAGCGCCGCAGGGCAGTGCGGCAGCTCCGGCAGAATCCTGGACTTGTGAGTGCGGCAATGTCAACCACGGAAAGTTCTGCTCCGAGTGCGGCAAGCCAAGACCAGCCGGTCCGTGGACCTGCAGCTGCGGAACGGTCAATACAGGTAAGTTTTGTTCCGAATGCGGAAAACCGAGGTCATAGGGCGTATGGAGATACAATCATATAAGTGTCCAAACTGCGGCGGCGGACTGGTGTTTGATCCGAAGACGCAGAAATTTAAATGTGAATACTGCCTCTCAGCGTTTACGGAAGAGACGTTGAAAGAGATGGAAGAGGCAGCCAGAAAGTCAGAGGAAGCTTCGAAGCCGGGTGGAATGCCGGAAGCGGAAAAGATAGAGAGCCAGAAGCAGGCGGAGTCTAAGATGGTTCTCTATACCTGCCCGAGCTGCGGCGCGGAGATTGTGGCACAGGAGACGACAGCATCCACGTACTGCTGTTACTGTCACAATCCGGTGGTTCTTTCGGGAAGTCTGGACGGTAAATACCGCCCGGACGGTCTGATTCCGTTTGAGATCGACAAGAAAAAGGCAAAAGAAATCTTTAAAAACTGGATTCAGAAGAAAAAGTATGTGCCGGATGATTTCTACTCGCCGCGTCAGATGGAGTATCTGGAAGGAATTTATTATCCATATTGGATGTATAGCTGCCAGGTATCCGGTGAGATGCAGGCGGAGGCGCTGCGGAAACGCGTGACGGTGGCGGGGGAGATCGAGTATATCGAGACGAGCCGTTACCATCTGGAGAAAAAGGCGGAGCTTCCCATCAAGGATGTGGCGCGCAACGCGTTAAAGCAGGCGGACCGCAGCCTTGCCGAGACCGTGCTTCCGTTTGATATGAAGAAGCTGCGCCCGTTTCAGGCAGGCTATTTTCTGGGATTTAGAGCGGAGCGGCGCGACCGGGAAAAGGAAGAATTTACACAGGAGATTGAGCAGGAGATCAAGCAGTATACGAGAGAATCTCTGCAAAATAGCGTCTCCGGCTACGATCATGTGGATATCCGGAACCACCGGGAGACCATCACGGGGGAAAAATGGAACTATGCCATGCTTCCAGTGTGGATGATGACCTACCCGGATCCGAAGAGCGGTCAGATGTACTATTTTGCGATGAATGGGGAAAATGGAAAGGTCTGCGGCGTCCTGCCGGTTGATTCGAAAAAACTGGTGCGCCTGTTTTTGACGATTTTCATTCCTGTGTTTGTACTTTTGCTGCTGGGAGGATACCTGATATGATAGAGAATCAAAATGCGGGAGTCACACAGAAAAAGAAGAAATATGGACGGCTGAAAGATTTTATATGCTTCTCCGTTGCAGCATTTATTTCATTTTCACAGGTCAGCCCTATATGGGCGGCGGAAGGCACGCGCGTCTTCGACGAGGCGGGACTGTTCAGCGCGGAAGAAGTGCAGGAGCTGGAGACACGGATCGATGAGGTGCGTGATTCACAGGATGCCGATCTGGCGGTACTGACAGTCGAGGACGCACAGGGAGAATCGGCGGAAAGCTATGCCGATGATTTTACGACACCCACGGACTGGGCGTCGGGGACGATGCGAGTGGTATTCTGCTTTCGATCGATATGGACAACCGGGAGATATACGTTTCTACCACCGGGTATGCGATGAAGGTGCTGACGGATGCGCGGGTAGAGAAGGTGCTGGATGCGGCATATGACAGCGTGGCGGATGGAAACTATGCGGAAGGCGCTCTGGGGGCGATCGACAGCATCGAAAATTATCTGGAGATGGGCGTTCCGGCGGGACAATATACGCAGGTGCGCGAGGAGAAAAAACATTCCCTGGAATGGTATGAGGCGCTGTTTGCGGCGGTTGCGGCAGCGATCGTGGCGGCACTCCCGTGCTTTTCGGTGATGCGCCAGTATAAGATGCAGAAAGAACACCGCCAGTCGCTGGGTTTCCATATGGCATACCGAGCGGACAGTGCGCTGCATTTTGTCCAAAATGAGGAGCAGTTTGTAAACCGGTCGGTAGTGACCAGACGGATTCCAAAAAATCCGGGTCCGGGCGCTTCGGGCGGTTCGGCTGGAAGGACGACCATACATCAGGGCAGCAGCGGAAGGATGCACGGCGGCGGAGGCAGAAAGTTTTAATTGATACAATTTCGTGTGGAAGGCGGATGAATGATATATGACAATCCTGATGACAGGCTTATGTGAGAAAGGTGCAGACCAGATCTGGAAACAGTGTAACGATGCGATGTACGCCCAGGGAGTTACCTGGCTGGAAGAGGCGGCATATGCGGGCGATGCAGAAGCATGGTTCTTTTTAGGACACTGTTACAGCTGGGGGGACGGGGCTGTCGGGTTCAATGAGAAAAAAGCGTATGAATGTTACCTGCGGGGGGCTTCGGCGGGAAGTGCCCGGGCAGTGTTAGGAGCGCTGCGCGCCGGTCAGTATGACGAACAGATGAAGCAGTCGGCACGTTATTCCATCGAGGAAAGTTACCGTCAGGTGCGGGATGCCGCTGAGATGGGCGATGTCTATGCCGCGTGGCAGATGGGCGAGGCAGTTGAGTGGGAAGATCTGGCCGATTATATGCCGCAGACTGAGAGCGCCCGTGAGCAGTGCCTCTTCTGGTACGAACGGGCGGCGGACGGCGGCATTATCCCGGCGATGGTTAAGATGGGAAAATGCTGCCAGAATGGTACATACCGGGAAAAAGATGAAAAAGAGGCACTTCGCTGGGCGAATCAGTGCGCCGCCAGCGGGGAGGTCTGGGGACTCTTCCAGATGGGGGAACATTATCGCCAGGAAGAAGACTGGGAAGTTGCATTCCAATATGACTATGCGGCGGCAAAGCAGGGGTCTTCCCGCGCCATGCTGTATCTGGGACAGATGTACTTAAACGGACAGGGCACAGAGCGCGATATCCAGGCGGCCGTCCAGGCGCTGGAAGGAGCCGCGGCGCGGAACGAGGCGGAGAGCTTTGAAGAACTTGGAAATCTGTTCTATCAGGATGAACTGGTGGAGCGCGATGATGAAAAAGCGTTTTACTGGTATGGAAAAGCATATGCGGCAGGCATCAAAGAGGCGGCGCTTCCGTTAGCCCGCCTGTATCTGCGCCCGTCCGACGAGCAGGACACCGTCCGGGCAGAAAAACTTCTGCGGGAGGCAGCTGGGATCGAGACGGACGGACAGGCAAGTCTGGCGCTTGGAAATATCTATCGGGATGGTCTGAACGGCGAGATTGATATGAAGCAGGCGGTTTCCTGGTACGAAAAAGGCGCTTCGCAGGGAAATCCAGAGTGCATGGAGATTCTTGGATGCCTGTATTTCCAGGGCGAAGAGGGAGTAGACCGCGATTATGCAAAAGCATTTGAGTGGCTGAACCGGTGCGAAGAAGCCGGAAGCCTGCAGTCTGCATCCAAGTTAGGCTATCTCTATATGAAGGGAGAAGGCTGCACCGCCGATGAAAATAAGGCGAAGGAGCTTTTTGAGCGGGCGGCACAGACGGAATGTGACGGATATGCACTCTATGAGCTTGGATTTATCTACGAACGGAAAAATGAATCCCCGGAAGATCTCGAGCGGGCGGCACAGTGCTACCAGAAGGCGATCGAGATGGGAAATGAGAGTGCTTCACGGCGGTTTTCCCATTTTAAGAAGGGATTGTTTGGGCGCTGGAAGATCACGTATTAAGGGGGAATTTTTCTTGCGCTGTGCCATAAAGTATGATAGAATTTTTAACTAAAGTGAGCAGGGGGGTCCGTAACTTTGCGGGAGAACTGCAAAACCACACAGAACACTTACATGGCAGAAAGTTTGACTCCGGCATCCTTTGCAAAGATGGGGACGACGGGGAAAGATAAAAAGAGAGGATGAAAATCATGGCAATCAATTACAGCAGTACCCGTGGCGGTGAAAACAACGTAACGGCTTCGATGGCGATCTTAAAGGGACTGG
This sequence comes from Clostridium sp. AF29-8BH, assembly GCF_003478145.1. Lineage (NCBI taxonomy): Bacteria > Bacillati > Bacillota > Clostridia > Eubacteriales > Clostridiaceae > Clostridium > Clostridium sp. AF29-8BH. The sequence continues at coordinate 19,074 of NZ_QUEL01000006.1, read as the reverse complement.
CAGCAGACGGCGGCCTGTTCATGCCGGATCATATCCCGGCGTTAGATTGCAGCCTGGAAGAATTATCCCATAAAACATATCAGGAAGTAGCTTATGCAGTTATGAAGCAGTTCCTGACTGATTTCACAGAGGAAGAGCTGAAAACCTGTATCGAGCGCGCTTACGACAGTAAGTTTGATACGGAAGAGATTGCGCCGCTTGTCAAAGCAGACGGAGCATATTATCTGGAGCTGTTCCACGGAAGCACGATTGCCTTCAAGGATATGGCGCTCTCGATCCTGCCGCATCTGATGACCGTATCGGCGAAGAAGAACCATGCGGAGAACACGATCGTGATCCTGACCGCAACCTCCGGCGATACCGGAAAGGCAGCGATGGCTGGTTTTGCAGACGTTGAGGGAACCAGAATTATCGTATTTTACCCGAAGGACGGCGTCAGCCGTGTGCAGGAGCTGCAGATGCTGACCCAGAAGGGCGCGAACACAAGCGTTGTCGGTATTTCCGGAAACTTTGATGATGCACAGAGCGGTGTCAAGAAAATCTTTGGTGACAAAGAATTTGCCAAAGAATTAGCAGGCAGAGGCTATCAGCTCTCTTCCGCAAACTCCATCAACATCGGTCGTCTCGTACCACAGGTTGTATACTATGTATATGCGTATGCAAAATTGCTTGAAAACGGCGAGATCGAGAACGGTGAGAAGATCAATGTAACCGTTCCGACCGGAAACTTCGGCAATATCTTAGCGGCTTATTTTGCAAAACAGATGGGTGTGCCGATCGACAAGCTGATCTGCGCGTCCAATGACAATAAAGTTCTGTACGACTTCTTTAAGACAGGCGTATATGACAAGAACCGTCCATTCATCCTGACCTCTTCCCCGTCGATGGATATTCTGATTTCCAGCAACCTGGAACGTCTGATTTATCTCTCCACCGGCTGCGATGCGGAGGAGACCAAGAAACGCATGGAAGAGCTTTCGAAAGATGGCAAATATTCGGTTACCGACGAGATGCGTGCGCGCATGGCAGATTTTGTCGGCGGTTATGCTGATCAGGCGGCAAATGCAGCCGAGATCAAGCGTCTCTATGATGAGACCGGTTATATGATCGATACGCATACCGGCGTTGCATCCTGCGTATACCATAACTATGTGAAGGAGACAGGCGATACCAAGAAGACAGTTATCGCATCGACGGCAAGCCCATATAAATTCTCCCGCAGCGTCATGGAGGCAATCTTCGGCAGCGAAGAAGGCAAGGGCGAGTTCGAGCTTATCGACGAGATGGAGAAAGCATCCGGCGTGAAGATCCCGCAGGCGATCGAGGAGATCCGCAAGGCAGAGATCCGTCACAACCGCCAGTGCAAGCCGGAGGAGATGGAGAAAACCGTTTCGGAGATTTTACAGTAAAAGTTACAAAATATTAAAATAATTGCCTGTTATTTTTTTGACAGGCTAGGCAAATACTGAATTATGGTATATAATAGACTCTGGTTAGATCAAAAAGAGACAACGAGGAGGTTTGTATATGTTAGTTAGTGCGAAGGAAATGCTTCAGAAGGCAAGAGATGGCAAATATGCGGTTGGTCAGTTCAACATCAACAATCTTGAATGGACCAAAGCGATTTTACTGACGGCACAGGAGCAGAACTCACCGGTTATCTTAGGTGTTTCTGAGGGCGCAGGCAAGTATATGACTGGCTTTAAGACAGTATCTGCGATGGTAAAAGCGATGATCGAAGAGCTGAACATCACGGTTCCGGTTGCGCTGCATCTGGATCACGGCACCTACGAGGGCTGCTACAAATGTATCGATGCTGGATTTTCTTCCATCATGTTTGACGGCTCCCATTATCCGATCGCCGAGAACGTAGAGAAAACCAAAGAATTAGTCAAAGTCTGCGCGGAGAAAGGTATTTCCCTGGAGGCTGAGGTTGGTTCCATCGGCGGCGAGGAAGACGGCGTGATCGGTATGGGCGAATGTGCAGATCCGAACGAGTGCAAGGCGATTGCAGACCTCGGAGTTGATATGCTGGCAGCAGGTATCGGCAATATCCACGGCAAATATCCGGCAAACTGGCCAGGCTTAAGCTTTGAGACGCTGGCAGCCGTAAAAGAAAAAGTAGGCGATATGCCGCTGGTTCTTCACGGTGGTACCGGTATTCCGGAAGATATGATCAAGAAAGCCATTTCTTTAGGTGTAGCGAAGATTAATGTAAATACTGAGTGCCAGCTGGCATTTGCAGAGGCAACCCGCCAGTATATCGAGGCTGGTAAGGATCAGCAGGGCAAAGGATTTGACCCGCGTAAACTTCTTGCACCTGGTTTTGAGGCGATCAAAGAGACGGTTAAGACAAAGATGGAACTGTTCGGTTCTATCGGAAAAGCCTGATGAATAAGTAAGGTTCATGACCGGACTGCAGGAATGTACATTTCGCAACGCGGATATACATACCGGCGGTCCGGTCTGTTTTCATATTAATGTGAGGGATTGAATGAGCGAGATTATCAATGTACCGGAAATTTTCGGAAAAAATGTGTTTAATGACAAGGCGATGCAGGAACGCCTTCCGAAAAGTGTTTACAAAAAACTGAAGAAAACCATTGAAGACGGAGCTGAGCTGGATCCGTCCATCGCAGATGTTGTCGCACACGCGATGAAAGACTGGGCGATCGAGCGCGGTGCGACGCATTATTCCCATTGGTTCCAGCCGCTGACCGGCATCACGGCAGAAAAACATGATGCGTTTATCTCCGTACCGGATTCCAACGGACGCGTTATCATGGAGTTTTCCGGTAAAGAGCTGATTAAGGGCGAGCCGGATGCATCCTCGTTTCCGTCGGGCGGACTTCGTTCCACCTTTGAGGCACGCGGCTATACAACCTGGGATTGTACTTCCCCGGCATTTCTGCGGGAAGATACGCTGGGCGTGACACTCTACATACCGACTGCATTCTGTTCGTACCGCGGCGAAGCACTGGATAAGAAGACGCCGCTGCTGCGTTCCATGCAGGCAATCAACGAGCAGGCACTCCGGATTCTCCGCCTGTTTGGAAATACGACTTCCCACCGTGTGATTCCGTATGTGGGACCGGAGCAGGAGTATTTTCTGGTTGATAAGAACAAATATTTACAGAGAAAAGACCTGATCTACACCGGTCGTACCCTGTTTGGCGCGATGCCGCCGAAAGGGCAGGAGATGGATGATCACTATTTTGGAAGCATCCGTCCGAGAGTCGGTGCGTTCATGAAAGAGTTAAATGAGACATTGTGGCGTCTGGGGGTCAGTGCAAAGACACAGCACAACGAAGTTGCACCAGCACAGCATGAATTAGCGCCAACCTATTGTCAGGTCAATCTGGCAGTCGATCACAACCAGATGGTCATGGAGGCGATGAAGCGTGTCGCAGGACATCACGGTCTGACCTGTCTGCTGCATGAGAAACCATTTGACGGAATCAATGGTTCCGGTAAGCACAACAACTGGTCCCTGACGAGCGACGACGGCATCAACATGATGAATCCGGGCGAGACGCCGCACGAAAATGTACAGTTCCTTCTGGTTCTGGCGTGCATCATGAAAGCAGTTGACAGACACGCGGATCTGCTGCGCGAGTCCACCGCGATTCCGGGCAACGATCATCGTCTGGGTGCGGCAGAGGCGCCGCCAGCGATCATCTCTATTTTCCTGGGCGAGCAGCTGGAGGATGTTATCGATCAGCTGTGCAGCACGGGCGAAGCCGCACATTCTAAGAAAGGCGAGGTACTTCAGACGGGAGTAGCGACACTTCCGGATTTCGTCAAGGATGCAACCGACCGCAACCGTACTTCACCGTTTGCGTTTACCGGTAACAAATTCGAGTTCCGTATGGTTGGTTCTTCGGATTCTGTTTCATCCCCGAACGTCGTGCTCAACACGATCGTGGCAGAAGCGTTTAAAGAGGCTGCGGACGAATTGGAAAACAGCGATGATTTTGACAGCGCAGTCCATGATATCATCAAGCGTCTGTTTGCAGAGCACCGCCGTATCATTTTCAGCGGAAATGGTTATTCTGAGGAATGGGTTAAAGAGGCAGAGCGCCGTGGACTCCCGAACCTGAAAGCGGGTATCGATTCTGTCGAGGCAATCCGGACCGAGAAAGCGATCAAGCTCTTTGAAGAATTTGGCGTGTACACCCGGACCGAGCTGGAATCCCGCGCCGAGATTGAGTATGAGGCATATTCCAAGACCGTCAACATCGAGGCAAAGACGATGATCGACATGGCGAGCAAGCAGATCATCCCGGCGGTTGTCAAATATACGACTCAGCTTGCTTCCTCCCTGACAGCCGTCCGGACTGCCTGTGAGGAGGCCGATGTCAGTGTCCAGAAAGAACTGCTTTTAGAGACCTCTGATAAACTTTCAGAGATGAAGGTGGCATTGGCGGCACTCAAAGATATCCTGGCAAAGGCATCTGCGATCAAGGATAACAAAGAAAAAGCATTCGCCTATCTGCATGAGGTGTGCCCGGCGATGGTAGCTCTCCGTAAACCGGCAGACGAACTGGAAATGCTGGTAGATAAAGAATTATGGCCATTTCCGAGTTATGGGGATTTGGTGTTTGAGGTGTAGGCAGCTTTTAGAAGGTATGATTTTAATTAAAAAGATTTTGACCATCGATATAAGCTATGAATCGTTGGTCAAAATCTTTTTTTAACAACACTTATATATTTTGCAAATACGGTTTATTTCCGTCCAGGACCCTGCGTCTGTCCCTCCTGAATCGTATCGCCCTGATTGGAGGTAAATCCGTTAATCCGTTTATCGGACGAATTTGACGAAGAGCCTGACGAGCTGGAGTTCGATGTCGTCGGTGCGGTGTAAGACGTGCCGTTGCTGTAGATGCGGCTTGGTACATTGCCGGTATCGCTGGTGGAACTGCTGCTTGTCTGGTTATTCGAAGAGCCTGACGAACTGGAAGTCCCGCCCGGCGTGGAAGTGGAGCTGCTGTAGCCGCTTCCAGGAATCGGAACGGTTGTGCCCGACGAAGAAGCATTTGACGAGCTGGAGCTGTTGGAACTTCCCGGTGCAGTAAAACTGGTCGAAGGATCGGAACTATTCGAATTGTTGGTGTTACCTGAACTGGAGGTCCCTGAATTGGAATTGTTCGAAGCCGTTCCGCTTGGCCCCGAAGTGCTGCTTGAAGAAGAACTGCCAGACGAAGTCCCTGTTCCCTGTGAAGCACTTGGGTCAAAATAGCTGTCGCTCATGCCGGAGAGACTGGACGGTGGATTCTGGCACGCACCGCTCTTGGCAAAGGTGTATTTCACCGAATCAATCGTCCGGGTTGTGTTCGAAGCCATCTTACCGTTCTCATCCAGATAATAGTAGGTGCCGGATACCTTAATCCAGCCTTTCTGACGGTGTCCGTACTCATTGAAATAGTACCAGGTGCCGTCGATCTGCTTCCAGCCGCGGCTCATATTGCCGTCTGTCTTGTCCATGTAGTAGGTGTTTCCGTTGCTGTCATTGAGCCAGCCAGTCAGCATCTTGCCATCATGGAGATAGTAGTATTCATTTTTAATAAGCTGCCAACCGGTCAGCATTTTTCCATTTTCGTCGAGATAATACCAGGTGCTGTTTACCTTCTGCCAGCCAGTCCGCATCGCCCCGTCCGTGCCGAAATAGTACCAGGTGCCGTTATCCATCTTCTGCCAGTTGGTAAACATCCGTCCATCATCGCCCAGATAATACCAGACCGTATCAAGCTGGAGCCAGCCCTTCTGCATCACACCGTACTGGTTAAAATAGTACCAGTAGTTGTTGATTTTCTGCCATTTAGTCATCATCTCGCCGCTCTGGTTGAAATAATACCAGGCGGAAGTGGATGAATCCTGACGCCATCCAGTCACCATTTTGCCGGTCGATTCATCCATATAATAATATTTCTCTCCGATATGTACCCATCCGGTATGCTTCTGACCGTCGTCGGTCATGTAGTACCAGTAGTTTCCGTCCTTCAGCCATCCAGCCGCACGGCTCTGGGAAGAAGGAAGCAGCCCCATGGCACCGATCAGGCAGGCAAGCCCAAGCAGCTTTGCATATCTTTTCCGCATCGCGTATCCCCCTTGCAATGTGATTTATCGTTATCTATGATTACAGTAGAAATTAATATCAAAGATGTTGGGGTCAAAAGGCATTTTGACCCCTCTGATACCAGATGCTCCGCACTATATGCTCCCGCAATCTTCAAAAACATTCGTAATTCGCTCATTTTTCTTTGAAAAATGGCTACTTACTCATGTTTTTGGCGGGTCCCAAGGTCAAAAATTCTCCTGCAAGCAAGCTTGCGTCGAACTTCTGACCTTTTGACCCTGGTATCATATCAAATTACTTTATAAGTATAACATAGAAAAATGTAAAATACCTAACGGAAATATTACAATTTTAACAAGTCCTCGGAAACAATTTTTCGATAATAATTTTTCGCATACCGGTACATCACGATCGTGTAATCGCCAAATTCGCGCCCTTCCATACTCTTGAAGACCGCCCAGAGCGCCCACAGGAAACCGCCGAGCGCCGCATAGGCATACGTGACAAAGCGTTCCTCGTCTGATGGGGCGTGCTGGAGGTATTCTTCCAGAAGGTGGTCAAGCTCTTCCTGTGAATAATATGAATAAATACTGCACATCGCAATATCAATGAGCGGATCGCACATGCCTGCATACTCCCAGTCGATCAGACGCAGGGAGCCGTCCGGCAGAAACAGGAAATTGTCTGCAACCGAATCAATATGGGAGAGGCAGCAAGGACGTTTCAGTGTATCCAGCCGATCCATCAGTTCATTCATCCGGGCGCGGACCGCCGGGTAGTCCTCGAACAGCATTTCCTCATGTCCGCGGCAGATCCTTTCATAAAAATCAATCCGTTCCCGAATGCGGAACGTGTGCGGAACCGTCACGCCGGAATGATGCAGCTTCCGCAGCATCTCCATGCAGGCGGCCATCTCCTGCGGATTCTTTGCATCCGCATTCCGAGCGCCCTCATAATACTGGGCGATCTTGTAGCCGGTTTTTCCGTCAAAATACAAAATATGTTCGGTAATGCCAAGCGGTGTGACCGCCTTGTAAACAGCCTCCTCCTCTTTCCGGTTAATCAGAAATTCTGTTCCCGGACCCGGAATGCGGCAGATATAATGTTTTCCATCCAGTTCAAACAGGAACGACTGGTTTGTCATACCAGATTTGAGACAGCGGATGTTGTGTATCGCTTCCTCTTTTACATTGAAAACGTGTGCGACCAGCTGCATGGCGGCATTGTCCGAATGATTCTGATATTTCGGATCAAACAGGCGCAGTTCTTCCAGGTTTTCAAACTCATAGACCTGATCCGCCGGCTGGCAGTTCATCGAAAAATCCAGTTCTTTGATATGATCGACGACAACCTGTTCCCAGTACCATTGTTCTGTGCCAGGCTGATGATAGGCTTCCTCAATGAGCGGAATGAGCTGGTTGGAAAAATCACGCGAGAGGAACGCAGGTCCATACATGACCCAGGAATCATGCCCACCGACCTGCACCGATGTGATACGTCCCTTTTTATTAGAAGAAAGACACCATTCCGACGTTTCACCATCCATATAAACAGAAGAGTACCATGCGCCGCACTCATATTTATGGTACATATTGTTCCGAATCCAGTTGTCCGAGACAAGCAGATACATATTGCGGCCGCGGAACAGCTCGCGGGCATGGTAGATCGTAGCCAGATTATTTTTGGTGGCGTACTCCGGGTTATAGAGGAGTTTGACCTGATATTTGTCGATCAGATATTCAAACTTTTCCTTTAAATAACCGACGATAATTGTGATATCCGTGATCCCCGCTTCATGGAGCTGCTTGATCTGGCGCTCAATCATCCGCTCGCCAAACACTTCCAGAAGCCCTTTTGGCGTTTCAAACGTCAGCGGCACAAACCGAGAGCCAAACCCGGCGGCGGTAATGACGGCGCCATCCACTTTAAATTGTTCCAGATACTTAAGCCCCTGTTCGGTCAGCAGATATTTCCCCGTATCCATATCCGTCATGAGAAATGCCTCCTCCAGGCAGTCCCCAAGCAATTTATTCACAGTCCCCAGGGAAAGATTCAAAATCGAAGCAAGCTCCCGCTGGGTCACATCCGGATTCTCATAGAAACTCCGGCAGATCAGTCCATAGCGATCCATATAAAACCTCCTGAATTATTAAATTCTTTTATTTTTCTCTTATATATTCACGTATTTCGTCATCATTATAGATGGATAAGAGTGAAAATAGGTTCTAGCTGTTGTGTGTTCAAAAAATAAAATTAAAAGTGATATATGAACATTATAGCATAAACACAGAGAAAGTAAACGGAAAAAGCAATGCTGCGGGGGGAAGAATAAAGACTGTTACTGGGCACGTATGCGTGAACAGTGACGAAAGGCTTGATAAGGTGGTCTGTGGGAAATAAGAAACGTAAAAAATACTGGAAATATAGGCATTTTGGCGGTTAAAACATGATTGTACAAATATAAATACAATTACGAAACTATAAAGAATTTTCGTAAAAAATCCGTAAGAAAATGCACAGATAAATGTTATGGTATTTTGGAAAAACGTGTATTATAATGTGGGTGTATCGGAGAAAGGCAGTACTTCACAGGGAAGAGAAACATAGGAAATACAGACAATATTCCACTTCAAAATAAAAAGTTGGAAATTCTGTAAAAAAACTATTGATAATTTTCCATATCCGAAGTATAATGACCTGGTAATGCAGTTAGGATTTCGAGAAAAATATTTCAAAAAGTAAAAAGGAGAGTGCATTAATTATGAGAAAGCAGACTAAATTAGTTGCAGTACTTTCTGCAGCAGCTTTACTCGCTATGGGTGCTTCCATGACTTCTTTCGCAGCTGGTTGGGAGAAAGATGACGCTGGAGTTTGGCACTACTATGACAGCGATGATGAGATGGTAACCGATGAGTGGAAGAAAGATGGCGGTAAATGGTTCCATCTTGACGAAGATGGTGAGATGGAGACAGATACATGGGTAGATGATGACTACTATGTAGCTGAAGATGGTCATATGCTGACCAACGAGTGGAAAAAGACCATGGCTGATGAGGATGAAGATGATCCGGAAGACGGCGGCGAGCATTGGTACTACTTCAACAACAAAGGTAAAAAAGTTACCGATACAGATAAGAAGATCAATGGCAAGACCTACTACTTCAACGAAGATGGTGAGATGCAGTATGGCTGGCACGAGGAAGACGGCAACGCATACTACTTAGGTACTGAGGACGAGGTTGGAGAGCTGAGTCTCAGTGGCTGTGGCTTGAGAAATCCGGTAACAATGAGAACGATCTGGATGATGATGATGATCTGGAAGTAGTTCTTGATTGTTCTGAAGATGACAACTGTGATGATGAGGGTTGGTACTGGTTCCAGTCTTCTGGTAAAGCATATCATGACACAGGCAAGAAGAAAATCAACGGCAAATACTATATGTTCAACGAGCACGGTCAGATGCTGTACGAGTGGATTGATGGTAAGGCTGTTGAACAGGGTTCCAACGCACAGCTTGATGGTAACCTTGCTAAGGGCGAATTAGCTACAACCAGCGTAATGAGATACTACAACGAAGTTGAAGATGGTTCCAGAGGTAACGGCTGGTATCAGATCGACGGCGCTGAGGATCTGGATGCTGATGGTGATACAGACTGGTACTACATCGATGACGGTGAAGTTAAATACGCTGATGGCGGTTCCAAAGACTTCGCTACTTACGATGATGACGGAGCTGTATACGTTCAGAGAATCAAAATTGAAGGTAAATACTTCTCCTTCAACGAAAAAGGTCAGATGCAGGATGGCTTACAGTACTGCCAGGCTGACGGCGGATTCTACTACTTCGATGCCAACGGCTATCAGAAGACTGGCCGCGTAACATCTGTAGAGAACGACGATGATGATTACACATTCTACTTCAACACCAAGAATGGTAAGAATGGTCTTGGCTACAATGGTCTGAAAGATGATTATCTGTACTTCAACGGTAAGAGACTGGATGCAGATGATGACTACAGACTGTACTACTATGATGGAGATATCTATCTGACCAATACCAAGGGTAAAGTTCAGAAGACCTCCAAGAAGTATGACATCGAGAACAAGGGCATCGCTGAGGATGATGTAAAAGTAGAGATCAGCGGCAAGAAAGTTGTATCCGTTACTTTAGCTAGCGGTAAGACAATCAAAGCTGAGGATCTGATTGCTGATGCAGAAGCTCAGTTTGGTAAAGATGTTGTTACAGAGGATCAGATCGTATCTGTACCGTTCATCCAGCTGTATGATGACGATATTTATACCTACACAAATCTGGCTGGTACTAAGGCTGTTGAAGGTTGGTTAGGATTAAACAAATAATTAATCTGAATTTTATTCGATTAGTCATTTGACCTAGGATAATTGAGAAGCGGTATTTCAGGATATTTCCTGGAATGCCGCTTCTTTTTTAGTAAAAAGAGCTCCGATACCTCGAAGTGTTTCGAGATGGCGGAGTTTTTTATGTGGTCGCAATGTAAATGAAGCCTGTCTGTATGACTGCATTTGCCCTCTGTCAGTTAAAGAATAGAATATGCAAAACTCTCTGCAGTACTATCATTTTGAGTTTAAGCATATCTTCCAAGTCTTGTTTCACTGATTCTTTCATGATATGATAATAAAAACAACAAATTATCATGATGTGTGATAAACGTGCAGTTTTATTAAAAAGAGAGGGAGCCATATGGTATATATTTAAATCCCGGAAACGCAGCTTTTTCAGAAGCGGTGCATTCTCAGATCTATGTAGATAAAACAGAGCTGATTTCTTATACCAACAGTGTGCTGGCAACAAACCAGAAAAATATCTGCGTCAGCCGCCCAAGGAGATTTGGAAAATCCATTACAGCCAATATGCTGGCTGCTTATTATAGTAAGGGATGTCAGTCTGATACTTTATTTAAAGACCGAAAAATCAGCTGTTCAAAAGATTATAAAAAATATTTAAACACTTACACAACTATATTTTTAAATATCCAGGAATTTTTAAGTCGAAGCTCTAATGTAGAAGAATTGATTCAGCGGATCCGGCGTTCACTCATGAGAGAAATTCGCCGTGAATATCCAACGATTGATTTTTATGATGAATTAGATCTGACGGAAAATATGAAGGAAATTTATGCTGAAACAAATGAGCCATTTATTATAATCATTGATGAATGGGATTGTATTTTTAGGGAATACGCAGAAGATAAAGCGGCTCAGGAACGATATCTGGATTTTCTTCGTGATTTTCTAAAGGATAAGGCACATATACATCTGGCATATATGACAGGAATATTGCCAATAAAAAAATACGGTACCCATTCTGCGCTCAATATGTTTGATGAATTCTCGATGGCAAATCCAGGTGTTCTGGCGCAATATGTCGGTTTCACAGAAAATGAGGTGCGCTGCCTCTGCTCAGATTATCAAATGGATTTGGCAGAAATCAAAGAATGGTATGATGGATATCGCTTTGAAAAAGCCTCTTCTATTTACAGTCCGCGTTCGGTTGTGGCTGCTATGACTTCTGGTATCTGCGATTCTTATTGGAACCAGACCGAAACATTTGAGGCACTGCGCGGATATATTGACATGAATTTTGATGGGCTGAAAGACGATGTTCTCAGCATGATGGCCGGAGAAATGGTACCGGTCAATACAGGTAGTTTCAGCAATGATATGACGACATTTCACAGCGAGGATGATGTCCTGACTTTGCTGATTCATCTGGGATATCTTGGATACGATTTCAGCCATAAATCAGTTTTTATTCCGAATAATGAAATCCGTGGAGAGTTTGTAAATGCGGTTTCGGTTTCTCAATGGGGAGAGGTCTCGAAAGCATTAAAAAACTCAGCTGATTTACTTAATGCTATCTGGAGAAAAGATGAAGAAAAAGTAGCTGTCTATATGGAACAGGCTCATTTTGAAACATCCCATTTACAGTATAATAATGAAAATGCACTGAGTTATACTGTATCACTGGCACTCTACGCTGCCAGAAACTTTTATCAGGTTTATCGTGAATTTCCATCGGGATCTGGATTTGCAGATATAGTTTATTTACCGCGAAAAGAATTTCCGGATAAGCCAGCTTTGATTGTCGAACTAAAATGGAACAAATCGGCCGAAGGCGCAATTCACCAGATATTAAAAAAACAATATTTCCAGAATCTGGAAGATTATTCAGGAAATATGCTGCTGGTTGGAATCAATTATGATTTAAAGACGCGAAAACATGAATGTAAAATTTTAGAATTTAAAAAATGAAAAGCAAGTTATTTGTCACGGCGGCAGTAAAAAGAGATGTTGATTGAGAAATCCTCTTTTTGCGGCCGATGTGATTTGACATCCAATTCAAATCTGAATCATTAAGCTGATAGCTTGATATAAGAGGACTCCGTCACTTCAGAGAAGTCTGAGGTGGCGGAGTCCTCTTTTTGTCAAGGTCGAACGTTGTACCGTTTACTAATTCAATCTTTCAAATATACCAGGCAGCGTTTCTTAAAAAAAGCAATTCCATAACACAAAATTTTATCATAGGAATCCTCAAATTCTTTTGCATACATTTTTTCATCGATCTGGGCAAGTGCTTTTTGGCAGGATTGTTTCATCTGGTCAAGCGTGCTGGAATATTTCACTTCAAAAAGGGCCAATTGTCCATTTTCAGAGTCGTAGACAATCACATCGCTTCGTCCTTCTCCATGCTCTTTATTCGACTCCACCACATAACCGGCACCAGTAAAAATACCTGCCAGAAATGCATGGTAAAAGTCTTCTCGGTAATCATGATAACTGATGGTTTTTCTTAAAAGTTTATTCATCTCATCCGTCATCCTGTCGCTGTTTCCATCCCATACCGCATGAAATAATTCTGTGCGGTTCCAATGCTTCGTTGATTCGTTAAACCATTTTATAATTGTTGACTCAAAAATATCTTTGATTTCCCTATTCGGAATCATCAACGCGGTTGTTCCATCTGGAATAGTTTCTTGAATATCCATCTCTCGAACGCGCGTCAGATAACCGGTTAAATATAAAATACTCCATAAGTTATCCTCGGAAGAATGAAGATAATCATAGGTTAAATTTTCTTCAATCTTTTGGAAAATATATCCGCCGGACAATAATTTTTCCAATTTCATTGTGATACTGCTTCCAGCATAATCAATGAAAGAGCGAATAATTGCATTATCGCTTGTATTCTTCCAATAACTCTCAGGCTTCATGGAAGGATTATGCTGAAGATCCCGAAGATAATTCATCACATCCCACGGGCAATATACATCAAAGCATCCGAAATGATAACCGTCATACCAGGCTTTAATTTCATCCGAATATTCGGCAGTATTGGATTCCTTTAAAATCTGATTTACATCGTTTTGTGTAAAGCCAAAATATTCATTTAATCGAGAATCTGTGATGGTATCCGAAACAAAATTATTGGTTCCAGTGAAGATACTTTCTTTAGCAATTTTCAAGCATCCTGTCACAACCGCAAAGCAGAGGCTGGAATTATCTTTTAATGAGGTACTCATCATTGCTTTCATGATTTCCAGCATTTCCTGATAATACCCATTGCTGCTTGCTTTCGCAACGGGAACATCGTATTCATCCAACAAAAGAATAACTGTCTTCCCATAATAAGCCTGCATCATTTTCATCAAAATCAGGATAGAACCCTTTACATCTGTTGCAGATGCAGTCTGATTTTTTAGTCGTTTAAAAATCTCTTTATATGCATCGCTGACGGCATCGCTTTGCTCCAAATAAGAGTATTCGATGCATATCTGGGATATGACAAATTTCAGCATATCAAAAGCACTGTCAAATGTAATCCCATCTACATCCTTAAAGGTAATAAAAAGAGTCGGACGCTGATTCATCCATGTTTGACAAATAGCTGATTCATGACTGATTTCCAAATCTTGAAATAACGAATGGTTATCATGTCGAATATCGAAAAAATGTTCCAGCATACTCATAGCCAGCGTCTTTCCAAATCGTCTGGGGCGAGTAATCAGCGTGACGTTTGCTGTGCTTTTCTTTAATAATTCCGAAATGAGTCCCGTTTTATCCACATAGTAATATTCATTTTCACGTATCTGAGAAAAATCCGAGACGCCAACCGGAATATTAAGATTCGTCATAGAATCATCGCTCCTTTCGAAAAATCAGGCTGTTTTTATTATCATATCATGAAAGGATGGGGGAAACAAGGTGGAGAAAGAGATTGAACAGATAGAAAAAAGTCCCCTGGGAATCGCCCTAACAAAAAAGGGTTGTTACACCATATAAGTGCACAACCCTTTTCATTTTATTCAGATCTGCCACACGTTTGTGTAACAGCTCTTCTTTAAATGTTATTTGAGATATAGATTATTTATTAGCTACAGCGTTCTGTGCTGCCTCGTAAGCATCTGTATTCTCGTAGTGTGTAACGCCCAGTGCATCCTGATAAATTGCATTGTCGAACAGCTCAATCTTCGGTAATGTAGCGGCGTTCTTATAGGTGCCCTCAGAACCATCTTTAGTAGAAGAGGCAATCTCGTATGTGTTTCTGAACGTAAACTTAACGTCATCACCAAAATTTTCTACATCATACTCTTTAGAAGTAGATTTCTGAAGTTTACCTTTGTTGTTTACCAGATAGTATTTCTTATCTACAACATAGATTCTGTAATCATCATCTGCTTCCAGTCTCTTGCCATTCCAGTAAAGGTAACCGGATTTCTCACCTGTATAACCCTGACCATTCTTACCATTCTTGGTCTCGAAGTAGTAGGTGTAGTTATCATCCTCTTCTTCAACATTAGCAATCTTGCCGGTCTTCATATAACCATCATTGTCGAAGTAGTAGAATTTCTTATCGATCATCTGTAAACCAGTCTGCATCTGACCAATTTCATTGAAGCAGAAGTTCTTGCCATTGATCTTGATCTTCTTGGTATATACTTTAGCACCGTCATCAGTTAAGTCAGTATTGTTCTTCTCACCGTCATCAGCTTTCTTAGCCTTACCGTCTTTGAAGTAATACCAATCGGTATCATCGCCTGCCTTAAGTGCATCAGCACCATCGATCTGATACCAGCCATCAGCTCTCCAGCCCTCTTCAACTACGTTCATGTAACGTACTTCAGAAGCGGTAGCTTCGATGGAATCGCTATCCAGTTTTGCATTGGAAGCCACGTTTGCTTTAACACCATTGATCCACTCATACAGCATCTGACCATGATTGTTGAAGTAGTAGTATTTACCGTTGATCTTTTTCTGCTTAGCGTCTTTGTACATCTTACCGTCGCTACCGAACCAGTACCAACCTTCTTCATCACACGGATCATCATTCTGAGAATCATGGCTTACGGCATCTGCTGCATCTTTCTCATCATCATCTTCGGAATCCGGAGCAGCTAACCACAGCCAAGAAGAGTTGGTTCTAGCACCGTCATCCTCTTCGCCTAAGTAGTATACGTTGTTGTTAGAATCAGCATACCAACCATACTGCATTTTTCCATCTTCATCGAAGAAGTAAGTCTTGCCATTGATCTTTTTATCATCAGAAGTGGTCTTTTTACCCTTGCTGCCGAAGTAGTACCAGCTTTCGCCATCCTCGTCCGGATCATCCTGATCGTCATCGGACACGGTCTTCTTCCACTCGTTAGTCAGCATATGACCATCTTCAGCTACATAGTAGTCATCGTCTACCCAAGAATCTGTCAGCATGTTGCCGTCATCATCCAGATAGAACCACTTACCACCGTCTTTTTTCCACTCGCCTGTTACCATCTCATCGTCGCTGTCATAGTAGTGCCAAACACCAGCGTCATCTTTCTCCCAACCAGCTGCGAAAGAAGTCATGGAAGCACCCATAGCGAGTAAAGCTGCTGCAGAAAGTACTGCAACTAATTTAGTCTGCTTTCTCATAATTAATGCACTCTCCTTTTTACTTTTTGAAATAATTTTCTCGAAATCCTAACTGCATTACCAGGTCATTATACTTCGGATATAGAAAAGTATCGGGAGGTGGGATTTGTCGATTTTTCGTTTCTTTTTTTCGTTGACTTTTCTTTCTTTCCCAAATACAATAGAAGAAAGAAAGAAAGAAAGAAAGAAAGAAAGAAAGAAAGGTGAATAGTATGCTTTCGTTTGAGAATCAAGAGGTGGAATTTAAGCAAGAATATGTACCTGAGATTCGAAAAGAAGTAATTGCCTTTGCAAATGCTTCTGGAGGTACTATTTTGATTGGTGTTAGAAAAGATGGAGCAATTATTGGCGTAGATGATCCAGATGCAATCATGCTTCAGGTTGCAGGTTCTTTAAAAGATTCTATCGCACCTGATATTATGCCTTTTGTCAATATAAAAACTGTGGAAATTGACGGAAAAACGGTCGTTGAAATTAATATTGCAACAGGAACGAATCGTCCATATTATATTCGGGAAAAAGGTCTAAAGCCCAGTGGTGTATATGTTCGAAAAGGAAGTTCTTCACAACCCATGACAGATGAGGGCATCCGGGAAATGATCATTCAAAGCGGCAGATGTTCCTATGAAACAAGCCGAAGCATGAATCAGGATTTGACATTTGAGTATTTTGAAAATGAGATGCACAAACGAAAAATTGCGTTTGGAAGATCACAGATGCAAACATTAAAACTGATAGGTGATGATCATTTATACACAAATCTTGCATTGCTATTATCGGATCAATGTGAAGTAACAACAAAAGTGGCTCTTTTTCAAGGAACAGATAAAGCGGTTTTCAGAGATAGAAAGGAATTTTCTGGTTCTATTTTAAAACAATTGGAAGACGTTTATCAGTTTATTGATTTAAACAATAAAACGCAAGCCAGTTTTTCGGGTTTAATCCGTATTGACAAAAAAGATTACCCAGAAGAGGCAATCAGAGAAGCTCTTTTAAATAGTATTGTTCATCGAGATTATTCGTTTAGTGGAAGTAATCTTATAAATATTTATGACGATCGTATAGAAATTGTCTCATTGGGAGGATTGGTTTCCGGACTGGAATTAAATTCTATTTTTCTGGGTGTATCGCAGCCAAGGAATCCTAATTTGGCAGCTATTTTTTATCGCATGATGTTAATAGAAAGTTATGGTACAGGAATTGGAAAAATTCAACGAGCCTATAGAGATAACGAAAAAAAGCCTTTTTTTGAAACAGCAAAAGGTGTTTTCCGTGTTACACTTCCAAATAGAAACGAAGGAATACAAAAGCTGTCAAAACCAAGGAAACGTCTGGTAGCAGTTTATCGACAGCCGCTTGCCTCTGAAAAAGAAGAAATTCTCTCCTATGTAGCAGAGCATAAAAAAATAACAAGAAAAGAAACCGAAGCGCTTTTAAATATAGGTACAACAAAAGCGTATAGGATCTTAAAGGAATTATCCAGTGCCGGAAAATTGCATATAAATGGTTCTGGAAAAAATGTTTATTATACAGGAGAGTAAGCGATTAGCTAAATCAGAACTTAAACGTGCAAACTGGAAGCTCGGATTCCGATTCAGCTTTGCTGACCTGAAAAGATGAAAGAAACCAAATATACCGTTAAATACACGACCGGTTTCAAAAAAGACTACAAACGAGCCATAAAGCGTGGCTTGAAGATCGAGCTGCTGGAGCAGGTCGTAGCATTGCTGGCAATGGGCGAGCCGCTGCCGGATAAGAACCGCGACCATGACCTGTCCGGCGATTGGGCAGGTCATCGGGAATGTCATATTCTCCCGACTGGCTGCTTGTGGATGGTGTTTGTCAGCGTGTCAAAATTCTCATACTTGTCAATCAAGGCTATAAATTTCTCTGCTGATTTCTGGCTCTGCTCGTAGCCGGTAACAGCCTTTTCCAGTTCCGCGATCTCAATCTCAAGTTCGTCTTGAAACAAAAATGCTCTAAGTGATTTCTTCACTAACCATGACAAATATCATGATTAAGAAGTCACTTAGAGCATATATCACTTCTTGTTTATCTGTCTTTATTTTTCTTTTGGCTGCACGCAGCGGCTGAATCCCCGCTCGCTTACATAAAGTACGGCTGCGGCCGGAATTGCTGTTACGCAGACAACCAGCAGGTTAAAAATCCATTTAAAATTGGTAATGAAGTGCAGGCTCTGCGGAACTGTGATTTTATCATATAAAAATGCCAGAATCTGTGGATCTCTGGTTAAAGTAAATGCTAAAAATGCCACTCCGATTCCCAGCACAATCGCCATGCCAAAAAGGATTCCCCAGACACTCCAGGTTGTTTTTGTATTAGCTGTCATACTCGATTGCCTCCTTAAAATTGATGGCTTTAGTGTAACGCAAAGATGTGTTCCTTTTGTGAAGAATACATAAAATTTCTGGTTATCTTTGTAAAAAGTATTTTATATACAAAAAGCAGCATACAGAGGCACGATTTTCTTGTTTTCATCAAATACAATTAATGTTGTTTCGCGGACAATCGTCTGACTGGATATATGAGAAAGAATCGGAACCAAGTATTCAGGACTAATGTCTTCATCAAATGTCTGCTTAAGCTTTGGATTTGTATCAAAATTAAAGTAAACAGTATTTTCGTAATGGGTACGTCCAAATTCGAGAACAGAATAGGTTTTGCCTACCTGTCTGGCCCCCTGCAATATCAATGGTTTGCGATGTTTACTGTTTTTCCAGTATTCTAAAAATATTGTAATTTTTCGATACATGAAAACACCTCCCGATACTTTTCCATATCCGAAGTATAATGACCTGGTAATGCAGTTAGGATTTCGAGAAAATTATTTCAAAAAGTAAAAGGAGCTTCCTGTATAATAAAAAGCGTAGACGTTGAAAATTGAAAATACCTCAGAGTACAATAAGACTACTGACTGGCAGGTTAGTAAAAATCTTATTATACAGAGAGGTATCTACAATGAAGTCTAACACACAGAACGCAAAAATTGAAGCTATTACAGAAAAAACTTTGGTACTCGGAATTGATGTCGG
>NZ_QUEL01000059.1:0-1189 GCF_003478145.1 Clostridium sp. AF29-8BH | reverse complement strand
GCGTAGTAATACGTGAAGCTGACTGTTACTAATCGGTCGAGGGCTTAACCAAAAGGTTATGGTTAAGGATAGGTAAGAGGAAGTTATTTCCTGAAGGATGAAAGATAGAGAGTAGAAGAAATTCAGTGTGCAGTTTTGAAGGTATATAAAGAAGACCGTTGTACAGAAATGTATGGCGGTTTTTTTGTGTAATAGGGAATTCCAATTTGACAGATATTCCTTAAGTTTTTCATAATGGCGCTGCTGGACTGACTTTCGATGTCCTTTACCGGCGACAAACGTTGTTTCATCCAACTGCCAGATTTCTGCGTATTTCGATGCGGCTTCCTTTAAGTATTCTGGCGAGTATTCTGTATTAATACTGAACTTTATCCCCGTGTATTGAAGCTCAGGATTAATTTCCTGAAACAGGGAAGTGAGCTTCTCAAACAGGCGGTATCTGGATTTTTCAGTCGCTTTCTTCCATACCCATTATTAAAATTATATATTATGTACAGTTTTGAAAAATGGAACACCGCAATCTCGTTACTGTAGTGTTTGGAAAGAGAAGAGAGCAAATAGTTGCATATATGATAATAGAAGAAAATGGCGCAAAATAAATCAGCGGCATTTCCGCAAGAAGGATCAAAATAAGCTGGTGGGAATGCTGCTGATTTTTTAATCTAGTATGTGTGAAATAAATAGAAATGACAAAATATTCTAAAAAA
This sequence comes from Clostridium sp. AF29-8BH, assembly GCF_003478145.1. Lineage (NCBI taxonomy): Bacteria > Bacillati > Bacillota > Clostridia > Eubacteriales > Clostridiaceae > Clostridium > Clostridium sp. AF29-8BH. The sequence continues at coordinate 482 of NZ_QUEL01000059.1, read as the reverse complement.
TCACAACAAAATAAAAAGAATAACAAATATAGAAAAATCGTTGACAATCCTTGGAAACTCTGGTATCATAACATACGTCCTTGAGACAAGGGCGAATCAATCGAAGAAATAAGAGCGGAAACGCAAACGGGTTTCTGAGAGAGATTAAAAATAAAATAAAAAAGTTGTTGACAAAGTCAATTGCTTATGATAATATAAATAAGCTGTCGATGAGGCAACAACAAAGAACCTTGAAAACTGAACAGTATGTAAAACCCTGAAAATTCTAAGAACAAAGGCTTTTGGTTAAGCCTTGAAGTTCAAGAGAACATTCAGAACAAAACCAAAACAACAGTAATAACGGTTAAAATTAGCCAAGCGAATTTTGACTGGAATCAAAACTTTAACATGAGAGTTTGATCCTGGCTCAGGATGAACGCTGGCGGCGTGCTTAACACATGCAAGTCGAACGAAGCAATCTAGCGGAAGTTTTCGGATGGAAG
>NZ_QUEL01000057.1:0-1413 GCF_003478145.1 Clostridium sp. AF29-8BH | reverse complement strand
GTGCTGCCTTGGCAGTCTCAGCCGTTTCCCTGGTGCTGTCGCTGGGGGTGGTTCATTTTGGTGCGCCGTCTGTCGCGAATCTGCTTCGCAGCAATGAGGTGGTCTATCAGGCGGTGGAGGACAGCGTGACGAAATTTATCCAAAAGGACGATGAGGCGGAAAATGAGGCAGTTGACGCGGCGCCGCCATCCGTACAGCGCAGTATTATTGAAGAAATGGAGCTTCCGGAACAGTTAAAGGATGCGCTTCTGGAGAATAATAACAGCGAAGTTTACGAGGCGCTGGGTGTAAGCAGCTTTACCCACTACGTCAGCCGTTATCTGGCAAACAGCCTGATCAATATTATAAGTTTTTTTCTGCTGTTTGCAGCCGTGTTCGGCGGACTGCGTGTTCTGTCCGTATCGCTCAATGTGGTCTCCCGGCTGCCGATCATATCGGGGCTGAACCGTCTGGCAGGTGCCGTGTTGGGGGGCGCGGAAGGGATCTTTTTCGTCTGGATTGCAGCACTGCTTATTACACTGTTCTCGGCAACGGCGATTGGTGAACTTTTCCTGAACCAGATAGAAAGCAATATCTGGCTGACCTGGCTGTATGACCACAATATGCTTGGAAGCATCCTGATGGGTGTTGTGAAACGGATTATTTAAAAGCGTATAGAGAAAAACTGTGATATTGAAAAACGGCACACCGCATTCTCGCTGCTTAGTGATGAGTTAGGTGTGCCAAATTTTTTATTTCAGTCGAGAAGACTCCCACCTCTTTAGGTGGCGAGTAATAGCAAATTTGTCTCAGTGGGAGTTGGGTCTTCGGCTGAGATAAACGCTCCGCGAGGATGCGCAATGATTCTGTATGGAATATGTCAGCGAAAAAACAAGTGAAAATCGCTTGACAAGTTAATGCTGAAATGGTAAACTCTAACTCTAACGTGTTTTGACGTTGGTCTGCATATGCAGGGAAAATCGAATATCACAGGTTTTCTTATTTGCGAAAATGTTTTGAAAATTAAGAAAAAATAGTTGACAACGACAACTGCCTATGATATGATATCCAAGCTGTTGAGCGAAAGCTCAGTTGCGAAAAATAAAATAAAAAAAGTTGTTGACAAAGATAACTGCTTGTGGTAATATAAATGAGCTGTCAATGAGACAACAACAAAGAACCTTGAAAACTGAACAGTATGTAAAACCCTGAAAATTCTAAGAACAAAGGCTTTTGGTTAAGCCTTGAAGTTCAAGAGAACATTCAGAACAAAACCAAAACAACAGTAATAACGGTTAAAATTAGCCAAGCGAATTTTGACTGGAATCAAAACTTTAACATGAGAGTTTGATCCTGGCTCAGGATGAACGCTGGCGGCGTGCTTAACACATGCAAGTCGAACGAAGCAATCTAGCGGAAGTTTTCGGATGGAAG
>NZ_QUEL01000056.1:0-1641 GCF_003478145.1 Clostridium sp. AF29-8BH | reverse complement strand
CAGCGGTTTTGGTATAATTTTTCGTTTCACAGAGCTCTAAAAAGGTACTGAGCTTATAATTTAACACAGATATACTCTCTCCTTTCTGCGTGAATATCTGTATAAGGCGTTTAGTGGGGGGTGGCTATATCAAATGTGAAATAACGCACATTTAGTAGCAAGAATGCCTTGGTATTCTTGAATTTGTGGACCGAAATTCAGACTAAAGTCTGTATAATACAGATTTATCACTTTATAAAATAACATAATTTCATTTTATTTGATTTATATGCTAAGATCAAGACAAAGAAAAATATTTTTCGCGAATTTCAAAATAGTATACTTAAAATTATGAATGTTAGGGAAAGGAGGAACTATGGAATACCCGATTGGAATTGAGATGTCGAAGGACTATTTATCGTATGAGGTCAGTAAGGCTGCGTACAAGTTGGTGCACGATGTTATGCTGGTGCAGCCGGGAGAGAACGTAGTAATTACCGGAGATACCTCTACGGATAAACGTGTACTGGAAGCTCTCATGAGCGCAGCTTATACTGTTGGAGCCAATCCGCTGCTTGTTTTTGCACCGACCAATTTAAGTACCTATTCAGAACCGGCGGCTCCGCTTGGAAATGCAGTTGCTGTTTCCGATGTCTGGATTGAGTTATCATACGGTTCCATCTTCCTGAGTGATGCATGGAAGAGAGCAATTGATTTTGGCTGCCGTTACATTAATCTTACCGGCATGGATGCAACCATGATCGTGAATTGTATCGGAAGAGTCGATGTTAACAAGGTAGTAGAGCTGGGAGAGGCTTTAAAGGCTAAATTAGAGGCAGGAAACGATATTATCATTAAAGATAATAATGGAACTTATTTAACAGCCCAAAATGAGGGAAGAAAAGTTCGTCACTCCGGTCAGCTGGCAACCTTTAAGGGGTATCCGTTCATGATGGCTGGCCAGATTAGCTGGTGTCCAATAGAGGAAACGATTAATGGAACCCTTGTATTCGATGTTGCGATTTTCCCGCCGACCGACATGGGTGCAATTTCTGAAAATGTGAAACTCACCTTGGAAAATGGACGTGTAACTAAGATTGAAGGCGGAAAAGAGGCCGAACGTTTCAGCGCATGGCTGCATTCGTTCAACGATCCGAATATGTTCCGTTTGGCACACTATTCACTCGGATTCAATCCGGGCGTTATGAAACCAACCGGACGTATCGTAGAAGATGAACGAATTTTTGGATGCATGGAATTTGGTATTGGAAGTCAGGGTAAAATGATTCGCGGAAGCTACTGGACAGCAGCTTCTCACACAGACGGTGTAGTATCGAAACCTACAATTATCGTAGATGGCGTGACAATTGAGGAAAACGGAAAATATGTGGATCCGCAACTTGCTGAAATCTGCAAGCAGATGGGAGTTGAAGGATATTAATCCATAGTCATTAACCTTATAACAGAGGAAAGGAGCTTCCTGTATAATAAAAAGCGTAGACGTTGAAAATTGAAAATACCTCAGAGTACAATAAGACTACTGACTGGCAGGGTAGTAAAAATCTTATTATACAGAGAGGTATCTACAATGAAGTCTAACACACAGAACGCAAAAATTGAAGCTATTACAGAAAAAACTTTGGTACTCGGAATTGATGTCGG
>NZ_QUEL01000055.1:0-1974 GCF_003478145.1 Clostridium sp. AF29-8BH | reverse complement strand
TTGGAACCGAAAGTGCCGTAAGAAAACGTGGTGGCAGCAGGAATTTGCCGTATTTAAATGCGAAGCCACGGCAAATTCCGTTACTGGGCACGTATGCGTGAACAGTAACGGAGAAGAGGTGCAGGTGATGTTCCGTGATGTGAAGAATTATGATATAATGAGCGCAAGTGAGCCAGAAAGCTGCTTGCAGATTTATGGCGAACGGCGAATGGCGATCACGATAGCTGCGTCAGCAGCGGTAAGCATCGAAGATGCGAATCATGATATAATGGCAGAATTACTTAAAAATTTGACAGGAGAATGTTATGGAACAGAGGATTCAGTTATCGGATCATTTCGGTTTTGGGAGATTGATCCGGTTTACAATTCCATCTATTTTAATGATGATTTTTACCTCCATTTACGGAGTGGTAGATGGATATTTTGTATCGAATTTTGTAGGAAAAACGCCGTTTGCGGCGGTCAATTTCATTATGCCGTTTCTGATGGTCGTAGGTGCCATGGGATTTATGTTCGGCACGGGTGGAAGTGCCCTGATCGCCCGGATTATGGGCGAGGGCAGGCGTGAGAAGGCGCAGGAGATTTTTTCCCTTCTGATCGCTGCGACCTTTGTTTCTGGTCTGGTAATTGCGGTTATCAGTATTCTGTTTTTACCGCAGATCGCTGCCTTTCTTGGCGCGAAGGGAGAGATGCTGGCGGACTGCATCCGGTATGGACGGATCATTCTGGTGGCGCTTCCGTTTTTAATGCTGCAGTATGCGTTTGGCAGCCTTTCCGTGACGGCGGAGAAGCCGAAGCTGGGGCTGATTGTAACGATCATTTCGGGTGTGCTCAATATGACGGGAGATGTTCTGTTCATGGGAGTGTTCCATTGGGGAATTGCCGGAGCGGCGATGGCGACTGCGATGGGACAGATCATAGGCGGAACGATACCGCTGGTTTATTTCCTGCGGAAGAACAGCAGCAGCCTGCGCCTTCGCAGACCAAAGTGGGATGGAGGAGCGCTCAGACGTGCCTGCACCAACGGTGTATCGGAATTGATGAGCAGTATTTCCATGTCCATTGTCGGCATGCTGTATAACGCGCAGCTGATGCGCTACGCGGGAGAAAACGGAGTCGCAGCTTACGGAACCATCATGTATGTGGATTTTATTTTCCTTGCGATTTTCATCGGTTATGCGACCGGCGTAGCTCCAGTTATCAGCTATCACTACGGCGCAGGAAATAAAAAGGAGTTAAATAACCTGCTAAAGCGCAGTGTGCTTCTGATCGCGGCGGCGTCTCTGAGCATGCTGCTGCTGTCCGAGGTGATGGCGGCACCGTTGGCAGCTATTTTCGTAGGATATGATGCCGGGCTTCTGGACATGACGGTACATGCGTATTCCATTTATGCGGTTTCGTTCTTATTCTGCGGTTTCTCCATTTTCAGTTCCGCCTTTTTTACGGCGCTGGGAGATGGACTGACCTCGGCGCTGATAGCATTTTTGCGTACTCTTGTGTTTGAAAGTGCATCGGTTATCATTCTGCCGCTGCTCCTGGGCTTGAACGGAATCTGGGGTGCAATTATCGTGGCGGAATGTATGTCCGTGACGGTGTCAGTTATCTTTTTGGTGGCGAAGAGAAGGAGGTATCAATATTTTTAGGACAATAAGCGGGAATCCTCGGCAATTCAATTACCGAGATGAAAGCGCAGGAGTGTGCATATCTGCACAATGCAAATAGTATAATAATTCTCATCCTTTGATAGTAATGCCGTAACCGGCATACAATAAAAGCGAAAATATGTTCGAATAATAATTGCGTATTACACTTCAATATGATATACTATATGTATGAAAGGAAATCTGATACATTATAGAACTTGCGTGTGTAATATTAACTACCATATGGTTTGGTCGGTGAAATACAGACGGAAGATATTAACCCCAGAAGTTGAGAAATACCTACAGGAACTCGTGCAGCAGATAGCTGACG
>NZ_QUEL01000054.1:0-2059 GCF_003478145.1 Clostridium sp. AF29-8BH | reverse complement strand
CATTTCCACTGTTTCCAATCCATGCCCCCAATTCCTCAACTGCTTTTCGTAAGCATGGGTCATTTCCTTCGTTTGCCCCAAGATAAACTGTTATATTCATTAAAAATTTTCTCCTACAACTTCCGATTTTCCGCCCTCAGTATACCACGCTTTTCCCCTGCGGAAAAGCTCCTTCCCGGTCGCTTCACCCCTTCTTCAGCAGCTTTTTATAGCTCAGGTTCATGGCAAAGGCACCAAGGGGAGCCGTCAGCACGATAGCCAGCACCGCCACGGTAAGCACCGTATCGCCGCAGGCAAAGCCCAGTGCAGCGGAATGCCGCCAATGGCAGCCTGCACGGTTGCCTTGGGGGTGTACGCCATCATGGCGAAAAGCCGTTCCTTTTTGCTCAGGCTTGTGCCAGAAGGCACACAAAAACACCCAGCATCCGAAATACCAGCGCACCCACGATCAAAAGCAGTGCCTTTGCACCCACCTTGCCCAGATAGCCGATGTTCACCGTTGCGCCCACCAGCACGAACAGGAACACCTCCGCAGCCACCCAGAGCTTTCCGTATTTTACCGAGAGCCTTTTTGCCACCACTTCTCTTTTTTTTTGCAGACCGATGCCGATAAACATAATGGCGATCATGGCCGAGAAGGTGATCGCGGTGGTCAGGGCATCCTCCGCTGCCACCAGCAGGAAGGAGATGCTCAAAATGATCAAAACCTTTGCGGTATCCCGGATATGGACCTTTGCAAAGAAGTACGCCAACAGGGACCCGACCGCCAGACCTACCGCCATGCCCAGCAGAATGGACACCGGGATGTTGACAAAACTGAGCATAGAGGCACTTTCCCCCTGCATCATGCCCACAAAGGTGGAGAACAGCACGATGACGTACACGTCATCCACCGATGCGCCTGCAAGGATCAGTTGCGGGATGCCCTGCTTTACGCCGTAGCCCTCGTCCATAAGCCGGACCATCCTTGGCACCACCACCGCCGGGGAGACCGCCGCCATCACCGCGCCCAGAATTGCCGCCTCTAAAACCGTCAGCCCCATGAGCTTCGGTGCCAGAAAAAGCACCCCCATCAGCTCAAAGGACGCCGGAACAAAGCACATCAGAACGGCAGGCCGCCCCAGCTTTTTCAGCCCGGAAGTATCCAGCCCCAGCCCTGCACGGGTAAGAATGATGATAAGGGCGATCTTCCGCAGCTCCGGGGAGATACCCAGAATGCTGCCGTCCAGCAGGTTCAGGACGTAGGGTCCCAGAACCATGCCGGTTGCCAGCATTCCCAGCAGACTCGGCAGCCTGTACTTCTGACAAAGCCACCCCATAGACATCCCAACGATCAAAATCAGCGAAATACTCAGTAACATAAAAGTTCCTCCTTACTTACAACACGCAAAAAAGCTGACACCTTCTGCGTGGTTTTCGTCGCAGAAGTCATCAGCTTTTAAAGCGGTTCAAGTAATCTGGTTACTTCGGGAGAACTTCATTCCCGTTTATTCTGTTGGCAGTATAGCACACCTGTCTCTCAAAAGCAACTCCGGGCTCCGCAACGCCGCCGGGGTTTACTCTGCCGCATAGTTCCTGCTTCTTTTCCAGCCCTTCAAAGTGATGCCGGGGCTTTCATTGCTTCGCAAACGCGAATTTTCAAATTAGTCTTTGCAAATAACCTTTGAACCTTCACCATCAATTACAATTCCCTGACGGTTGTTAATCGGGCATAGATTCAAATCCGAAAACTCAGTCATTATTTTCTCGGTAACTTTCTTAAATGGTGCTGTAAGATAATGCGGAAGAACATAGAAATCAATCAAATCAAGCCCTGCATCATCTTCTTGTGAGTAGTCCTCTGGCTTTTCATCCATTTGCTCGATATATTGGATGCTTGGAGCGCATATAATTGCGCCTGCCGACTCGCCGATCATCAATTTTCCATTTGCCAATTCCTTTTTCAGTAGCCCATCAGTTCCCGTTTTACGGAGCTGGTCCATAAGAAAGAAAGAATTTCCGCCGGTAAAATATATCACATCTGCTTCTTCAAAAACAGACTGTATCGTTGAATAAGCCT
>NZ_QUEL01000053.1:0-2218 GCF_003478145.1 Clostridium sp. AF29-8BH | reverse complement strand
AGGTTCCGAAAGAAATGGACTTCTGGACGAAAGAGGAATATCTGAAATTCTCCGAAGCCATGATGGATAAGCCCCGTTCCTATTATGCCTTTGAAATGCTTTACTGGTGTGGAATCCGCTCCGGCGAACTGCTGGCGCTTACTCCGGCTGATTTTGACTTCCAGAAGCAGACAGTCACAATCAGCAAGACATTTCACCGATCTAAAGGGAGTGATATTATCACAAGCCCGAAAACGAAAAAGAGTAACCGTACAATCAAAATGCCGCCATTTCTCTGTGAGGAAATGCAGGAATATATCAAAATGCTTTACGACATTCAGCCGAACGAGCGGCTGTTTACGGTCACAAAATCCTATCTCAATCACGAAATGGAGCGAGGGGCAAAGCAGGCGGGCGTAAAAAAGATTCGCGTTCACGACATCCGGCATAGTGCGGTTTCCCTGTTAATAGACATGGGATTTTCAGTGCTGGCGATTGGGGATCGTATGGGGCATGAAGCGGAGAAAATCACTTACCGCTACGCCCACTTGTTTCCTACGGTGCAGACGGAAATGGCAGAAAAACTGGAAATGGAGCGAATGACAAAGGAGGACGCAAATGGAAAGAACACTTGATTATAAAGGGCGGTGGCGCAATCATACAGTAGCGTTCCGGGTATCGGACGAAGAAGCGAAGCTGCTTAACGATTTGGTGGCATTGTCGGGTTTGACAAAGCAGGACTATATCACAAGGCGGCTGCTGTGCCGGGACGTAGTAGTACAGGGCAATCCGAGGGTGTATAAGGCTCTGAAAAATCAAATGGCGGCTATCTACGAGGAATTGAAGCGATTGGAAGCATTAAGCCCGGACAATGACGAACTGCTCTACACGTTGCAGGTAATCGCAATTACATTAGACGGTCTGAAAGGAGAAGATGAATGACAGAAAAAATGAAAACGACTGCTCCCGTATCATCTGTTGGCGCAGATGGGGCGCAGCCGCAATTAAAAAATTACAATGAAATTATAGCAAATGAAACAGCACAAATCAATCTGCAAGCCGCACAAAACCCGGAGAAATCCGGGAGCGGCGGGCTTCAAACCGTTTCCATGACGGAACTGTATGATACACTCTACCCGCCGAGAACGCCGGTTGTGGACGGGTTTCTCTATGGCGGCACTTATCTTTTTGTAGGTGCGCCGAAAGTTGGGAAATCGTTCTTTATGGGACAGCTTGCCTATCATGTGGCAATGGGGCTTCCGCTGTGGGATTATCCTGTCCGAAAGGGTACGGTGCTGTATCTTGCACTGGAAGATGATTATGCAAGGCTTCAGCGGCGGCTCTCCGGTATGTTCGGTGTGGAATGTGCGGATAACCTGTACTTTGCGACACAGGCAAAGACCTTGAATGAGGGCTTAGACAAACAATTAGAGGAATTTCTGAAAGAGCATACGGACGCAAGGCTGATTATCATTGACACGCTCCAGAAAGTGCGTGAGGTCGGTGGGGACAGGTACAGCTATTCCAGCGACTACGAGATTGTGACAAAGTTAAAGTCGTTCAGCGATAAATACGGTATCTGCCTGCTGGTGGTTCATCACACACGCAAGTTGGAATCCGAGGACAGCTTTGATATGATTTCCGGTACGAACGGGCTGCTTGGAGCGGCAGACGGGGCGTTTATCATGCACAAGAAAAAGCGCACTGACAATGAGGCGGTCATGGATATAGTGGGGCGTGACCAGCCGGATCAGGAACTGACTATAGAGTTTGACCGGGAGCGCTGCGTCTGGAAATTCAAAAAGGCAGAAACGGAACTGTGGAAACAGCCGCCGAATCCCCTGCTGGAAGCAATCAACAATTTTCTGACAGAAGATAAGCCGGAATGGGAGGGGACAGCAACAGAACTTGTGAGCCAGTTGCCGGATATGCAGATACAGGCAAACGTGCTTTCCAGAAAGCTGAATGTAGTCAATAGCCAGTTGCTTAATGATTATGGAATTTTCTATGACAATAAGCGGGGGCATGAAAGGAAGATTATTCTGAAACGGCTTGAGCCGAGAGAGTAAAAGCGACGATATGCGTCGGTTGCGACGGTATTTTTTACAGCGGGCTGGTATAGAAAATATCGACGCTATCGACGCAAACCGACGCAGAAAGGATTAAGTGATGAAAAACGTGCAAATTCCTTATGAATTGTTTGTATCTCTGCTCCGCTATCATCTAATGGAAGATGATG
>NZ_QUEL01000052.1:0-2321 GCF_003478145.1 Clostridium sp. AF29-8BH | reverse complement strand
TGAATAATTTTCGAGCCGAGCCGACATAACCGGTGTAGCCTTCACGCAGTGAAGCTGTTGGAATAAATGCGACTTTCTTATTTTCAATTTCTTCCTTTATCAGACTTCCCACACTTGAAAAGTGCGAACATAAAAATAGTTTCATCAATATTCTCCTTTATAAATTCCGATTTTCTCAATTCTCCAAACTTGGAGTTGTCAGCATCCTTCTTTTTTATCTTTTATATCGTCTTTTAACGATTTGATTTCTTCCAGAATGAGTTCAGTACAAACGACTATAATACCTGAAAGAAGAATAATTCCACCATAAATCGGATAAATAAAGGATTCTCGGACTCCACCGCCAATGATGCCAGACAAGAGCTGCCACACACCGCTGAACGGCCAAACAACTAAAGCAAATACCACAATCATCATAATAATAGCTTTTTTCATTGTACTTTGCCTCCTTAAATTGCGATTTCTCAGTTTCAAAAACTGGAATTTCTATTTGTGTTGCCATGTCATTACATAATCTTTTTCTCCGGTAGCCTCATCTAAGCCACTATGCTGAATCTCAAATCCTTCTCTCTTATAAAAAGATATTGCCCGTGCATTCTTTTGGTATACGTTCAAGTACAACTTACTCCTTTTGTCCTTTGCATAATTCAGCAGAATTTTACCTATACCCTGCGATTGCATTTCACCAGAAACAAAAATGCCCTCAACATATTCATCATTTAACCCTAGGGTTAAACTTAACTACTATTTTTTCTTTGCGATATAAAATACATAACTGTAATAATCTACTACTAATCTAAAATAAAGCGATTATAAGCTATCCTTTTTCCTGTGTTTGTTTTAAAGTTTTCATCTATACACTTTTTTATCTTTTCCTGTTCTTTTTCTTTATAAGCTATCCTTTTTCCTGTGTTTGTTTTAAAGTTTTCATCTATACACTTTTTTATCTTTTCCTGTTCTTTTTCTTTATCCATAACCGTTAAATTTTCAAGCAAATCAGCTTCCCATTGTATTTGAAAATCAAGTCCATCAATTTTAGATGGAGTATGATGGTTGCCTATTATAAAGCATATTCTATCAATATTTTTGTTATAGCCTACCTTTTTTAATATTTCTTTCGCTACTTCTGGTCCTTCCTTTTCTTGATAGACACCATCAATAGAACCGTATTTTTTTTGTGCTTCAACCGCACCAATATCATGTAGTATAGCAATAATACTGATGAATTCTTTTTCTTCCTCTCCGATATTTTCTCCTTTCATTATATCTTCTGCATTTTTCAAAACTTTGAGAGTATGCTCTATGCCAAAAGGAATTTCTTTGAATACTTCTTTCATCTCTATAATAATTTTTTCTTTAAACATAAATTACCTCCATTTATACCTTATAGGTGTTTTAGTTCTATCTATCCACTTTTTTGTTCGCCGATACAATCAGCATCATGGGACGGCGCATTTCATCCTGCATCCCCGGAATATCCATCATGTATTCCGGCGGCTGCGGCTCCACAATATGATTTATTATAAAACCATTTGAAAGCAGTGTATTTAGATATGTGGTCAGTGTTCTATGATATTTTGTAACCTTTTCTCCCAAAAAGACAGCTGTCCGTTTGCCCTCATAATAATAATTATCCACCGGAAAATGCAGTATTTCTCCTTTTTCGTTATAATGCCAGTCTTGTGTTCCATAGGCAGTAAAAACAGGATGTTCAACCGTAAAAACTAGCTTACCACCAGACTTCAGTATTCTATATATCTTTTTTACTAAAATCTCATAATCTGCTACATAGTGAAACGCAAGTGAACTTAATATTACATCAAAACTCTTCTCTGGGAATTCCACATCTTCTATAGCACAGCATTTATATTCAACCTGTGGAAAATGTGTTTTTTCTTTGGCTACCTCGAGCATTTTATGAGAAATATCAACACCCACAACAGAAGACGCTCCGTGTTCCATCGCATAAATACAGTGCCATCCATAGCCGCATCCTAAATCAAGCACACGCTTATCTTTAAAATCCGGCAGCAGCTTTCTCAATGTTTCCCATTCTCCTGCACCGGCTAGTCCCTGCTGTGAGCGACTCATTTGACTGTATTTTTGAAAAATATATTATCATCATATTTGTTTTCTTTTCCATATTCTACATAATTCAACCTCTTTCACCTCGCTGTAAACTTCCGATTTTTCGTTCTCTGCGACTTCCCAATAAACGGGAATTTGACTTGCCTATTTTCTTAAAATCTCATGTGGAGCTTCTATTTCATTTGCCAAGGTATGCTCTGTTAATTCTGACATCAATTTCAATTTTTTATTAA
>NZ_QUEL01000051.1:0-2465 GCF_003478145.1 Clostridium sp. AF29-8BH | reverse complement strand
TTATTAAACTATAAAAAATATTTCGAAGAAAAAGGAAAACAAGTTTTACTGATTACCGACGAGAATTCTCCAGAAGAAGGAGATCGATATTTAGAATGTCAGTTGGAGCGGGTTTTATTAAACTATAAAAAATATTTCGAAGAAAAAGGAAAACAAGTTTTACTGATTACCGACGAGAATTCTCCAGAAGAAGGAGATCGATATTTAGAATGTCAGTTGGAGCATATTTTTTCGGCAGAAAAAGCAAATTGGGGTGATTATCAATATAGAAGTAGAGATATACAAAAAGTATTATTGGATAATAGGGTAGAGAGGTTAGTATATTTGTCTCCTACATCACATATTGCTAAAATGGATGAATTGACAATTAGACTGTCGGGATGTTTATTTGAAATGGGAATGGATGAGTATAGAGTTGATGAATTAAATAAAATTAAAATGCAAGAATCTATTTCGGATATCAGATTCTTGAAAAAAGTACTAAGGAAGATAAAAAGAGGAGAATAAATTATGGAAAGAACAGATTTTACAGAAGAGTCTACTTCTATTAAAAGAGTTCAAGATTTGAAAGAGGAGAAAAGAATTATAGAGGTTGAAAAAGAGCGAACACAGAGATTGTTGGAAATGAAAACAAAAGAATGTGATATTTTATGGGAGCGAACAAATAGATTAGAAACGGATTTGCGAGTTATAAAAAAAACAAAAGGATATCGAATAGTTAATAAATGTTGGAAGTTGATTGACATAGTAAAAGGAAGAAAAGAGATACAACGAGAGTGTGTTTATGATGTTGTAGATGAAAATAAAAAACAAAAAAATAAAAAAGAAAAAATAGCTTTAATTGTAGATAGACCTGATTGGGCGTTTGATCATATTGCGGATCAAATAAAGAAAAATTTGAATCAATATTATGATTTTAAAGTGATTTATGCTTGTGATATAGAGAATGTGGCAGATATATTTATTTTAAGTCAGGACTGCAAAATAGTTCACTTTTTTTGGAGGGGATTATTATCATCTTATGATAGTGAATGGGTGCAAAATCGAATTTTTCGATTGGGTTATACAAAAGAAGAGTTTTTTAGTAAGTACATAAAAAACAAAAAAATATCAACAGAAATATATGACCATCTATGCTTAGATGATGAAGAAAAGATGGTTACAGAAAAGTTGTTTGCTCGTAAAGAGTCGATACTAACGGCATATGCTGTATCTTCAAAAAAACTTGAAAGAATATACCAGGAAAAAGTGGAATTAAAAAAAAGACCGGATGCTTACTTGCCAGATGGAGTGGATTTGAATTTGTTCCAACCGAATAATTTAAGTAGATTTGACAATATAAATGATAGATTAATTCGTGTTGGGTGGGTAGGAAATAGTAAGTGGAGTATTAACGATTTAAAAGGAATTAATACTATTATAAAGCCAGCGATACAAGAATTAAGACAGGAAGGCTATAATATCGAATTATATACTTCTGACAGGGAAGAAAAAATGATTCCGCATTACCGTATGCCTCAATTTTATAGCAAAATTGATTGTTATATTTGCGCGTCATTACATGAAGGAACACCTAATCCGGTTTTAGAAGCAATGGCTTGTGGGGTTCCGGTTATTACAACAAATGTGGGTGTTGTGGAAGAATGTTTGGGGACTCTACAAAAGAATTTTATTATGAAAGAACGGACGGTTAAGGAACTGAAAGAAAAAATAATTAAATTATTAAAAAATAGAGAAGTATTTAAAGAGTTATCTAATGAAATCTTGAGAATATAAACAATGGGATTGGAAAATTCAAACAGAAAATTTTAGGAAGTATTTTGAATTTTGCTTGAATAAGAGAAATGGATAATATTAAGTAGGTATTAAAAAATGAATTTAATTAATATTATAGATTACGATGAGGGAATAAAAAAGTTAGCTAGATATGCGCTTGAAAGGAAACTTGTTCCTGTTTTCGGCGCTGGTTTTACAGCTGGATGTCAAGCTGTTAATGGTGGTGTTCCGGATGGAAAACTTGCAAAAAATGAAATGAGTAAACTGATATGTGCAGAAAAAAATTGTTTATATAGTTACGAAGAGGTTAATAAAAAAAGTTTTTTTGATGTTTCAGACTTGTTCTTTGAATGCGTTTCTAGTGAAAAACGTGCAAAATATTTTGAGGATAATTTTACGGAAGTAAAATTATTACAGCAACAAATTGATTTTTTGACAAAGGTAAATTGGCCATATGCATATACATTAAATGTGGATGATGGAATTGAACAAAATTCGGATTTTCAATTAATATTGCCATATCTTAAATTTAGGCGACCGAAAACATCTAAAAAATTATTATATAAATTACATGGGGATGCGAATTATGAAGTAGATATAGAGATGATAATAAAAATAATATAGTGTAGATAATAGAGATGATAATAAAAATAATATAGTGTTTAGCCAAGAACAATATTTACAGGCAA
>NZ_QUEL01000050.1:0-2734 GCF_003478145.1 Clostridium sp. AF29-8BH | reverse complement strand
CGTAAACGCTCCATACCAAGTACCCTATAAGCTAAAAGCCGCTTCCGCGGCTCTACTTCATTGCTTTTTCGGTTTTCTGACAACGTCCGGCAACTTTTTCGACCATGGAGCAGGTCATCTAAGAATGACCGGTCGCTGTCATCCATGCGCTTAGGGATCTCTGTCAGAAGGTGTTCAAAGTATTCGTATGGTTTTAGGTTATTCGCTTTTGCCGTCTCTGCGATGCTGTAAATAATCGCGGATGCTTTCGCACCATTGATCGTATCGATCATCTGCCAGTTCTTCTTTCCAACACAGAATCCGCGGATCGCGCGCTCAGAGGCGTTATTATCCATAGGGACATCCCCATCTGTCAGGAAAATCCGGAGATATTTTTCCTGATTCAGAGCGTAACTGAAAGCATCCTTCAGCTTTTCTGTTCCGACCTCGCTTTCATGCTGCTTTAGGTACGCAAACAAAGCGTCTACCAGTGGCTTTATAGCCACCTGACGCTGGGAAAGCCGTTCTTCCGATGAGAGATCCTTTAGCTTTCCTTCTTTTCTGTAGATCGTCTGGATCTGCTTTAAGATCAGATAGGATGCGGATTCTTTTTGGCGTTCTTTCGGTACTACTGCAAGCGCTTCATCAAAGCGCCTGCGGGCATGGACCCAGCACCCGGCTATCGTCAGGTCTTCATGCTCTTTTTCCAGTGTATGGTAGACCTGATAGCCATCCGTCACGCAAATGCCGGAATAATTCTTTAGGAATTCCCGGGGATGAGAGGCATTTCTTGTCCGCTGATACTCATAAAGGATGATCTGTTTTTCCGGATACATGTGGCCAGAACGGTACACCCACATATAACTCTTGGAACCGGCACTGCGGCCATCCCGTTTTACCAATACCGGTGTCTCATCAGCCTGGATGACATGATATCTGTAAAGTAGCGAATGAAGGTGATCATACAAAACGGCGAGATATTCTTCTCCCAGCCGGATCATCCAGTTCGCCATGTTCTGCCTGGTTATGGCAAGGCCATATCGAAGGAATTCCTGTTCAAGGCGATAAAGAGGGACCGCGTTTACGTATTTTCCATTCATGACCGCAGCAGCGAGCGAAGCGGATACGGGGCTTCCATGAAGCAGGCTTTTGGGATGCTTTGCTTTTATCATGTGCCCGTCTGTTTTGCTGGCATATACACCAACATGGTGCTCATCCACCTCGACTTTTGCCGGAATGAAACGATATCTGCGTGTAATAGCATCTGGAAGCTGTTTCCAGCCGTTTTCACCGAATTCTACTGTTAATTCTTCTTCGGTCATGTAGTGGTCGATCCGATTTGTAGGAAGCCCGGACATATCCTGTGCTTTCTTACCGGTTGCTTTTTTTCTGCGTTCCGGTGCCGGCTCCAGAGTCTCTGGTTCCGGTGCCTCCAGATCACAGACAGCTTCGGCTTCATTAAAAAACACAATGGTTCCATCCACTTCAGCAAAACGGAGTTGCTGGGCATCCTCCATTTTTTCAGAGGAACGTCCAAACCGGTTCTTATTAGCCAGGATCAGCTGTTCCATCATTGCCTGCATCTTCGTATCCAGGGAATGCAGGTCGGCACTGACCTTTCCTAACTGTTCCTGTTGATTCAAAAATAACTGGATCAGCATAGATTTATCAAAGCTGTTTAACTGTTCTTCTGTGAACTTCATCGTCATGGCAGGAACTCCTTTTCTCAATGAGTCCATTGTACCAGATCTGTACGTTTTCTGCCACTTGGAGCCTGTTTTCCTTTCGGCATAATGACGGTGGATAACAGTACAGAGCACCTGGGATAGCTTTTCAGGATTCCAGATGTTCTGTACTGCTATCCACAGATTCAGAACGATTTTTCTGCCCGAAACCGTGTGGTTTGATTCCTGCGGACTGAATTCTGTGGATAAGCTTTATGAAACGGAAGAGATTCTCTTTTCTTCTGTGAAATATGGAAATTTTTTCTCCATAATGCACAAATGTTACATCAATCTTTTAGGCGGATCATTTGGCCTGATCGGATGTTTGGGGAGAATTTCAAGCCCTTGCATCAGCATCGTATACTGTTCCGGGGATATTTCCAACGCCTCTTCTACGGAACGTGGCCAGTTGAAGGCACCGTTGTTCAGTCTCTTGTAAAGAAGTAGGAACCCATCCCCTTCCCATAAGAGTCCCTTGATCCGGTCCGTCTTCTTCCCGCAAAAAAGAAAGAGCGTATTTTTATCATACGGATCGAGCTGAAACCGGAACCGGATGATCGTTGCGAGACCATCCATTCCTCTCCGCAGATCGGTATAACCAGCTGCAAGATAGATCTTTTTCAGACCTGTGGCGTCATTCAGCATTAGACAGAACCTCCAGGATACACTGAAGCATATCTTTAGAGACAGGATTATAAATTTCAAGTGCCAATCCTCTGGAATTTCGCAAAATAGCTGTCGGTTTTAAGCTGCTGTCTTCCTGGGGCAGAGCTTTCTCTGTCGGCTGAGGAAGTTCCACAAACGCCGGTTCTGGATTGTAGACCTCCAAACATGCTTTGCGGACTTTTTTCAGACGATAATAATAATTCGCTTTTGTGATGCCATGCTCACTGCACCAGGTTTCTACTTTCATATCTGCAGGGCGGTTTTTACAATCCTGGATCTGTGCCGCCCATTGCTGCAACCGAACCTGTTCAGCAACCAAACTTGTTTGACTGCTCATAGCTAGACCTCCATAGGCGGTCAAAAAA
>NZ_QUEL01000005.1:0-154025 GCF_003478145.1 Clostridium sp. AF29-8BH | reverse complement strand
CGTCAGCTATCTGCTGCACGAGTTCCTGTAGGTATTTCTCAACTTCTGGGGTTAATATCTTCCGTCTGTATTTCACCGACCAAACCATATGGTAGTTAATATTACACACGCAAGTTCTATAATGTATCAGATTTCCTTTCATACATATAGTATATCATATTGAAGTGTAATACGCAATTATTATTCGAACATATTTTCGTTTTTATTGTATGCCGGTTACGGCATTACCATCAAAGGATGAGAATTATTATACTATTTGCATTGTGCAGATATGCACACTCCTGCGCTTTCATCTCGGTAATCAAATTGCCGAGGATTCCCGCTTATTGTCCTAAAAATTTAATTGACTGGCTGATTTCAGAATAAACTTGAAAAAGAATGTGCCTTTTTGTGTAATAGAGAATTCCAAGGAATTTCCTATTACACAAAAATAGCGGCGGTCTGCACTCATCATGCAGGACCGCCGCTGAAATTGATTCTATAAAGTTACTTTCTCATAATGATCTCATCACGTCCCGGACCATTGGATACCATGGTTACCGGTACGCCAAGCTCTGCCTCGATCGTCTCGATGTAGTTGCGGCACTCTGCCGGGAGATCTTCGTATTTCTTGATTCCGCGGATATCACATTTCCAGCCCGGAAGTGTCTTCAGAACCGGTTTTGCTTTCTCCAGCTTGTAGGTTACCGGGAAGTCTTTGACAACTTCGCCGTCGATCTCGTAGCCAACGCAGATCGGGATCTCGTCCAGATATCCCAGAACATCCAGAACGGTCAGAGCCACTTCGGTTGAACCCTGGATGCGGCAGCCGTAACGGCTTGCTACTGCGTCGAACCAGCCCACACGTCTCGGACGTCCGGTGGTTGCGCCGAACTCACCCTTATCACCGCCACGACGACGAAGCTCATCTGCCTCATCACCGAAGATCTCGCTGACAAATGCACCTGCGCCGACTGCACTGGAGTATGCCTTTACAACGGTTGTGATCTCTTTGATCTCGTACGGCGGGATACCTGCGCCGATAGCGCCGTAAGCTGCCAGAGTCGAAGAAGAAGTAACCATCGGGTAAATACCGTGATCCGGGTCTTTCAGGGAACCTAACTGACCCTCAAGAAGGATGTTTTTACCATCTTTGATCGCGTCATGCAGATATGCAGATACATCGCATACATACGGCTCTACCATCTTCTTGTATTCCATCAGCTCTGCCAGAACCTCATCCGGGTTCAGCAGCGGTTTGTGGTACAGATGCTCTAACAGGACATTCTTTGTCTCGCAGACACGCTGTACTTTATCTTTCAGAGCTGCCTCGTCCTCGAACAGTTCGCTGACCTGGAAACCGATCTTCGCGTATTTGTCAGAGTAGAACGGCGCGATACCGGACTTGGTAGAACCGAAGGACTTGCCGCCCAGACGCTCTTCCTCATACGTATCAAACAGAACATGGTACGGCATCAGGATCTGTGCGCGATCCGATACCAGAATATGTGGCATCGGAACACCCTGAGATACCAGGCTTTCCAGCTCTTTTACCAGAAACGGGATGTTTAATGCCACACCATTGCCGATGATGCTGGTTGTGTGTCCGTAAAATACACCGGACGGCAGAAGGTGAAGTGCGAAACGGCCATAATTATTGATAATCGTATGACCTGCGTTGCTTCCTCCCTGAAAACGGATAATGATGTCGGATTCCTTAGCAAGCATATCGGTAATCTTACCCTTGCCTTCGTCTCCCCAGTTAGCTCCTACTATTGCTCGTACCATGAATTTTCCTCCCTCAGAAGAATATAAATACTTTTCGGCATGATCGAAAAACGATCATGCCCTCTTACTGTATAATCATACACAACTTTTCTATATAAGTAAAATCAATATTATTTATAAGCTACATAATTAACACTTATACTATTGATGCTCACACATATGCCAGACAATGTGATTTGAAAAACCTCTACTTTGCAGCTCCTATTTTTCTCATGTGGTTACCTTCGCCAGCTGATTAAAAAGCTTCGCAGCCGCTGGGGACATCCAGGCTTTTTCAGCTGCCACCAGACAAAACTCACGGGGTGGCATCTCTTCATCAAATTCCAACGCAAAAACATCCCCATTTCCAAGAGCCTCCGATGCAAAATCCGACATCAGACAGCCGATTCCCAGATTCCGCTTAACAAACTGGACAATCATCTCACTGGTGGCCAGTTCAAACTCCGGCTCCAGCCGAACCCCGCGCTTTGCCAGAAACTCATCCATAAAGCGGCGCGTACTGGTATTGCGCTCCAGGAAGATGCAGGGGCAGTTCAACAGCTCTTTATATGAAAGTTTTCTGCCCTTTAACTGGGCTGCGTATTTGGGTCCGGCTATAAACACATTGCGGATCTCCTGAACCGGAAGACTCTTTACCGCCTGCTTGGTTTCAAAAGGTGTGCTGACAATACCGAAATCAATGTGTCCCTGATAGAGTGCTTCAAGGGTCTCGGGCGTCGGGCCGTTTGAAACCGTCACCTTGATATTCGGATACTGCTCATGAAATTGTTCCAGATATGGAAGCAGATAAAACTGAAGTGTCATATCGCTCGCGCCAATGCGGATCTCGCCCGTTTCCAGGTCCTTCATGCGCCGCAGCATCGTCTCCCCGTCCTGTATCGCATCAATTCCCCGTCTGACATACGACAGAAGCAATTCTCCCTCGCTCGTCAGCTTCACGCCGCGCGATGTCCGCAAAAAAAGGCGGCAGCCAAGCGCGGTCTCCAGTTGTCGGACCGCCTGGCTGACCGCCGGCTGGGAAATGCAGAGTGCCTCTGCGGCCGCCGTGATGCCGCCGCATTCGCACACGCTGCAAAATACCCGGTAATACTCCAGATTCACACTTCCATGTAAATCCTGTTTAGACATTAATCTCTGCTTTCACGCCCAGATCTTCTTTATTTGCATCCAGAATCGGCTGGATTACCTCCGCCAAGAACTCATCTACCTGCTCTTTTGCACGACCGGTGTAGCGCTCCGGTTTCATCGCTGCTTTCAGGTCATCTAAGGACAGATTGAACGCCGGATCCGCTGCAATCAGCTCGAGAAGGTTGTTATCCAGACCTTTCTCTTTCACATTCTTTCCAGCTTCCATCGACAGAGTACGGATCTTCTCATGCAGTTCCTGACGGTCACCGCCTGCCTTTACTGCATCCATCATGATATTCTCGGTTGCCATGAACGGAAGCTCTGCCATCATGTGTTTCTCGATAACCTCGGATATACAACCAGACCGTCAACGACATTCAGGTACAGATCCAGAATACCATCAATTGCAAGGAAGCCTTCCGGAACACTCAGACGCTTGTTCGCAGAATCATCCAATGTACGCTCAAACCACTGGGTAGATGCAACCAGCATCGGGTTCATCACGTCTGCCATCACGTAGTTAGCCAGGGAAGCCATACGCTCGCTTCTCATAGGATTTCTCTTATATGCCATAGCGGAGGAACCGATCTGATTCTTCTCGAAAGGCTCTTCTACTTCTTTCAGATGCTGAAGAAGACGGATATCGTTGGAGAATTTATGGGCACTCTGTGCAATACCGGCAAGAACATTTAATACACGTGTATCCTGCTTACGGGAATAGGTCTGTCCGGATACCGGATAGCAGCCATCAAAGCCCATCTTCTCCGCGATCATCTGATCTACCTTGCGGCACTTTGCATGATCCCCATCAAAGAGCTCCAGGAAACTTGCCTGTGTACCAGTTGTTCCCTTGGAGCCAAGGAGACGTAAGGATCCAAGCACATAATCCAGATCATCCAGATCCTGCTTGAGCTCCATCATCCACAGAGTTGCACGCTTGCCGACGGTGGTCGGCTGTGCCGGCTGGAAATGGGTAAATGCCAGGGTCGGCTGTGCTTTATATTTATCAGCAAATTTAGCCAGCTCATCCAGAACACTGATCAGTTTCTTACGTACCAGCTTCAGGGCTTCTGTCATAATGATGATATCGGTGTTGTCTCCTACGTAGCAGGAAGTTGCACCCAGATGGATGATTCCTTTTGCTGTCGGGCACTGTACGCCGTACGCATACACATGGGACATAACATCGTGGCGCACCAGTTTCTCACGCTCTTTAGCAACATCAAAATTGATTTCATCCTTATGTGCTTTCAATTCATCGATCTGCTCCTGCGTGATCGGAAGGCCAAGCTCCTTCTCCGTCTCTGCCAGCGCAATCCAGAGTCTTCTCCAGGTGCGGAATTTCTTGTCCGGGGAGAAAATATACTGCATCTCCTTACTTGCATAGCGCTCGGAAAGAGGGCTTACATATCTGTCGTACATGGCTAATTTACCTCGCTTTCTTTTTTCAGGGTATGGAAAATAGTCTCTTTCGCAGCCATTTGAAGGCGTCACCGACACATTTTCTCAATATCCTACCTGCAAATTATAATACAGGCACTTTTCAAAATCAATCACTTTTCGCTGTTCCGGCTGCAGCTCTTTCGTTCTTGGTTACTGTTCACGCATACATTCCCAATAACGGAATTTGCCACAGTAACCGTTCCTGCTCTTCCATTCATCATTCATGCCCGGCCAAACGTTTTTCCTGCCGCAAACAGTCACTCTCCTTCTGATTCCACCCGTTCGTGCACGATTTCCAGCTCTCCGGTCTTCAGATGCAGACGGATTTTCGTGGAAATTCCCGTTTTTTCTGTCGCTCCGTATGTTTCCCCGGCATTTTCCCGTTCAACTGTTCTCTTCTCCTGCCAGTCTGCAAGCGCTTCCTCCGCCCCATTCTCTGCTCTTTCCCACTCCGGCAGCTCATACTCGATCACATTCATCTCCCGGATCGACCAGATCCGTTCCCGTATCTTCCATATGCTCGCCAGGTACATGGATACAGCCAGTGCAAGTCCATAGAGAAAATACCTCTGCCTCCGCTTCCTCCGCCAGCGGATGCCTTTCAGATAGCGGCGAATCTTCCGTTTTTGATATTTAAACAGCTTTCTGCTTTGCGGCATTGATTTTTGTGCATTTCTATGTTTCTCTGACATCTGCATTCCTCCCGCAGGTGCCTCTCCATTTTTACTATAACAAATAGAAAAAAGTCTGTAAAGATGATGCGGCTCACAGGCAGGGCTTTTTTGAACTGAAGGCTGTGGTTTTCAGGCAGTTTATTTTGTCTCATGATACGCTTTTTCTGTATTCACACTCCAGATATGCTCCTTATCCGTACTTCCCGCCAGAAAAAGATCCACTGCACAAAATGCTGTCATCATCGAATGATCCATGTTATTGTAGCGATGCTGTCCATTCCGTCCGATACAGAACAGATTTTCGATTTTGTTCAGCCATGCAGTTAATTCACCCATCCGGTCATAGGTGCCAAAATAAGCTGGGTATGCTTTCTTTACTTTCTCGATATGAAAATCAAGAATTTCCAGAAAACCAAATCTATAATTTATCACATAAGCCGTCAAAAGCACCCCCAGAAAGCCAGCGCTGATCGCCCAGTCTCTCTTTTTTTCTTTCATGACAACACCCAACCTTCCAGCCATTCCAGCCACTGCTCGGCAAATTCCTGTTTTACCGGATATCCAGACAGCACCGGATAGAAAAGAAGGAACGCGCCGATCACTGCTGCAAGATACAGCAACGCTGCTTTCCTGGTTCGTTTCGGATCTCTTTCCCAGAAAAAATGCAGACAATTTCCCAGCATTAAAATCTGTATCATACTGCACGCAAAATACTGATAGATAAACACGGTTCTGTGGATAAATAACCACGGAAACAGCATAGAAGCATAGGAAATGCACAGATATCCCGCTATTTTATCCTGTCGAATCTGCCACAGGTATATAGTATAAAATAGCGCCGGAATTGCCGACCACCAGATTACCGGGTTTCCAAAAGTTGAAACCACACTGATTTTACCAGACTTAAGCGACGTGTATGCATCCAGAAGCGGTCGTTTAATCCAGGCCCACTCATACCATTCAGAGGCATATGGATGTTCAAACACCGTTTTCTCATGGTAATGAAGCATAAGCTGCTGATTTTCCCACATAGTCTGGAAAACATTTCCATTTCCCATACCATTTCCATAAGAAAGATAGGATGCAACGTAAATCACTGCCGGAATCAAAATGTATGCAGCGATACAGATGACAGACAGCCCCGCCAGGTAACTTATCGCCGCCTGTCCAGACATTCCCTTTCTGGTCCGTGCCGCAGCTGTCCCATATTCCTGGAACAAAAATGTAAAAAAGAGGACTGCAATCCCCGCGCAGGCATATACCCCTGTCCACTTCGATGCCATGGCCGCTCCAGCTGCCATGCCATTTAAAATCATCAGACACACCGTTTTCCAGCTGCATCCCATTTTCAGGTCATCCAGCACCAGATACATCAGATAAAAGGTAAGCAGGATAAAAAATCCCACTATCACATCAATGGTTCCGATTCTTGACAATGTAAAGTGCATGAAATCAAAGACTATCAACAGTGCTGCAAATGAGGCAATCCATGTACTCCGGCTGATTTTCCGCATAAACGCATAGCTGACCGGCACCATCAGGATGCCAAACAGAGCGCATACACACCGCCATCCAAACGGTGTCATTCCAAATACGCGGATTCCCAGACTCATCCACCATTTTCCAAGCGGTGGGTGCGTTGTCTCATAAATTGTACGCCCTTCTACTATCTCATTTGCCGTTCTGGCATGGTAAACCTCATCAAACATACTTTGGTATTCATAGGTTGTATCCGCCGGAAACAATTCTTGCTCATCAAATGCCTCTGGATAATCATCTGCATTGGATGGAAGGATCGGATTTCCATCCGGATCCAGAAGAACGATTTCCAGAACCTCTGCACTCTCATCCATCGACACGATCCCTAGTTCGTAAGTGCGGTAATGAATTTCCACTGGATTCCAGCAGTATACAGATAACAATTCTGTCTCTTCCCCGATGGCATCCCAACCATCTCCCTCGGCATTCGGAACCGAGCATACAAAATGTCTCTTCTCCTTTCCACCCAGATAAACCTGCGCTTCTGAGATAGTCACACTTCCATCAAACCGAAGCACCATCTCATTTCCGTGGCTATCATTTTTTTCAAATTCATACGCAGTCTGCGGTGCCTTCATGCTTCCAAGATTCACAAATGCCATCACAGCAAAGAGAACTGTCAATCCTGCTGCCATACACCAGTCACGGCCGGACCAGGGCGCGCCGGTCTTTTCCGACTCTGTGTTCTTTTCACAGGATTTTATTCCCAAGCTCTTCCCGGCATCTATTTTTTCACTCCCCGTCATTCGTTTTGATACGCAGCGTGCCGCTTTTGCTTCATCCAGCTCGACTTTCGATTCAGGAATTTGACATTTTTCATGTATTATTCCAACATAAGAAGCGATTCCATATACACAGGTTCCCACACCCAGTACCGCAAAAAACATCAGCATCAGCGGATAAAATTCATCTCCCGGACTGCACTGTCCGAAGCGCTCTCCGGTGATATCCCGCGCCCAGAGTATGCCAGTTCCCGCAGCCGTGAGAAGAATTTCAATTTTTTTGAATCTTTCTATTCCAAGGCGCGCTCTGAAGCGCTCTATCCACGAACTGCCCATGAAAAGAATCAATACCGCCAGCCAGATAAAAAGCATCCGCTTTTTGCCCTGTGAAAGAACAGATAATACCGGGATCGGATTCCAGATATAAAGATACAGGCATTCCCACGCTGATTCCCGGCTTCCGTTTTTCCCAGACAAAATATATAAAAGTCCGGCTGTCACCAGATCCATTGCCATGACTTCCAGGAAGTCATGAACCTCCTGATTAGAAATGGCAAAGAATACAAAGCGCGTAATCAGATACCCGGCCGCTGCTTTCCAGCAAAGCTTTCCCGCCATCCCCCGCTTTTTCTTTTCCTCATACAGCCAGATGACAGTCAGGCACGCCGTAATGGCGATACAGTAAGCTGATTTCATTCTGGCACCTCCTTTAACGACTTTTTAAGTGCTCCATTTCAGTGGCACTCCCCTCAGACACGCCGTTTCTTTCTCATCACTCTAACTTATATACTCCCGGGCTCCTCCCTGCACATACGCAGGAAAGAGCTCGAGAGTATATGAATCTGTTTCCATCATCCTATATGCAGGAGAGCAAAAACAAGGTTAAAATATAGATTATTGTAACTGTTCAGTAGGTCTGCGCATTTACTGCGCTGACCGTACGAAAACATGGGCCAGCAGGCAAAAATCCCATTGCCGCAGGCAATTCTTGATGGATTTTTGCGCGTAACTGTGAAGGTACTGAACAGTTACAGATCATTAATGTTTGTAATCGCCCCAAATCTGAACCTGGCCGATTATTTTCACTTCGTACTCTTAGTTTCAGATTGATCACGGATCTGTTGGCTGCGTTGTTGGCTGCGACGGCTCCGTTGTTGGCTGCGGCGGCTCCGTTGTTGTATCCCCTTCCGTCTCTTCCGGCTGGGTCGGTTTCACGGTCGACGTCGGGTTTTCGGTCGGTTCTTTCGTCGCCGGTGCATCACTCGGTACCACACTCGGCGTTTCACTTCCACCGCCTCCAGAATGTCTGCGTTCTTTGGATGTTCTGGAATTCAGCTTCGGTGTATCGGCATTGGTCGTCTCTAAGATGGTCATCGTTCCGTCTTCTGCCACTTTTACCTCAAAGCTTCTCGCTGGTCTCGGCTTGCGGCCGCCGAACGATGTGCCATCGTTTTCAAACGTATAAGAAATTCCGTTGATACTTACAACGCCCGTTGCCATCTCTCCACTGTCCGGTGTGCCAAAATAATAGGTTTTTCCATTGATCCATACGACACCGCTGACCATTTCTCCCGACGCCGTACAGAAATACTGTTTGTCCCCGTCTTTTACCCAGCCGATCTGCGGTGCTCCCTGTTCATTCAGGTAATACCATTTTCCATCGATCTGCTGCCAGCCTGTCTGCACCTGTCCGTTTAGGATGTAGGCTCTTGCACTTCCTGTACCTATCCATTCGGCAAAAGCCGGTCCGGCATACAAGCCCATGATCAAAACGGCACTGAGTGCGCAGGCACCCACCTTCATCCATTTGCGTTTTCTCATCCTCATACCTCCTCGTATTTTTATTAATCGAAAAGCTGTCTTTCATGTATTTTTTATTTTTAATTCTGGAGTTTTTCTTCTTTTTCACGGTTTCAAGCTTTTCTTGTTGTATTCATCTTATCATTTGTTTTATTTTTCTACAATTCACACTGCACAAGATGTCATTTTTTTACACAAGATGTAAAAAAATGATACACTAACCTTGACAAATTGATTTTCAGAAGCCTTCATCCACAAACACAAGGGCAGGAAAGGTTCCAGAAATGAAAACCCCGGCTGTGAGTGGATAAACTTACTCACAGCCGGGGTTTCATTTTCACATCTGTATAAAATCTCTTAGCCGATCACATCCGCCATATCATACCGTCCTTCCGGCTTTCCTGCCAGGAATTTGGCTGCCTGTACCGCACCCTTTGCGAAAATCGCCTTGGAATAAGCTGTATGATTAAAGGTAATCACCTCATCCTGACCAGCGAAAATGACATCGTGTTCGCCTACGATTGTGCCGCCGCGGATCGCCTGAATACCAATCTCCTTCGTATCACGTTTCTCACGTGTAGCGGAACGATCGTATTTGTAATGGTATGTA
This sequence comes from Clostridium sp. AF29-8BH, assembly GCF_003478145.1. Lineage (NCBI taxonomy): Bacteria > Bacillati > Bacillota > Clostridia > Eubacteriales > Clostridiaceae > Clostridium > Clostridium sp. AF29-8BH. The sequence goes on along the minus strand of NZ_QUEL01000005.1, from coordinate 144,342 downwards.
TTGCCCATCGCCTCGTTGATCGAATCTGCCAGCGCAATCGCCGTACCGCTCGGAGCATCCACCTTCTGATTGTGGTGTTTCTCCAGAATCTCAATATCAAATCCAGCCGGAGCCAGAATCTGCGCTGCTTCTTTCAGAAGCTTTAAGAGCATATTGATACCAAGAGACATATTTGCAGAGCGAAGAACCGCTGTCTTCTCTGCCGTCTCTTCTACCTTTGCCAGCTGTACCTCGGAAAGTCCTGTCGTACACAAAACAACCGGCATTTTCTTCTCTGCACACCAGTCGAGAAGTTCATCGACAGCTGCTGCATTGGAAAAATCAATCACAACATCCGCTTCTACCTTGCATTCGTTCAGAGACGCAAAAACCGGATAATCATTTTTCTGCTCGGTTCTCATATCAATACCCGCAACGATAGAGATCTCCTCGTCCTTCGCTGCGATTCCGGAAATAACCTGTCCCATGGCGCCGTTGCAGCCATGCATAATTGCTCGTATCATCTGTTAAAACCTCATTTCCCTATCTCATTCAAAATTCAGAGGTGCAGCGCCCTGCCGCACGCCTCCGAATCTGATTTTTGCATTCTGTTTCACTGCCCGTTTTAACGGATCTTATGTTACTGTTCACGCATACGTGCCCAGTAACGGAATTTGCCGTGGCTTCGCATTTAAATACGGCAAATTCCTGCTGCCACCACGTTTTCTTACGGCACTTTCGGTTTCAAAAGTGCCTACCCGTGTACAGTAACGATCTTATCACTCTTTCAGGCTGATTCCGTAATTTACCAGTTCTCTTCTCAGACGATCGCGGTTTGCCGGTTCCATATCCACTAATGGTTTGCGGAACGGACCCACTCCCTCGCCCATCATGTTCATCGCTTCCTTAACCGGAATCGGGTTTACCTCGCAGAACAACGCCTCAATCAGTGGAATTGCATCTATCTGCATCTGTCTTGCCTTCGCTACATCGCCAGCCTTGAATGCCGCGCACATATCATGTACCTGACGCGGTGCCACGTTGGATAATACGGAGATAACGCCCTTTGCGCCCAGTGCCATCATCGGAACCGTCTGGTCGTCGTTGCCGGAGTAAATATCTACTGTTCCGCCTGACAGGCTTGCAATCTGTGCGATCGCGGAGAAATTGCCGCTTGCTTCTTTGACACCGACGATGTTATCATATTCCTTGCACAGTGCCACGATCGTCTCCGGGGTGATATTGACGCCGGTACGGCTCGGTACATTGTACAGAAGGATCGGAAGATCAACTGCCTTTGCGACCTCTGAGAAATGAACCTTTAACCCCTTCTGGGTTGATTTATTGTAATACGGGGATACGAGCAGAAGTCCGTCTGCGCCTGCCTTTTTCGCTTCGGTAGACAGATATACCGCTGTCTCTGTGCAGTTGGAACCGGTTCCTGCTACAACCGGGATTCTCTTATTTACGACCTGGCATACGAAACGGATCACCTCGATGTGCTCCTCATGGCTTAATGTAGCCGCCTCGCCGGTCGTACCGCAGGCGATAATACAGTCTGTGCCGCCAGCGATCTGTTCTTCTACGATCTGCTCCAGTTTCTCATAATTTACGCTTCCATCCTCATGAAATGGCGTTACCAGCGCTACGCCTGCTCCTTCAAAAATAGACATTTTGTTTCCTCCTTATTCTTTTGCACGATGGCTGAGTTTCTATTCCAGAGTCCGTTTCTGTCCCCGCTTCAAACGAATGTTTGCAGCCTGTCGGTCCTGAGCGTACAAAAAGCTGGCACGACGGCCAGCTCTATGAATTCAAATCCAAACTCCCAGTAGCTCCCCATCTGTCGATGACAGTTACAGAATTCTTCATCCTGCACCCAGGAACTGCAGATACAGGCGCCGCAGCCCTTCGGCGTATCATCCTTTCAGCTGTCTTCTCCTGCACCTGCCGCATCCGACCGCTTACTGATAATCAACGCAACCTCTACTTGTTTTTTCTATCTTAGCATTACTTTGAATACTTGTCAACCGTTCATGCACGCATGATCGTTTGACGGCTTCAGGCATTCCAGGCGCGTCACCTCGTCTGCATGCTCCTCTGCCCCAGCCGGGCATACTTTTCCGGTCAGAATCAGATCAACATTCTCCTCGCGCGCTGCCAGCAGTGTTTCCAGAGCATCGTCTCCGACCAGTTTCTGATCTAACACCCCAAGAAATTCATCCAGAATCAGCATATCGCATTCGCCGGTACAGAGTACTTTTTTTGCAAAATTATACCCGTTCTGAATATTGCAGAGCTCTTCCTTTTTGCCTTCTTCAGAGAGATTTTCATAATACTCATTCTGTTTTTCAAATCGGAATACTTTAAATGCCGGCTCCAGCTGTTTTAACCCATCTGCTGTCTCATGGCTCAGCACTCCCTTTAAGAATTGTATCATAATTACCTTCCGGCCGTGCATGGCTGCACTGACACCACGTCCCAGTGCCATCGCTGTTTTTCCCATCCCGGTGCCGAAGATGATATGAACTTTCCCCTTTTTCATTTCCCTCTCCTCTTTCTGTGCCTCCCGCTGCGCTGGCGCACAGACTGTCTTTCCTGATGTCTTTTTACACACAGACCTGTGTGTTTTATTTCTATCCATCCAATAATCGTTTTACGAATTCTGTAAGCTGCCTTATTCTAGCATATTTTATCTGTTTTGGCAAGCTATGGCAAAACCAGCCATTTATCATGCCCTATAGATTGCATAACCGGCTTCAAACTTTGCTGTAACATCCTAAACCTATCCTATTCTTCCACGCACTCCAGCTTGCTGACCGACACCTCGTATGCCACACGTTTCTCGCACTCTGTCTCGCTCAGCTTCTTCGTATATTCACGGCTCTGCACGCGCCCCCACACGCACACGTGGCTTCCCACGCCAAATCCGGACGCATAGCGGGCATTTCTGCCCCACGCAATACACGGTATGTAATCGGATTTTCCATACGGACGGTTGACCGCCAGCAGCATATCGGCAATCTCGCGTCCCAGCGGTGTTTTCCGGTAGATCGGCTCCTTGCAGATATAGCCTTCCAGAAAAATCTGGTTGGTTTTGGTGTAATCCGTAAATTCTTCCAGGAAATGAATCTCACGGACAAACACAGACAGCACCAGACGGTTTTTCGCGCCCTCATGACGGTTGTAGGAACGGAACTGGCCGATCGCCTCCATCGTCATTCCGCGGTAGTCTTTCGATACATCCAAAAGCCGTTCTGAAATCATGAGTGGAATCACGTCCACCTGATCGCTCAGACGGCTGACTGCCAGGTCTGCGATATAAAATCCTTCCCCGAATACTTCGTGGCTGAATGTAAATTCCGATACGACCTCACCAATCACGCTAACCTTGTTGTTTTCAATCATTTTTTCCGACATAGTATCTCTCTCCTCTTCTTTTTTGCAGTTTTTCACGGCAGGTTCTTGGAGTCCTGCTTCTTACTGTATATATGTATGAGGGGAATGACCGTTTTAGAAGAAGAAGTGAATGAGAAATTTCGACAGGGTGGGGGACATGAATCGACAGAGGGAATGGGATCGGCAGAGGGACGGAAACGGCGGGGCGCGTCGTTTCCTGGATATCTCTCGCTTGAATATACGAAAAGGAGCAGCTGGCTTGCGCGGCTGCTCCCACTTTACGATTATTTAGCTATTTTTACGGCTGATCATCGCTCTCTTTCTCAGAGTCGGATCAAGAATCTTTTTACGGATTCGTAAGCTGGTCGGGGTGATCTCGAGAAGTTCATCGGTATCGATGTAGTCGAGGCACTGCTCCAGGCTCATGATTTTCGGCGGAACAAGGCGAAGGGCTTCATCGGCGCTGGAAGAACGGGTGTTGGTCAGCTTTTTGGTTTTGCAGACGTTTAACTCGATGTCTTCCGGTTTTGCGCTCTGTCCGACAATCATGCCGGAGTAAACTTTAACGCCCGGTCCGATGAACAGGGTTCCGCGCTCCTGGGCATTGAACAGACCGTAGGTGATGGACTCGCCTGCCTCAAATGCAATCAGGGATCCCTGTTTGCGGTAACTTAATTCGCCCTTGAACGGTGCATAGCCGTCAAAGCTGGTGTTTAAGATACCATTTCCCTTTGTATCGGTCATGAACTCGCCGCGGTAGCCGATGAGACCTCTGGACGGAATCGAGAACTCCAGTCTTGTGTATCCGCCGCCGATCGGGCTCATGCCCTGCAGCTCGCCTTTACGGCTGGTCAGCTTCTGGATAACAGCACCGGTAAAGTCATCCGGTACGTCGACGTAAGCGATCTCCATCGGCTCTAATTTGCGGTTTCTCTCGTCATATTTGTAGAGTACCTCCGCCTTGCTGACTGCGAACTCAAAGCCCTCGCGGCGCATATTCTCAATCAGGACGGACAGATGCAGCTCGCCACGGCCAGATACCTTGAAGCAGTCAGCGGAGTCTGTCTCCTCTACACGCAGGCTGACATCGGTATTCAGCTCCCGCATCAGACGCTCGCGGATGTGGCGGGAAGTGATGAATTTACCTTCCTGACCTGCCAGCGGGCTGTCGTTTACCATGAAATCCATGGAAATGGTCGGCTCAGAAATCTTCTGGAACGGAATTGCCTCCGGTTTCTCCGGTGAACACAGGGTATCACCGATGTGGATATCTGCGATACCGGAAATCGCTACGATCGAACCGATCTTTGCTTCCTGTACTTCTACTTTATTCAGACCTTCAAACTCATAGAGCTTACCGATCTTAACTTTGCGGAACTTGTCCGGCTCATGATGGTTGACGATGACGCAGTCCTGATTTACTTTCAGGTAACCGTTGTCGATCTTACCAACGCCGATACGTCCTACATACTCGTTGTAATCAATCGTGCTGATCAGAACCTGTGTCTCTGCATCCGGATCTCCCTCCGGCGCCGGGATGTAATCCAGAATGGTCTGGAACAGCGGCTTCATATCCACATTCGGATCGTCCAGGTTCTTCTTCGCATAGCCAGAACGTGCAGATGCATACAAGAACGGGCAGTCAAGCTGCTCGTCGGATGCATCCAGATCCATCAGAAGTTCGAGAACCTCGTCCACAACCTCCTCCGGACGTGCTTCCGGACGGTCAATCTTATTGATACATACGATAACCGGCAGATCCAGTTCCAGTGCTTTACGCAGAACGAATTTGGTCTGCGGCATCGCGCCCTCATATGCGTCTACCAGAAGGATAACGCCGTTTACCATCTTAAGAACACGCTCTACCTCGCCGCCGAAGTCCGCATGTCCTGGTGTATCGATAATGTTGATCTTGGTGCCGTTGTAATTAACAGCCGTATTCTTGGACAGAATCGTGATACCTCTCTCACGCTCAATATCGTTAGAGTCCATGACACGATCGACTACTTCCTGATTGGCACGGAATACACCGCTCTGGCGAAGCAGCTGGTCTACCAGCGTCGTTTTACCGTGGTCAACGTGAGCGATAATTGCAACGTTTCTGACATCTTCCCGTTTCATTTTCATATCTGCTTACTCTCTTTTCTTATGATGATTCATTACATGTACTAATTAATAATTATTTTCTGTCACAGACAAGCATCCTGCCGTTTCGTCTTTGGCAAAGGATCCGCCCACAAAATAATACAGCTTGTTATTTTAGCATTTTTTTATCCATTATTCAATCTTTTTTTACAATAAAATGATTTTTCCGTCATCCATGCCAAAATAAACTTCATCCAGTTTTTCGATCCGGCATCTTCCATTTGTGCCCTCTATGAGCTTCTTCTCCGCTGCTCCCGCCTGGTCAAACGGCACCAGGATCGTCAGATCCACGCCCTCGCCGTACTCGCTGTCCAGAATCGGCAGCTCTGCTTCTGCCAAAATGTACTGCACCTTTCCAAGCCCGCTGTAGTCTGTCCCGACCTTCCATTTGCGAGCCAGGCATTTTTCCAGAACCACACAGTTTTTAAGACCTTCCTGGACCGCGCCGCCGTATGCCCGCACCAGTCCGCCGGTTCCTAAAAGTGTCCCGCCAAAGTACCGGGTCACAACCGCACAGACGTTGTGAAGCTCGCGTCCCAACAGCACATCCAGCATCGGGCGTCCCGCCGTCTGCGCCGGTTCGCCGTCGTCGCTGCAGCGCGCCACCTCGTTATTTTCTCCGATCGTAAATGCCGAACAATGATGTCTCGCATCCCAATATTTCTTCTTGACTTCCGCAATAAATGCCGTCGCCTTTTCTTCCGATTCCACCGGGCGGATCTCCGCGATAAAGCGGGACTTCTTCTCCACAATCTCGCCCTCGCCGCCCTGATAGATGATTTTATAGCGCTCTTTCATCTTTTCCTCCATCTATGAACAACGCATCCTTAAAACGGATGTTTTTTCACTTCTTTAAACGCTTGTAAACCTTAGTTGCTGTTCACGCATACGTGCCCAGTAACAGAATTTGCCGTGGCTTCGCATTTCAATACGGCAAATTCCTGCTGCCACCACGTTTTCTTACGGCACTTTCGGTTCCAAAAGTGCCTACCCGTGAATAAACCTTATCTTTTATGATACCGTAAAAAAAACTTCATGACAATAGTATTTATTTATCCCATGAATTTTGATATAATTGGAAATACTGTATTTATTAATAGAACGAACCACTACGAATCCAAAGGAGGTTCTCATGAATTACGGTGTAAAAGCAACCAAGAAACGGATCCGGGCAGTCACTTCCCGGAAGAAGAAATACGCCAACCGGCTGTTTCTGACCTTCTTCAAGACTGCCTTTGTTCTTGTTCTGTTTCTCTGCGTGACGGGTGTCAGCACCTTTATCGGCATGTTTAAAGGCATTCTGGACAGTTCGCCGGACTTCAACCCGGACAGCTTCACTCCAAGCGGATATTTTTCTACTATATATAATAGCGCCGGGGAAGTGACCGACACGCTGGTCGGTTCCAACTCGAACCGAATTGAAGCATCCTACGAGGATTTTCCTCAGGATCTGATCGACGCATTCGTCTCCATCGAGGACTCGCGTTTCTGGCAACACAGCGGTATCGATCTGCGCTCCATTTCACGCGCCGTGGTCGGTGTCCTGACAAATAATTATAAAGGCGGCGCCAGCACCCTGACCCAGCAGCTCATCAAAAATACCGTCTTCAACGGCGGTATGGAGACCAGCAAAGGTTCCAAAATTGAACGAAAAATCCAGGAACAATATCTGGCGCTGCAGCTGACAAAAAACGTCGATCGGAAGGTCATTTTAACGAACTATTTAAATACGATCAACCTCGGCAGCAATACGCTGGGCGTCAAAGCAGCGGCGCTGCGCTATTTTAATAAGAACGTCTCCGATCTGACCCTTTCTGAGTGCGCGGTCATCGCCGGTATCACACAGAATCCGTCAAAGCTGAATCCGATCAGCGGCGCGGAGGCAAATGCCGCCCGGCGCAAGGTCATTTTGCAGGCAATGTATGAGCAGGGGTATATCACAAAAGAAGAACAGGAGGAAGCACTGGCGGACGACGTCTACGCCCGTATCCAGAATGTCGACACGGCGCTCAAGGAAAATGAGACACCGTACTCCTATTACACGGACGAGCTGATCAGCCAGGTCACCGAAGCGCTCAAAGAGCAGCTCGGCTATACTGACACGCAGGCGTCCAATCTTCTGTTCAGCGGCGGACTGCAGATTTACACCCCGCAGGATCCGCAGATTCAGGCGATCGTCGATGAGGAAGTCAACAATCCTGCCAACTACGACGCGGCTCGCTATTCGGTTGAATACCGCCTTTCCCTGACCCATCCAGACGGGGAAACGCAGCATTATTCACAGGAAACTCTGAAAACATGGATCCAGCAGGTCAAGGGACAAAGCGGTTTTGACGGGCTGTTTAATTCCGAGGAAGAGGCGCAGACGGCGATCGATGAATACCGCACCGCCCTCACGCAGGACGGAAGCACCGTTCTCGGTGAATCAGTTACCATGATTTTAGAGCCGCAGACCTCGTTCGTCCTGATCGAACAGTCCACCGGCTATGTCAAGGCAATCAACGGCGGACGCGGACAGAAGACGGCAAACCGCACCTTAAACCGTGCGACCGACTCCCTGCGGCAGCCAGGATCGACCTTCAAGGTCATTTCCTCCTTTGCCCCGGCATTGGATGCCTGCGGCGCGACCCTATCAACTGTTTACTATGACGGACCATACTCTTCCGGTGAAAAAGAGTTCCGAAACTGGTGGGGCAGCGATTACAAGGGCTATCACACGATTCGCGACGGCATTACCTATTCCATGAACATCGTCGCCCTGCGCTGCATGGCGGACACGGTAACGCCGCAGCTCGGTGTCGAATATGCCGAACGGCTGGGAATCACTTCCCTCGTAAGCCAGGATCAGACTCTCTCGACAGCACTCGGCGGTCTGACAAAGGGCGTCAGCAACCTGGAACTGACAAATGCATTTGCGGCGATCGCCAACGGCGGCACCTACACGAAGCCTGTCTTCTTTACTAAGATCCTGGATCGCAACGGAAAGATACTGATCGACAATGAACCGGAGACGCGGCAGGCGCTCAAAGACTCTACCGCCTATCTTTTAACCAGCGCGATGCAGGATGTTATGCAGAGCAATACAATGTATACGCGTTCCGGTTCCGGGGTTAAATCGACCGGTACGACAGCGGCGATTCCCAATATGAGCTGCGCCGGAAAGAGCGGTACGACCACCAGCAACGTCGACGTCTGGTTTGTAGCTTTACGCCGTACTACACTGCCGGTATCTGGGGCGGGTGCGACAATAACCAGCCATTAAAAGGCGGCACCGTTTCAAACGGCGGTACCAGTTACCACAAGCGCATCTGGCGAAATATCATGACACGTGTCCATGAGAGCTTAAGCGACCCCGGATTTACGGTTCCGGACAGCATTGAAACCGCTGAAGTATGCCGCAAATCCGGCAAGCTTCCGGTTTCCGGCGTCTGCAGCAGTGACCCGCGCGGAACGGCCGTCTACACTGAATATTTCGCGAAGGGCACGGTTCCGACCGAGACCTGCGATCACCACACCCGCGTAACGATCTGCTCCGCCTCCGGCGGCATCTCGACTGCCTTCTGCCCGACGAACCAGCAGATTTCCAAGACAGTTATGGTCGTTCCGGAAGACGGCGGAGAAACGGACGATTCCCGCTTCTCCATGCCGGGCGAGTGCAAGATTCACAATGGTTCGTCCACGATCATCCATCCTTCTGAGAGCGCCGATTTCTCAGCTCCGGGCTACAGCCCCGATTCAGATAATCTATCGGCTCCGATCCACTCTGCGGTTCCACGCCCGATGGCGGGAAGTGGACGGAATGGAAATAATATTCCGATTGTCCCGGCGAATCCGGAGCATTAACAGCAAAATAATATATCTGCAAAAAGCTGCTGTAAAAAGTGACATTCATATGCCTCTTTTACAGCAGCTTTTTATTTCCTCAACTGATTTTCTTTTGCCTTGCTTTCTTTTACTTTTCTTTCGTCTTCTCTCTAATCCTTCATCTTGGGTTTGCAAATCAGCGACGACAGATAGCCGAAGATCAACGCCCCGGAAATCCCCGCCGCACCCGCCGTGAATCCGCCGGTAAACAGCCCCAGAACCCCATCCTTGTCAATTCCATCCCGCACGCCCTTCCAAAGCGTATTCCCAAACCCCAGCAGCGGCACTGTTGCCCCGGAACCCGCCCATTTGGCATACGGTTCGTACAAGCCGATCGCACCGAGAATCGAGCCACATACCACCAAAAGTACCATGATCCGCCCTGGCATGAGTTTCGTTTTATCCATCAGAATCTGCACGGCGGCACAGAGGAGTCCGCCGGTCACAAATGCTTTGATATAGTCCATTTTTTTGCTCCCTCTCTGAAGTTTCTTGCAAATACCTATCATTCACCGAACGATTCTTTTCCCTCAAGCACCACTCCATGGGCAATCCCCGGCACATTCTGCCCCTCATTAAAGCTGATCTGGGACAGCAGCGCCCCGGTCGGCACAAACAGGACGCGTTTCCACTCACCCGCCTGTATTTTCGGAAGAATATAGCCGCACAGCACCGCCGCCGAGCAACCGCAGCCGCTCCCGCCCGAATGGGTATCCTGCGTTTTCGGGTCAAACATTTCGATCCCGCAGTCCATATGGATGCTGGAAATATCCTGTCCTGCCTCGCGCATAAAATCAAGCAGGATTTCCTTCCCCACCATTCCCAGATCGCCAGTGATGATCCGGTCATAGTCAGATGGTTTCCGGTTAAAATCACGGAAATTCCGCAAGATTGTGTCTACCGCCGCCACCGCCATTGCCGCCCCCATGTTCATGGAATCGCGCATCTGCATATCGACGATCTTTCCGGGGGTGGCAGCTGGGATACAAGGTTGAAATTTGGGATGCAATTTTTCCTGTCCAGCATTTTTCAGTGATTCTGACGCATTTTCTTTCGCTCTGCGCCCATCTTTCCCTTCATTTTTCTCATTTCCCTCGATCATCACACACCCGCACCCGGTCACCGTCCAGGTTGTAGACTGCGGTCTCTGATTCCCATACGCCAGCGGAAACCGGAACTGCCGTTCTGCCGAGCAAAATGGCTCGACGCCAGCGCCAGAACCCGGTCCGCATAGCCAGCCCCTGCTGCCATCGCCCCCAGAATCATCGCCTCCCCCATCGTCGAGCAGGCGCCGTAAAGCCCGAAAAACGGGATATCAAACGACTCCACACCAAACGAGGTCGCCACAATCTGTCCCAACAGGTCTCCCGCAAACAGGCAATTCACATCCGCCGCCTGTCTGCCCGCCTTATCCAGGCATTTCTGCACCGTCTGGCGCTGCAATTCACTCTCCGCCTCCTCCCACGACTTTTTCCCAAACGTCGGATCCGGCTCCACCCGGTCAAAAAAACTTGCCAGCGGTCCCTCACCTTCCATCTGCCCCACGATCGATGCCGCCGATGTGATGATGGGCGGATGCTCAAACTGGATGCTTGATTTACCTGCCTGCATAAAACTCCTCCTGAAACATAAAAACATTGTCAAAAATATACTGTTCAAACTTTCGCTACAATCTCAGTATTTACACAAACATACATTTTTATGTTTTCTAGTAATCTGCATTCCTCGCAGGCTTCATTTACCCGTTTTTACCATATTATTAATACTGCACCGCCGCCAGTTTCTCTCTCAGTTCCTGCGGATCCTGGGATGCATCGACTGCCGTCTGCGGTGTGATCACGCCCTCTTTCGCCATACGGATCAGAAAATTATCCATCGTAATAGAGCCCTCTTTTGCACTAGAAAGCAGATAGCTCTGCATCTGCGGTGTTTTTCCATCACGGATCAGATTCCGGATCGCCGGCGTGAGCATCATAAGCTCACAAGCTGCCGCCCTGCCCTGACCGCCCGCCCTCGGAACCAGCTGCTGTGACAGCACCGCCCGCAGCGTCATCGAGAGCTGCGTCCGGATCTGCGGCTGTTTATCCTCTGGAAAAACACCCACAATCCGGTCAATGCTGTCGATTGCCGAATTGGTATGAATGGTGGAAAAAACAAGATGTCCCGTCTCCGCCGCCATCAGCGCCGTCTCGATCGTCGCCGGATCACGCATTTCTCCAATCAGAATGACATCCGGGTCCTCACGGAGCGCCGCATAAAGCCCCTTATCATAGCTCTCTACGTCCACGCCCACCTCGCGCTGGTTGATGATCGCCTGCGCCGGTTCATAGACATACTCGATCGGGTCTTCCAGCGTAATCATATGGAGCGGACGATTCTGGTTGATCTCATTTAAAATTGCCGCCAGCGTCGTTGACTTGCCGCTTCCCGTCTCGCCGGTTACCAGAATAATGCCTTTATTCCAGCTTGAAAACTGATTCACTGCTTCCGGAAGCCCCAGCTCCGACAGGTTCGGAATCGTACTGCTCAGAAGACGGATCGCCGCAGAGAGCGCGGCCTGCTGCCGGAACAGATTCACACGGAGACGCCGTCCCGCAAACGAAGCACTAAAATCCAGCTGTCCGATCGCCTCGATCTGATCGGCCGCATTGCCTGCCAGCTGGCGTCCATATTCCTCACAATCCTCACGCGTCAGCCCGCCATCCGTCAGCGTCTCGATTCTGCCATCAATTCTGCATTTTGGCGGCAGCCCTGCAATCAGATGCACATCCGATGCCCTTTTTTCAGCTGCCAGCGCGATTAATTCCTCGATTCCATACATATCATCTGTCTCCTCTTCTCTTTCTGCACCATTTACAGTGCCAGCAGCGTCCGGATCACCTCGTCCACCGTCGAAACACCCTCTTCTACCAGCTTCTGCGCGTGTCCAGCATCGGAACATACTGGCTCGCTCTTCTGGCTGCATCTAAGAAACGTGTCCGGTCAGCTCCTTCCAGAATGCACCGGCGCAGCTCCTCCTGAATCAGCATTACCTCAAACACACCGATTCTGCCCCGGTATCCCGAATTGAAGCACTGATCGCATCCGGCTCCCTGCCAGTATAATTTTCCAGGGTTCTCCGGGATTCCTGCCATCTCAAGCGCTTTTTTCGGCGGCTGAATCTGGGTTTTGCAGTTCAAACAGATTTTCCTCAGCAGCCGCTGGGAAATAACGCCTCGCAGTCCCGCCGCAATCAGGTATGACGCCACGCCCATATCTCGCAGACGGTCAATCGCCGAGATCGCATCTTCCGTATGAATCGTGGTGATAACGAGATGTCCCGTCATTGCCGCACGCATCGCGATCTCTGCCGTCTCACCGTCACGGATCTCGCCGACGCAGATGATATCCGGATCCTGACGCAGAACTGAGCGCAGACCCGATGCAAAGGTCAGCCCCACTTTTTCATTGATCTGCACCTGTGTCGCGCCTTTGATATGGTATTCCACCGGATCCTCCAGTGTAATCAGGTTGGTCCGATCCGAAAGAAGTTCGCGGATCAGCGTATACATCGTCGAAGATTTACCTGAACCAGTCGGTCCTACAATCATGATAACTCCGGAAGTAAGCCCTAAAAGTGTATCAATCTTTGCATCCTCCACTGCCGGAATACCGATACCGCGGCGGTTCAGCGTCTCCTCATTTCGTTTCAGAATACGGATAACCACTTTTTCTCCATACAGGGTCGGAAGGGTGGATATACGCATATCAATATCTTTTCCTCTTAAATGCATCACCGCACGACCATCCTGCGGAATTCTTTTTTCGACGATATCGAGCTGGGACATGATTTTAAGCCTCGAAATGACCGAATCCTTGAGTTCCGACGGGATCGTCATGATCCGATGAAGCTGCCCGTCGATACGCATCCTGACGACCATCTCCTCCTCCGTCGGCTCAAAATGGATATCCGAAGCATTTTCCGAAATGGCGCGCTCAATAATCGAATTGACCAGGCGGATCATCGGCGTCACATTTTCCTGTCCTTCTCTTGCCGCCGTCTGCCCCTGACGCGCCTCTTGTGCCGCTGCCGTCTCTGCCTGCATCTGCGCCATCGCTTCTGCCGCGCCCTCGTTGCCATACAAAATATTGATCGCACGCTTCACCGCCGGTTCAGAGGCGATCATCGGCACAATTTTCTTTTTGGAAGTATGCTGTGCTTCCTCAATCGCCATGAAGTTCAGCGGATCCGCCATTGCCAGATAGAGCTGGTCTTTGGAAATACGCACCGGTACGATCGTCATCTTCTTTGCCAGGTTTTTCGGCACAAAACGCGACATTTCCGGGCTGATATCGACCCGCGTCAAATCAATATAGTCAATACCCAGCTGCATGCGAAGCGCATCGATCAGCTGACCTTCCGTGATATAATGATGCTTGACCAGCGTTGTTCCCAGACGTTCTTTCTCCTTCGCCTGATAGTCAAGCGCCTCTTTAAGCTGCCCTTCTGTGATCAGTCCCAGCTCCAAAAGCATGTCTCCCAATCGCTTTGTACGCATTCTCTCTACCTCCCTGTATAAATATGGATCTGGTTATTCAGCCATTTTGCTGCGGAAATCCCGGATCCGGTCAAAGCAGTCCCGATCCATCTCGATCGCCGTCTGATTTCCAGTCGTCACAATCCACGCTTCTTCCAAAAGCCTCCGGATGATCCGCGCCGCCTCTTTCTGATCCTCTGCGGTCGTCTCACGGATCTCCTCTGTCCAACGACGGATCTGTACAATGTCCAGGCCATTGTACGCATACTGCATCGTTGCCATCCGCCGTCCCAGGCATCCGCACGGCGCCGTCGCATTGCCGTAACTGCTTAAAATATAGCCATTCCGATCTTCCTCCGAAAGCTGCAGTTTTTCCAATACACCCGCTGCCGCCCGGATCGCCTCGATCGTCTCACTGACCTTCGGATCCCGGTATGTACTCGCCACGATCCGGTCCATCGTCGGCGTAAATGCAAACGACGCGCTGTAGGCGCCGCCTTGAAAACGGAGCTGCGGCACAAAATACCGGTCATCCAGCGCATTTACATACGGAAGAATCCGCCCGGAAAATCCATCTACAGCGCTCAGCTCTGCCGAAAAGACGGTATACTGGCTGGAGCTCTCCACAATTACCGCCTCCCTGCGCGCCGGAACCGGGAAAGTATACCCAGCATTTTCCCCTCTGTTTTCCGTTTTATTCTCATGGTCTGGCATCTGTTCTCCCCGCAGATTTCCCAGAATCCGCCCCGCACAATTCCGCATCCATTCCAGATTTTCCCTCGGTGCAACATGAAGGATCGTCACCGCTGTTCCATGCAGGATGCGGTCGCGCACCTCCTCCATCTTCTCTGCCAGCTGGAAGATCGCTGCATCCTCCTGTTCCAGTCGCCCGCGCAGTTTTTTCAAAAACTCATAAAACGCCTGTCCGCCGACATATTCCTGATACCGCGTATTGATGCTATAGCCAGATGCCGCCAGACGCACCGCCAGCGAATACGCATCACTGCGCGACTCATCACAGGACGGAATCGTCTCATCCAGTGCCTGGAGAACCGCATTCTTATCTCTCCAGAGTGGATGTGATAAGAGTTCCAACAGGACATACAGGCTCTCTTCATAATCTTCCGCCATCCCGTACCAGCTGACCGCCAGCGTCGGATGGCTGTTTCGTCCCGCCCGAACCTCCGGATGTCCCTCATTCATGGAAAAATCATGCAGATAGCGCTCAATCTGATTTTCCTTTTCCATTCTGCCATACCGGGCATTTTCAAGCTCTGAAACAAACATTGTATATAAAGGAATATAAAAGCGGTCCTCTTCCGGCACGCCGCTCAAATCCAGGTATAAGCGGTTATAGCTGATCGCCTCCAGATCCGACGGCGATTCATAGATCGAAATCCCATTTATCTCATATATCTGATATTCCGGCGTCTCTTCCGGCGGCGGAAGCTCATCGACCCGGATCATAAAATCCGCATTCGAACACTCCGACGCATTCCACGCATCAAAATCCAGGGTCTTCGCAATCAGCGCATCCAGCTCTGCCTCGCTCATCTCCGCCTTCATCTGCGCCAGATACGCGTCGCGCTCCTGCTCCATCGCCTCTGCCATCCCCGGCGTCGGAACCGTCGTGACAAGAACCCGCCGCTTCGCCGCGCCAAGCTCTGCCGCAAACCGACGAATCTCCGCCTGTGCCGTCCCTGCATCCAGAGAATCATAGGCTGCCGCCTCATCCGCATACACATCCGCATCGCCCGTCAGTGCCCATTTCAGGCTGACTTCCGGCACGATCGAATCCGCAAATACATCCGTATCTTCGCCTGCCGTATAATCATGTATCGCCCGCGCCTTGAGCGCCGTCTCCACCACTGACGGGTCGATCCCGCGCTCCTGCATCTCGCACAATGTCTCATCCGACACCTGCCGGAACCGTTCTGCATCCTTCGGACTGCTGTCTGTCATTTCGAAAACAAAAAATGGCTTTTCTGCTCCATCATCACCGATGCGCTCGCATCACAATGGATGCCCGCCGTCCGCAGCTTTTCCCTGAAAACCGATCCATCCACATTCATCATTCCCGCAATGATGCTGTACTGGATCAGCTTTTCCCATGAAATGCCGCTCAGATCCATCGCATACGATACCACCGCCGCATTCTCCGATGCGTCTCCCCGGTAAGCAGGACTGGGAACGGTTGCCTGACGGAAGAATGATTCTCCCCCATTTTCCAAACCATCTGGCTCGGGGCTGTAACACGCACTCATCCCTATATTCTGCATTTCCTGTTTTTCCTGTCGCCCGCTGCCTGACTGGAAACTCCATCCGTCTTCTTTTCCATAGCTTTTCTTTGCATCACACAGATACTCTTTATCCAGGAATGCCAGAAACCGTTTCCAGTCCAGATCCCCATACAACAAAATCAGAGCATTATCGAACCGATAAAATCGATCATACATCTCCATCGTATGTTCATACGTCAGATCCTTATAAAAACGGTGCGCCTGTCCATTCGCATTTGCCGCCGTCTCCCCCGGATACAGCGCCCGCAAAACATTCCGCAGTGCCTCATTATCTGTATCATTCAGCATGCCGAAATCCTCGCTGTACACCGTTCCTGCCAGCGTAATCGGGCTTTTGCGGTCGCGCAGCTCATAGCGGACCGCTTCACGGTCAAAAAAACGGCGTTCCCGCCGGATTCCCGGCGCTTTCATGCAGCTTAAATACACATCTGCCATCTTAAGCAGCTGTTCCTCGCTCTGGCTGCACACCGGATATGCCGTAAATGGTATATAGGTAAATGCATTTACAAATGTGTGGTATGTCTTGCTGCAAAGATCAAAAAAAATATCCTTACTCGGATATTTATCAGAGGAAGCAAGTACCGAATGCTCAAACACATGATTCGTGTCCGTCTCATCCAGATGCGGTGTCCGATAGGAAATCGAGAATCCCCGGTTTGTATCTTTATTTCTGATATAAAACAGGGACACCCCGCTTTTCTCATGTTCAAAATACAGTGTCTGCGCTCCCAGCGCCTGCAGTTTTCCCACCTGTTTCAATGTAAAACCTGCTGTCTGAAATCCCGGCTGCAGTCTCCCATCTGCCGCCCTCCACTGCTTTGTACCTGCCATTCTTTTATCATGCCTCCTGCCATCATTCGTCTGCTGTCTTTTCTCTATATCTATTATACAAGAGCACGTCCTATATTTCCATAGAAAAAAGCACATCCGGTTCACTCTGTGTTCCGGATGTGCTTCTCTGATTCATAAATCTATTATTTATTCTTTCCGCAGCACTTCTTATATTTCTTACCGCTTCCGCATGGACACGGATCGTTCGGGTAAATCTTATGTGTATTGCGTACTGTGCCAGATGCCTTCTGCTCGCGGTACAGCTCTGTTCTTCTCTCCTCAGTCAGGATTGCATCCCACTGCGGAAGCTCATACAGCCAGGTAGCCTTTGCCTCTACCATGTTGTAATATAACTTCTCCGGGTCGATCTCAATCTTAACCTTGGTATCCTCATCCATGGTCTCGATCGGGTTCTCATAGCCCTTTAAGCTCTCATTGATTCCATCCAGGAAACCGGTCATGATCATAACTTCGGTATCATACTTCTCAGCCAGTTCCTTAACGGTACCTTCTACAACCTCAGTCGGGTTTGCAAGAATCTGCTCGTAAATACCTTTCTCAATCGTAAAATATCCAGACCAGAGTTCCTCTTTCTTTTTATCATCCAGCCCGTCACCATATGCCAGATTGCGCCAATTTTCTAACAGTGTCATCGGTAATTCCTTCCTTTTTTCGTTCTTTCATTACTATAATAACATAGTATATTTAAGTATATAACAAGTTGGGGGGATTTGCAAGGAGGAAAACTGGCATCTGCCTATTTTATCGCATAAGCAAACGTATCACTCATTCCGTATCGCCGCCAGCGGACTCAGCTTCATTGCGCGCATCGCCGGGAAGAATCCGGCTGCCATGCCGATGATGATGGCAAATCCTACCGACGGAACTGCCAGCCAGATCGGGATCACGGACAGCTTTCCATCCATTCCATATAAAAAAGTCGCTGCCAGAAACTGGTTAATCAGCACGGAAACCATAAAACTCAGCGTCAGTCCGATGAGTCCTCCCATGAAACCGATAAAACCCGCCTCAATCAGAAACATATTTCGGATAGTTGCAAGGGAACATCCTAACACTTTCAGCACGCCAATCTCCTTTGTCCGCTCATAGATGGACATCATCATCGTGTTGGCAATGCCGATCGCAGCTACCAGCAGGGAAACGGCGCCGATGCCGCCGAGGGCTGCCTGGATCATGTTGGACTGCTGTTTGGACTGTTCCAGCCATTCCATCTGGCTGTTTGCCTCATAGCCCATGTTGCTGATGGCTTTCTGTACCTCTATTACATGATCCATATCGTCCACATTGACCGTCGCTTCCCCATATACAAAATAATTGTACGGTTTTCCTTTTTTATTGGTCGGCTGACCCGGAATCGGTCTTTTCTTGAACACCTGTTTTAGCTGTGTCTTGAGCTTATCCAGATCAACGTAGACGCCGTAGCTGTAATCACTCCACTCATCCGGTCCGCCTGCGACCAGACCGGCGGTTTTCAGCATATATTTCTTCGGAGCCGCCACCTTCTGGCTGCCGTCATCACCGCCGGAATTGCCCTTAGACTGATAGTAGGCATCCGTGTCAAAGATCGTGAACATCGGCTTATTGATAAAATCGATATCCGGCATCTCTCCGGTGTCCCAATAGCCTTTTCCCGTCTTAGCATTGCTGAAATTCTGCGCGACCATGTTTCCGACCACCATCTCCATATCCTTCGTTTCGACAGTCGGCAGGCTTCCTTCTCCCAGTTTGATATTCTTCATTGCTCCCAAGGGGATCCCATGCAGCTGCACATTTCCCTCGTAGACACCCTGACGCATAATCACATTCAGGTTCAGATCCGGATAAGCACTTGTCACATGCGGAATCTTCTCAAATGTCTTCATCGTCTCATCCGTCATGAAGCTGTCCTCTGGATTTTTCTTATCGCTGGAATTTCCATTATCATAATTATACACCTGAATCGCGGTCAGGCTTCCATAGGAAGAATACTGTTTGATGGTAAATTCTTTCAGTCCTATTCCGATAGAAACCATGACAACGATCGATGCCGTACCAATCACGACTCCCAGAACCGTCAGAAAGGTACGGAGCTTTCTGCGAAACAGGTTGTTGACGCTCATCGTCAGCAGATCACTGAATCTCATTTTCACCGGTCCTTTCTATTTTTTCTTTCTTTTCGGATGATCGTTTTGTTCTTTTTCAACGTCCTTTGTTTCGTCTTCCGATACATCTGCTGTCGTCATTTCCGGCTCGCCCAGCTCATTGTCCAGTTCCTCTTCTAATTCGTCTTCAAGCGCCTTTTCTTCTCCTATTTTCTTCTTTTTCCTCTTCCAGACAACTACACCGACACCTGCGCCCACCAGCGCAGCGATCACAAGCATCGGAGCGATCCGCCCAGCGCCGCCCGCTTGCGCCGCATCGGTATCTGCATCCATGCCGTTGTCCATTCCATCCATGCCGTCCATCCCGTCATCGGAAAACGCCTCACTCACGTTCAGAAGCATTTCTTTTTCAGTCTCTGAAACGACTCCATTTTCATCCTCATAGGAAATGATAATCTTCACTTTTCCATCATCGGTTGTCGGCGCAATCGCGGTCAGCATCGTATCGACATTGCCGGTTTCGCCCGGCTTGATATTTCCCACGTAAGCGTCAGCTGATTGGATAGAATCTGCCTCAAAACGCGCCATAACATTGTAAAGAATTACTTTTCCGGTGTTGTTGATGCCAAACATGACATTCGTCTCAGAACCAACCTCGATCGCATCCGGCATCACATCGATCGTGCTGGTGTTCAGCCGCGGCTCCTGTTTGACCGGGAGGGCAATTTTGACTTCTTCCTTGGCATTTTTAAATTCCGGGCTGTCGTACTGCTCCTGAATCGTCATGCGGTATGATTTCTGCTCCGCCGTCGGCGCCGCCTTGAACACCATCGAGAGATCCGCCGTCGCCCCCGGCGCCATGTTATTGACAACTACGGAGGTGGAACCGCTCTCGGATGTAAAGATCGGCGTATTTTCAACTTCTTCCGAAGCAAATGTAAACATAATATTGGAAGCTGCCACATCCGAAGACGCATTCTTCATCCGCACACGCAGTTCAAACGGCTGTCCGGCATAGATCTCTGCCGGGATCGTCTCGAAGCTGTCCACGATGATACGCGCCTTGGTTCGATCCTGCTCGCCCGCATCCGCCGACAGCTCATCGTCATCTTTTCCCTTGACGCGCACGTAAAACACCTTGTCCACCGGCTCCGAAAACTCGCCGCCCTCTTCTTCGCGGTATGTAACCAGATAGTGAATCGGGAAAAAGCCCGATTTTACGTCCTCACGCACCATCATGCTGTACGGAACCGTCACCATCTGCCCTGATTCCATATCCCCCATTTTACGGTTATAGTTGCCCTCATTGATATCAAACGGGAATTTCGTAATATCTGCGTCAAGCTGCATATCCACGCGAACATCGTAAACCTTTTTAAGTCCCGTATTGGTCAGGTTCACGCCAAAATCCATGACCTGATTGTACCCCGCATACGGCGTCTGCTGGTTATCGCCGATGGAAAAATCGTAATCCAGCTTCGTGTTGTCGTCTTCCTCGGTGGAGGAACCGTCGTAAGCGGATACCCACAGATTGACGCCGACTTTTAAACTATCATCAATAAAGAAAAAAGCCTGATAATATCCAGCTGACAGATCCCGGCGCAGTTTATACGTCAGAGTCACACTCTTGGAGGAACCCGGCTTAATGTCGATCGCCTTATTTTTAAACGTGTTGGAATCCGCCTCAAACGGAAAGGATTTGTCATACCAGTACAGATCTCCGCTGTCACCTTCGTCATCTGATTCACCAAAGGAATCTGTCATGAATCGCTCATATTCATACGCATTCGCAAGACGGATTGTCTTGAAGCTGTTGTCGCCTTTTTCTGCTGTATTATGAATCGTCATTTTGATCGAAATCTTATTGCCCGCCTTGCCGCGCGGAACTTTCGTGACCGTGATCGTTCCATTATTGTCCTGAAAATCCGTCATGTTCAGCATTTCCGCCTGCGCTGTCCGGCTTCCTCCCACCGCCAGCACCACAAAAAGCAGCAAAAACACCGCCCATCTCTTCCACTTTCTCATACCTCTCATTTTTCATACCTCCATATCCGCTCACATTAAATGCTGCTTTTATCAATTTCTCATTCTATCGTCAGCATTCCTGTGTTTTAGCCTTCTAAATTCCAGACACAGCCAACACTCTATTTTTATCTGTCTATTTCATATCTGCTCCGTCTTTCGCTCTCTTAAATTTCCTCTATTCTCCCATCTTCCTTGCCCATTTGCCGATTCTCCTCTATCTTCACAATCTTCCCATCGATAATATGGAAAATTCGGTCTGCATACGCCGCCAGATGGTTATCATGCGTGACCATAACCAGCGTCTGGTTCTGTTCCCGGACGATCCGCTGCATCAGTTTCAGCACATCCATCGTCGTGTGCGAATCCAGGTTTCCAGTCGGCTCGTCTGCAAAAATGATCTCTGGATGTACCACCAGCGCCCGTGCAATGCCGACACGCTGCTGCTGTCCGCCGGACATCTGGTTCGGCATATGATCGCCGACTTTTTCCAGTCCGACCATTTTCAGATATTTTTCCGCCATCTCCCGGCGCCTGCTGCGCGGCACACCGCGGAAGGATAGCGGAAGCGCCACATTTTCGACCGCATTCATCGTGCCGAGCAGGTTATACGACTGGAAAATAAATCCGACCCGCTCCCGGCGGAATGCCACCAGCTGGTTCTCGTTTAATTTTTCTATGTGCTGTCCGGCTATGACAATCTCGCCTTTCGTCGGCTTCTCCAGCCCCGCCAGCATATTCAATAAGGTAGATTTACCCGAACCGGAGGTACCTACAATTGCACAGAATTCGCCACGGTACATCGTAAAATCAACGCCGTTCAGCGCGTATACCTTCGTCTCGCCGACGCGGTAGACTTTATATAGATTTTTTACCTGTATGACAGGTTCCCGTTTCCGGAGTTCATTCTTCCCCGGCACTTTCCGCTCTTCCATCAGCCTTCTCCATTTTCTAACTTATTTCATGCTCCTGAATATTCCATCGAAATTCATTCCTGACAGCCTGGATTTATACAAGTTTCAACCATTGCAATTCCAGTTCTTCTTTCTACATTATACCGGATTTGTTTCAATTCTCCCACCTTATTTTTCTTAATGTTCCTTACGCTTTTCTTACCGTTACTGTTCACATACGTGTGCCCAGCAACGGGATTTTGCCGATGCTGCGCATTCCAAATCGGCAAAATCTGCTGCCAGAACTGTATCGTACGGAATTTTCAGTTCAGAAAATTCCTACCTGTGAACAGTTACTTCTTACCAGCTTTTTCTCCCTGTCTGACCGTTCCTTACGCTAATCCATTTTGCCCCGGAAAGTCATTTTTATTTCCTATTTCATCTCAGGTAATCTTCCAGCCGTCATCACATTGTCCATATTTTCTATCCCCCCTATTCATATTTTTTATATCACAGATCATTAAAAGCTATAGCAATCCATCTGGAAATGTTTTATAATAGTTGGGAAAAATATGCCAATACGAATAGAGAAGGAGAATCAAATGAGACATTTGCTGAATCCACTGGATTTTTCCGTTGAGGAGATCGACCAGCTTCTGGATCTCGCTTCCGATATCGAAGCCAATCCAGCCAAATATGCACACGTCTGCGACGGAAAGAAAATCGCGACTCTGTTTATGAGCCAAGCACCCGTACACGCTTAAGTTTTGAGGCTGCTATGCTGAACTTAGGTGGACGGGTTCTTGGCTTTGCTTCTGCCGATTCAAGCTCTGCTTCCAAGGGCGAGAGTGTGGCAGATACCATCCGCGTTATCTCCTGCTTCGCAGATATCTGCGCGATGCGCCACCCGAAGGAAGGTGCGCCGATGGTTGCTTCCCTGCACTCTTCCATCCCGGTTATCAATGCCGGCGACGGCGGTCACCAGCATCCGACGCAGACCTTGACCGATCTGATGACGATCCGTTCTTTAAAAGGACGCCTGAACAATTTAACAGTCGGTCTGTGCGGCGATTTGAAATTCGGACGCACGGTTCACTCCTTAATCAATGCTCTGTCCCGTTACACAGGCATCCGTTTCGTCCTCATTTCCCCGCCGGAACTGCGCGTCCCGGATTATATCATTGAGGATACACTGAATGCAAAGGGAATCGAGTACAAAGAGGTTGAAAACCTGGATGAGGCGATGCCGGAGCTTGATATTCTCTACATGACACGTGTCCAGAGAGAGCGTTTCTTCAACGAGGAAGATTACATCCGTATGAAGGACTGCTACATTCTCGACAAAAAGAAGATGGAGCTTGCCCGTGATGATATGTTTGTGCTCCATCCGCTTCCGCGTGTCAATGAGATTTCCGTTGAGGTGGACAACGACCCGCGTGCCGCTTACTTCAAACAGGTTCAGTACGGCGTATACGTCCGTATGGCTCTGATCATGACTTTACTGGAGGTGGAAAAACCATGTTAAATATCAGCGGATTAAAAGAAGGTTTTGTTCTGGACCACATCCAGGCAGGACGCAGTATGGATATTTACTTTAAACTGGGGCTGGACAAGCTGGACTGCCAGGTGGCTATCATCAAAAATGCGCGCAGCAGCAAGATGGGACGCAAGGACATCATCAAGATCGACGGCAGCCTTGATCTGGTAAATGTTGATGTGCTCGGCTACATCGATCACCGTATCACGATCAACATCATTAAGGATGGAAAAATCGTAGAGAAAAAAGATGTCAAGATGCCGAAAAAAATCACAAATGTCATCCACTGCAAGAACCCGCGCTGCATTACCTCGATCGAGCAGGAGCTTCCGCATATCTTCTATCTCGCGGATGAGGAAAAAGAGGTATACCGCTGCCAGTACTGCGATGAGAAGTATTCGCTGTAGATTTTCCTGAATATATCAAATGAATATCAAAAAAGCCATGAACGACTTTTCTGTAGATTTACAGATCATAAGCGATTTCATGGCTTTTTATTATTTTCCAGATTATAGATTCCAAAAGTGCCTACCCTTGAACATCTTAATTCCAGAACTCTGTCTTACCTTCCAGCCCGATACCCTCAGCCTTGAAGCACGGATTCTTGCCTTCCTTTTTCTGCGCCAGGTAATCATCCAGACATTTGAGCGCTGTATTTCCCAGAATCACGATAACCGGCAGGTTGATGATCGCCATGATACCCATGAGGACATCCGCGAGATCCCATACCAGACCGAACTGGAGCTGTGCGCCGATGAAGACAACTACTACCGCAAACAGGCGGAACACGTTCATTTCTTTGTTTTTCAGCGTACGGCGTGCGATGTAGTTGAGACATCCCTCACAGTAGAACAGGTTGCCGAGCAGTGTCGTAAATGCAAACAAAAGAAGTGCAAATGTAATGAAATACGGTCCAATCACGCCAAATACCGTTCCCAAAGATTCCTGTACGAACGGAGCGCCTTTCAGTTCTTCGGACGGAACGATACCGGTGCAGAGGCACATCATCGCTGTTGCCGTACAGATGAGGATTGTATCGATAAAGACGGAAAGCATCTGTACCAGTCCCTGCTTAACCGGATGGCTGACATTAGCTGCTGCCGCCGCGTTCGGTGCAGAACCAACACCCGCCTCGTTGGAATACAGACCTCTCTTAATTCCCTGCATCATGGCAGAACCTGCGAATCCGCCGAAGATCGCCTTGAAATCAAAGGCATTGGAGAAGATATTGACAAACACTTCCGGTAGTCTTCCGATGTTTAAGAACATGACCGCAACTGCCATCAAGATGTAGAAAACGCCCATAAACGGAACCAGCACACCGGTAATGCGGACAATCTGTTTTCCGCCGCCCATGATACAGATGCCGACCAGAATCGCCAGAATGGCGCCGCCGATCATCGGAACCAGGCTCTTGTCCCCCATCATAAACTGATGATAAAAACCGTAATTCGACATACTGTCAATCAGGTTAAAGGACGCCAGCATATTGAAACCGCCAGCATAAGTAGCAATCAGGGCAATCGCGAAGATAACACCCAGCGCACGGTTCTTCAGCGCCGCCTCGATATAGTAAGACGGACCGCCATAGCTTCCGCCGGACGCGTCGCGCTTCTTATAAATCTGCGCCAGTGTGCTCTCGACAAATGCCGATGCGCCGCCCACAATCGCAATCAACCACATCCAGAACACCGCGCCGTAACCGCCAATCGCGATCGCATTGGCTACACCTACGATATTGCCTGTGCCTACACGGCTCGCCGTCGATACCATCAACGCCTGAAATGCGGATACGGAGTTGCTGTCCGTCTTCTCTCCGACTACCCGGATTGATTCCGGAAGCAGACGGAGCTGTACGAAACGGCTTCGGAGTGTGAAATACAGTCCGACCGCCAGCAGCATGATAATCAGCAGATAACTGTACATGACGTTGCTGATCACACCAACGAGTGATGCAAATCCTTCTAACATAAAGTTTCCCCCTTTTCATTTGTATGTAAATAGAAAAAAGAGCCGCTGCCGAATAAAGACGCCCTCTGGTATCTGCATTCGGCAACAGCCCCCTTAAATGATTTGAGCAAAACGGTAAGCCGGGTTATGTCGTTGAATGGTCATCTATCTAGTCCTGCTGTCGCCAGCAGGCTCAAGCGACCTACCCGAGAGCAGACGGGCCGCCTTGCGCTCTCTGTTCGGTCTTGCTTCGGATGGGGTTTACATGTGCCCCGGCTGTTACCAGCCGGGCGGTAGTCTCTTACACTGCCCTTCCACCCTTACCCGGTAAACCGGGCGGTACATTTCTGTTGCACTGTCCTTGGAGTCGCCTCCACCAGACGTTATCTGGCATCCTGCCCTGTGAAGCCCGGACTTTCCTCACCTGCAGCCTTTCGGTTCTGCAGCCGCGACCATCTGTCTTACTCAAAACATTTTAACTCTACCATATTTTCAGGCATTTGTCCAGTCAATCATACTTTAAAACAGCTTCCGCCGATAAATTCGCGCACAATCGAATTGTGCGGCACCTGTTCGCTGCTGACACCCAGAAAATAATCGAGAAATTTGAGCAGCCGCTTCGCCTCGTTGTACTCCGCCGAATCACGCGGAACACTATATAAGATCGGCTCCGCATACTGTTTGAGCACCGAAAGCTCATATAAAAACGCAGAGTTGAACATCGCATCTGCCTCTTCCTGATACGGGAAAATATTCCGCTCCTCGCCCCGGCGGACGGAATCCCACATCCGGATCGTGTCCTGTGCCGACGCACCGCGCGTTCTCGCATCGCGGACCATCCGCCGGATCAGACGTCCGTCCGTCGTCGGAACTCGGTTGTGATCGTCGATATTTAACTGGGTCAGCGCACTGATATAGATCTTAAATTTCTTATCACGCGGCAGTGAATACGACAAATCATCATTCAGGCAGTGGATTCCCTCAATGACCAGAATATCCTCCGCCCCAAGCTGCAAAAAATCGCCCTTATATTCGCGCTCGCCCTTGACAAAGTTGTAAACCGGCAGTTCCACGCGTTTTCCCGCCAGAAGTTCTTCCATATCTTCATTAAACTGTTTCACATCGATGCAGTTTAATGCCTCATAATCGTAATTTCCATTTTCATCCCGCGGGCTGTCCACACGGTTGACAAAATAATTGTCCACCGCGATCGGATGCGGTTTCATTCCCAGCGCAGCGAGCTGAATCGACAGACGGTGTGAAAAGGTCGTTTTTCCCGAAGAGGACGGTCCTGCAATCATGATCAGTTTGCGTCCGCTCTCATAAATCTGCTCCGCAATATCTCCGATCTTCTTTTCCTGCAGCGCCTCCTGCATCAGAATCAGGTCGTTCATGCGCCCCCGCGCGATCGTATCGTTGAGTGTTCCCACGTCAAACACACCGAGCTTGTGACCGAGCTTTTCCGCCTCCTGCTGGACATCAAACAGTTTTTTCTGCGGATGGAACGGCTGAATCGCCTTCGGCTGCTTCTTGTTCGGCAGACGCAGGATAAATCCTTCCTCGTACATCTGTAAATCAAAATATTTGAGATACCGGGTGCTCATGACCATATATCCGTAGAAATAGTCGTCATAATCGCCAAGCCGGTAAACATTGACCCGCGACGCCCGCCGGTAATTGAACAAACGCGCCTTGTCATACATGCCCTGCTCCTGGAAATGATCCATCGCCTCATCCGTATTTTCACTCCGTTTCTGCAACGGCAGATCCTGCTCAGACAGGCGCTTCATCTCCTCTTTCACACGGTCTAACAGCTCCTGGCTGAGTGTTACCCCGCCTTCCACCTCCACATACAGACCATTTTCAACAGAAAAGCAGACCGTGATATTTTTCACATTTTCCCTGCCTGCCACATCCTGAAAGGCTTTCATCATCAGAAAGACGGCACTTCTCTGATATGCCAGATAGCCAGCCGTATCTGCCGCTGTGATAAATTCCATCTGGCAGTCCTTCTGCAGTGTTTTATGCAGCTCCCGCAGCCGTCCATTTACCGAGACCAGAAGAATATCATTCTCGTAATTCTTCTGATATTCCTCCGCAATCTCCGCGTAGGCGGTTCCCTGCGGATATGTTTTTATCTCACTCCCAATCCGTACCTCCGGCATGTAATCCCCTCCCTAAACAATCTGGATTGGAAACGCCGGTTTCTCCCGCACAACCTTCACGGCATCACCCAGCTTCCTCATCAGATATTTCTCCATAAATTCTGTAAAAATGTGTTCAATTCCATAATGTCCGGCGTCAATGACCGCCATGCCCTGTGCAACCGCGTCGATTCCTTCATGGTGGCTGATATCTCCTGTGATATAAACCTGCGCCCCGGCTGCCAGTGCCTCTCCCATCGTGCTTCCTCCTGAGCCCGGGCAGACCGCCGCTTTCTGAATCACTGCCTCACCGTCCAGCTCACCGAAGACCGCCGCATACGGCAGGCCAAATGCCTCCTTGACCTGCTCGGCAGTTGCCCGCAGCGTCATCGGCTGTTCGAAGCGTCCAGTGCATCCGATTCCGTAGGAAGTGCCGTCTCCGGTCTCTCCCATTTTCTCTAAAACTTCACAATCCGTCAATCCCAGCTTCTTTGCCGCCAGATCTGCCATGCAGCCCGGCGCTGCGTCGAAATTCGTGTGCATCGCATAGTAGGAAATATCATCCTGAATCATCCGCAGGCTCTTCTGCCGATGAAATTCTGATCGGACACCTGCTTGATTCCTTTGAAAATAAGCGGATGGTGCGTCAAAATCATATCCGCCCCCGCCTGCTCTGCCTGCTCAATCACAGAATCGGTGGCGTCCACCGCCAGAAAGATCGTCTTCACTTCCTTCCCGCTGCGCCCCGCTAAAAGCCCCGGATTGTCCCAGTCACATGCCATGCTGCGCGGCGAAAGTGTTTCCAGGATCTTGATAATCTCACTGCATTTCATGTCTCGTCTCCTCTATCAGCGCCAGATAGGCGGTCAGTTCGTTGATGCGCGCTGCTCGGCGGCTGATCGCCGCCTCTCCCGCTTCACTGGCTTCTAAAGTTTTCTTCTTGTTCTGGGCATCATTTTCTGTCAGCCCTGCCAGCACCTGCCGCGTCATCTTCTCTTCTTTCTCCAGATACGCAAGCAGCACTGGATCTTTCTTCCGGATCAAATCGGCTCCAAAACGGTAATCCTGCTCTCTCCCCGGCCGCATCGTGCCTCGCGACGCTTCTATCACTATGTAATATTTTCCCTCGTCCGTCAGCATCGCTTCCCGGAGAATCGAAAATCCCTGTTCTTCCAGAAAATGACGCACTTCGTCCTGCTCCGACTGCGGCGACAGAATCAGGCGTTCTTTTCCCTCGCTCCAATTCTCCCACACATGGCGTCCTTGTTCCAGAATCCGGCAGGTCAGTTTTCCGCCCATTCCGGCGATCACAACTGTGTCTGCCTCGCCTGCCTTCAATTTTGCCAGTCCGTCTGACAGGCGCAGTTCAATTTTCCCGGAAAGCCCCACCTCTTCCACGTGTTCTTCCGCCCGCTCCAGTGGGCCTTTCCGCACATCCATCGCCAATGCCGACGGGCACACGCCCTTCTGCACCAGCCAGATCGGCACATAACCGTGATCGGTGCCGATATCTGCTACCCGGCTGCCCGGCTGTACAAAAGAAGCGATCCGTTCCAGACGCTTCGAGAGTTTTACTTCTGTCCGCATGATTTATTCTCCTGTGTTCTACTTTTTATTTCTTCTTTCCAGATCATTCATCCAGATAATCCTTCAATTTTTTGCTCCGGCTCGGATGGCGCAGCTTCCGCAGCGCTTTCGCCTCGATCTGGCGGATCCGCTCGCGGGTGACATTGAACTGCCGTCCTACCTCTTCGAGCGTGCGCGGTCTGCCGTCGTCCAGGCCAAAGCGCAGACGCAGCACCTTCTGCTCCCGCTCGGTCAGCGTATCGAGCACTTCCATGAGCTGTTCATGCAGCAATGTATAGGTTGCCGCATCGACCGGAACCTGCACATGATCGTCCTGAATGAAATCGCCCAGATGACTGTCTTCCTCCTCGCCGATCGGTGTCTCCAAGGAAACCGGATCCTGTGAAATCTTCATGATCTCCCGCACACGCTCAACTGGCATCTCCATCTTTTCCGCGATCTCCTCCGGGGTAGGTTCCCGTCCAAGTTCCTGTAAAAGCTGTCTGGAAGTCCGGATCAGACGGTTGATCGTCTCCACCATGTGAACCGGAATCCGGATCGTCCGCGCCTGATCCGCGATCGCGCGCGTGATCGCCTGACGGATCCACCAGGTTGCATAGGTGCTGAACTTAAATCCTTTTGAATAATCATATTTTTCAACCGCCTTGATAAGACCCAGATTTCCTTCCTGAATCAGGTCAAGGAACTGCATGCCTCTGCCGACATAGCGCTTCGCAATGCTGACAACCAGGCGCAGATTCGCCTCCGCCAGACGTTTTCTGGCATTTTCATCTCCCAGCTCCATCCGCTTCGCCAGTTCAATCTCCTCTTCCGGGGAAAGCAGCGGCACTTTTCCGATCTCTTTTAGATACATCCGGACTGGATCATCGAGGCTGACGCCATCCGGGATGCTGAGATCCAGGTTGTCCACGTCGATCGGCTCCTCCTCCTCGCCGTCTTCAAAAAGTTCTGGCTCCATGTCCTCATCGTCATCCATCCGGAGAACGTCTACATGATGATTTTCCAGAAAATCATAGATCCGATCGAGCTGTTCCGGGCTCAGTATCTCACCATGGAAATAATTCAATATTTCTTTATTGTCCAGTACATTTTTCTTTGTTTTTGCCAATTCCAGAAGCTGTGTGAGTTTTTCTTCAAATGTAACTTTTTTCTCTTCCATAGTTCGTCCTTCCTTCCATCCTCAGAATCTGCCCGACCATTTCCAATTTTGTTACTGAACACGCATACGTGTCCAGTAACGGAATTTGCCGTGGCTTCGCATTTCAATACGGCAAATTCCTGCTGCCACCACGTTTTCTTATGGCACTTTCGGTTCCAAAAGTGCCTACCCGTGTACAGTAACCCAATTTTTCCCAATCCGCAATCACTCCAACGTAATTACGAGCGAAGGCAATCCCGCCTGTTCCCGTATGAGCCGCTGCAGCTCATTCAAATCCGACGCCCGCCGGATCTGATCGTCGAGGCTGTTCTTCTTGATCCGGCGCACCGTCTCCGCAAATGCCTTTTTCTGCTCCTCATTGTTTAAGGATTCTTCCAGACTTGCATTGAAAAGCGCCGCGACTTCTTTATAATTGCCCTCGTCGTCGATAAAGCGGTTCAAAATCGCCGCCGGATTGACATTTCCAGCTTCCAGACCCTCAAATACAGCTTTTGCCGCTTCTTTATAAAGTGGTTTTACAAAATCCTCCGGTCCGATGATGTCCTTGATCCGGGCATACAGCGATGGTTCTTCAATCAGCCATGTAAGAAGCAGGCGTTCTGAACGGCGGATGCCCTCGTCCTTCTCCTTCTTCCTGCCCACCGGTCTCACCGCCGGTCCCGCATTTCCCGGAAACTCTGCATTTCCAGCACCGCGGTTTTCCGCCATTGCCCCGGCACTGCCGACGCTTCCGCCTACCTCCCTGTTTTGTACCGCACCAGTCGTATTTCCGGTTCTATATGAATCCCCATAGCGACCCGCATATCCGCCTGCTGCCGTCTCCCCGACGCCATACCGGCTTCCGAGCTGGTTGACCAGCCGCCGCAGATCTTCATAATTGATAAAGTATTCCCTCGAAACCGCCTGTATATAATTATCCCGCTCCAGCGCCTCGCCAAATTCAAGCAGCTTGCGCGCCGTCTGATTGTAAAATGCCGTCTTCTGCTCCGGATCTTCCATATCAAAACCGGCTTTCAGCACATCGATCTCATAGAGAAAGCTGTTTCTAGCCGTCCCGATCCGCTTTTCAAACTCCTCTGCTCCCAGGTTTTTCATAAATTCATCTGGATCCTTATACGGACGCATATTCAATACCTTGGTTGAAATTCCTGCCCGCTTGAGGATCGGAATCGCCCGCAGCGCCGCTTTGACGCCCGCGCCATCGCTGTCGTAGGTCAGAATGACCTGATCCGTATACCGCTTCAGAAGCGCCGCATGCTGCTCGGTCAGCGCCGTTCCCAGCGATGCGACCGCGTTCGTATAACCCGCCTGATGCATGGAAATCACATCCATGTAGCCCTCGCAGAGCATCATATATTTCTTTCTCGAAGTACGCGCGTAATTAAGTCCGTATAGATTCCGGCTTTTGTCAAACAGCATCGTCTCCGGTGAGTTTAAGTATTTCGGTTCCCCGTCCCCGAGGACACGTCCGCCAAACCCGATCACCCGGCTGTTGACATCCATGATCGGAAACATAACACGGTTCCAGAACTTGTCCCTGGCGCCGCGCTCCTCGATCGTCACCAGCCCCGTATCCTTTAAAAGCTCGTCCTCATAGCCCTTGCTTTTCAGATACCGGTACAGATCGTCGCTGATTTTATTGGAAAATCCCAGTCCGAACCGCCGGATCGTCTCATCCGTCAGCTTCCGCTTTACCAGATAATCATATCCTATCTTTCCCTGCGGCTGCTTGAGCTGGTAATAAAAATAATTGGCTGCCAGCTTATTGATCTCCAGAAGCGCCGCCTTGCGGTCCGCCTTCGCCTTTGCCTCTTTAGAATATTCCATCTTCGGCAGTTTCACGCCCGAACGGTCCGCCAGCATCTCAACCGCCTCGCGGAATGAATAATTTTCATATTCCATCACAAACGTAATCACATTGCCGCTGACACCGCAGCCAAAGCAGTGGTACATCTGCTTGGACGGCGACACCGAAAAGGATGGCGATTTCTCATGATGAAACGGGCAGAGTCCAAACAGGTTGCTTCCCTTCTTCTGCAGCTTCACGTATCCGGAAATCACATCCACAATGTCGCTACGCATTCTGACTTCCTCGATTACCTCTTCCGGATAATACATTTCTTCCTCCTTATACGCTCCAGGCTTTCGGAATAAACAATTCCTTAAACCGGTCAATCGCGTAAATATCTGTCATACCCGCGATATAATCGCATACCGCGCGCTCTTTCGTCTCATTTCTCATCTCCATAATCCGGTGGGATTCTTCCGGAAGTTCCTCCGGATGCGCCATATAATATCCATACAGCATCTCGATCATCTGCTGTGCGCGCCCTTCCTCCGCTTTCGCAATCCCGTCATGGTAGACATGGTCAAACATCCAGCGGCGCAGCCCGTGCATCGCCTCCTCGCGTTCCGGTGACATCGCCACCTCCGGCTTGTCCTGGCTGTGCTCGATGATGTCGTGGATCATGATATTCAGCCGCTCATGCACACTGTTTCCCAGAATGTCCGTGTACTCCCGCGGCAAATCCTCTTCCTTCATGATCTTTCCCCGGATCGCATCATCTATATCATGGTTTATGTAGGCAATTTTATCTGAAAGCCGCACAACATTCCCTTCCAGCGTCGCCGGATGACCGCTCGTCCGGTGGTTCAGGATCCCGTTGCGAACCTCCCAGGTCAGGTTCAGCCCCTGCCCCTTCTGCTCCAGCACCTCCACAATACGGACACTCTGCTGATAATGCGCGAACCCCTCGCTGCAGAGCCGGTTGAGCACCGCCTCCCCCGAATGACCAAACGGCGTATGTCCCAGATCGTGCCCCAGCGCGATCGCCTCCGCCAGAGACTCATTCAGCCGCAGCGCTTTCGCGATCGTGCGCGCTATCTGCGATACTTCCAGCGTGTGCGTCAGGCGCGTCCGGTAATGGTCGCCCTCCGGCGCCAGAAAAACCTGCGTTTTCTGTTTCAGACGCCGGAACGATTTGCTGTGCAGAATACGGTCGCGATCGCGCTGATACTCTGGCCGGATGTCGCAGAGCGGTTCTTTCCGCTCCCGTCCCCGTGTATTCGCACTCAGCGACGCATACGGACTCAGGGTTTCCTGTTCCCATTTTTCGATCGTTTCTCTGATATTCATCCAGATCCCACCTTTATTCAGAATAATTTACGGAATAAATTCGAAAGTTCGCCCATTATCTTATAATAATATCATATTTTTGTAATTTGGGACAGAGGTTTTCCATGGATTTTTGATCTTTTTCTATTTTCTTTTTTTATTTTATGTGGAAAGAAGGGGAATTATGACTACTTATTTCCATCTATTGAACAAAGGGGCTTAGAATGAAAAAGAGAAGACATCTGTTCTTTTGAATACAGACATCCTCTCTTTGCTATCATACATACAAAACGTAACGGCTGTCCCTGATGGACCTCATCTACATTTTATTTTCACTTATTATTTTTACTTATCCGCTTTTTCAAGCAGTTTCTTGATACCCTGAATTGCTACTAATACACCCAGGATTAACAGCAGCACTGCAAATACAAGCTGCAGTGTATTTCCCAGATCCAGACCGCTCGTCATAAATGCGTTTGTGAGCTTTATGATGGTCATGCTCAGTGCAGTAAAGGTAACTGCCATCATGAACAGCATCGGCACCCAGAGCATCCAGCCCTGACGCTTGGTTTTCTTTAAGAATACTGCACAAGCTACAAGAGCAAGTACCGATAACAGCTGGTTTGCAGAACCGAATAACGGCCAGATCTCTGCATAGCCGACCTTGGTAAGCAGGTACGCGAGTACCAGTGTGATGATGGTTGCAAAATATTTATTGGTTACTACTTTTACAAACGGGCTCATATTTTCCTCGTCTGTGTCCGAATCCATGAAAAATTCCTGGAACGACAGACGTCCTACCCGGGCAACCGAATCCAGGGAAGTCAGTGCAAATGCAGATACCGCCAGGTTGATTAATGTAAATACAAGCGAATGCGGCAGACCAACTACGGAAAGAAAGTTTGCGATCGCGCCTGCAAAAATCTGCGGCTGGGTGGTAAGTCCCTGTGCTGCTGCCTCGCCATCTGCAAAGGAAGCAACTGCAATCAGTGCGATGATAGCAAGCATACTCTCCATCAGCATTGCGCCAAACGAAACCGGAAGCATGTTCTTTTCATTTTTGATCTGTTTAGATGCAGTACCGGAAGATACCAGAGAATGGAAACCGGAAACTGCGCCACAGGCAATCGTTACAAATAAAATCGGGAACATATACTGTCCATTTACATTAAAGCTTGTAAACGGTTTCAAATTACATGCCGGATTGGCCACAAATACACCGATAACTGCACCGACGATCATAAAGATCAGCAGATAGCTGTTCAGATAATCACGCGGCTGAAGCAGCGCCCATACCGGAGCGACACTGGCAATCAGAATGTACACAAAGATAATAATATGCCAGGTTCCAAGATCGACATAGACCGGGAAATTCAGTCCCAGCGCGATCGCTGCCACCAGTAATAAGATAGCGACGGCTGTGTTGATCCATTTGTTGAATTTGGTATATTTGAGGAAATATCCAAGTGCAACTGCCTCGATGATAAATAACATAGAAGTAGTTGCAACGGCTCCATTTGCCGCTATCTTTGTGACAGCACCTGCCTCATCGACCGTAAATCCCTTAAATGTTCCCGCTACAACGTCTGCAAACGCTGCGACAACCAGAATACAGAACAGCCAGCAGAATAAAAGAAATAATTTCTTTCCTAATTTTCCAATGTACTCTTCGATGATGTATCCGATTGTACGTCCCTTATTTTTGACAGACGCATACATGGATGCAAAATCCTGAACGGCGCCGAAAAATACGCCGCCGATTAAAATCCAAAGCAGGACCGGAAGCCATCCAAAAATTGCCGCCTGGATCGGACCATTGATCGGACCCGCACCGGCGATCGACGCGAACTGATGACCAAACACAACGTTTGTATCAGCCGGTACATAATCGACACCGTCCTCCATCTCATATGCCGGAGTTTTGGCATTCGGATCGATGCCCCACTTATTCTGGAGATAACGCCCGTACAGGAGGTATGCTCCTCCCAGAACAACGATGGCGATTATCATCATCATTACTCCACTCATAGTTAAACCTCTTTCCTTTGTTTATTTATAAAAAAACGCCTCTGCTATCCAGTCGGATAACAAAGGCGAATTTTCTATCCCAACAGCTTTCCCGATCCATCCAGTGACTCTCTGTATTTCCGTTCTTTTATGTCTTTCCATGCTCATTGCATTTTATATCATATAAATTATACTCTTTTGAGCGGAAAATTCAATTAACACTTTAAATATAATTTACAATTTCATTTATTGTTTTTTGTGCACCTTGCACTTCCTATTGTTTTTACAACGGGAAACTTCGCTCCAGACACAATGCCCCATACCCCACCCTCTCATTCGGATATACCGTCTCCCCAGGCAGACTCCGCGCCCCGCGGATGAGATATGCTTTCAGCTTCTCCCCATACAGATAGGGATCGTTCCCATTTACAATCCCCCATTGCATCATCAGCGCCGCCGATCCGGTCACAAATGGAGCGGCAAAGGAAGTTCCTGTCACCGCCTCATATCCGCCGCCTGCGCGGGCGGTGATGATATTTACACCAGGTGCCGCCAGCTCTGGTTTGATCGGATGCCCCAATCTTGAAAATCCACGACCGGAAAAATCTGCATACGCCTGCGTGGCGTCATCGTACGCCCCAACCGAAATCGCCCGGCTGGCGGTCGATGGGATTGTCAGCGTCGTGTCCGGCGATGCCGCCAAAAAACGTGTTTCTCTGTTCAGTGCCATGCCCGCTGGCAGCCACAGATCATACTGACCATCCCGTATTTCTTCTGGAATCAGACGGATTTTCCAGAGCCCGTCCTGAATGTAGCTTCCTTTTGGAATCAAATCCAGATAAATCTCCTGCGCCTGACTGTATGGACTCGGCATCCCATAATATAGAAGAATCTCTTCCGTCTCATAGGAAAGCCGTTGTGCTCCCAATGATTCCCGGATCACCCCGGTGCTGCTGCCGCCCGGGCTGAAAATTTCTACTGAAAACCGGTCCTGATACAATTTCCATAGCTGCACACCGAAGCCCGTCTGATATTCCCCCACTGCAAGCTCTATCTCCACCGGACGTCCCATCTGCAGAAATCCCGCCCGGTGTCCCATGCTGTATCCTTCATTTCCGGTTCCCACGATGATGGAAGTCCGCCCCCGCTCTGCCATCGAATTTAGATACGTCTCCAGCAGGCTGGTTCCGTCATGCGAACCGTATGTATTTCCAAAGCTCAGATTCACCGCCACCGGCATCCGCCATTCCTGTGCGATTCCCACCACATAGTCCAACGCCCGCATCAGCTCTGTTGTCCTGGGAAATGAATCCGCAAGCGGCGTTCCAAGCTTCACGACCAGAAGTTCACTCTCCCAGGCTACTCCCCGGTAGTGTCCGCCGCCCTCCCAGCCATTTCCGGCTGCAATCGCCGCAACTGACGTCCCGTGCCCGCTCACATCCCGCGACTGGACGATCTCGTAAGCGCGTTCCCGGCTGCCCGCCTCCAATGCCCGGTTGAGCTCCTCCCGCGTATAAATCCGGTTCTGCTCCTGATCCCAGAGTGCGGCGATGCGCGTCGTTCCATCTGCGTTTCGAAAGTCCGGATGGAAATAATCGATTCCGGAGTCGATGATGGCAGTCAATGTGCCGCGACCACTTAAATCAGCATCTCTGCCATACACGTTTTGAGAGACTTGATTTCCGCTCTGCACCGGCGCAATACAGGTATCACGAATCGCCCGGTTCACCTCAAAATAAAGACGCTTCGGCTTTTCTATATACTCAACCTGTGATAATCCTGCCAGATCATCCACCTGCGATTCAGGGAGCCGCACAATCGCGTAGCCGCCGGAAAGTGGATAAATTTCCGCCTGCGGCAGCTGTTCCTGCAACTTTTCCACAGTTCCATTATATTGAATGATTAATTCCCAGCGTTTCGTATTCTGGTCATATCCCATCTGAAGTGCCGGGGACTTTTCCCGTTCCGCTTCTGTCGCATCCAAAGATAAGTTTAAAAGGTTTTCTTTTTTCTGGCTCTTGCCATTCACTAATTCACTCATTTTACAGTTTATGCTTATATGGCAAATCCCAGCATCATATTCTATCTATTTTTTTAACAAAACAAAACCCGGCACATCTCTGTACCGGGCTATCGATCATGCAGAAGAAGGGACTTGAACCCTCATGATGTTGCCATCACACGGACCTGAACCGTGCGCGTCTGCCAATTCCGCCACTTCTGCTTACTGCGGGAGATGGGACTTGAACCCACACGAGCATACACCCACAAGATCCTTAGTCTTGCCTGTCTGCCAATTCCAGCACTCCCGCTTACTGTTTTTCAATTTTCTCTATTCGATGATTTTCTCACCGACAAAGAGTAGTATAGCACAATTTCATTTAAATTGCAAGCCTGTTTTCCGCAAATTTATATCTGAATTTATTGAATCAGAGTATAGCAAAAACCCGGCACATCTCTGTACCGGGCTATCAGTCATGCAGAAGAAGGGACTTGAACCCTCATGATGTTGCCATCACACGGACCTGAACCGTGCGCGTCTGCCAATTCCGCCACTTCTGCTCACTGCGGGAGATGGGACTTGAACCCACACGAGCATACACCCACAAGATCCTTAGTCTTGCCTGTCTGCCAATTCCAGCACTCCCGCTTACTGCTTTTTATTTTTGCCTGTCGAGTGAGTCACTCACTGACGAAGGTTAGTATAGCACAGGCGCTCCGCGAATGCAAGCATTTTTTTGTTTTTTTTATTTTTTTTTATTTGTTCTAATTATTCCTATATTTTTATAGTTTCTTTCTACTGCAAAATCATGTATTTCAGCCCTATCCTACCACTCCGCAGCTCCCTAAAAAAATCCTTTCTTACTTCTTAAACAGGAAAATAGACAACCATTACACATTTCCTGCTCACGCATACGTGTCCAGTAACCATTTCTGCATTCCTATAGCCACAAAATGTCTCCTTTGAGATTGAAAAAGCGCTGTCTTTCTGCTATAATACATAGTTGCATTGATTTCTTTCATTAAAATTAAGAAACATTACAAAAAGGGCGTAAAAAGGCGCAATAAGAAACCGAAAGAAAGGCGGAAATCCTGATAAGCAAAGGGTTTTCGGATAGGTAAATCATAAAATGAAATTAGGTATCGTAGGTCTGCCAAACGTAGGCAAAAGTACACTGTTTAATTCTCTGACCAAGGCCGGCGCTGAGTCTGCCAATTACCCGTTCTGTACCATCGATCCGAACGTCGGTGTCGTACCGGTTCCGGATCCGCGTCTGGGTCAGTTAGCAGCTCTTTATAATTCTGCCAAAATCACTCCGGCTGTGATCGAGTTCGTTGATATCGCTGGTCTGGTAAAGGGCGCTTCCAAGGGCGAAGGTCTTGGAAACCAGTTCCTTGCCAATATCCGTGAGGTAGACGCGATCGTACACGTTGTCCGTTGCTTTGAGGATCCAAATGTTATCCATGTAGACGGCAGCGTCAATCCGCTCCGCGATATCGAAACCATCAACCTGGAGCTCATCTTCTCCGATATGGAAGTTCTGGAACGCCGTATTGCCAAGACAACCAAGAGCGCCATGGGAAATAAATCCCTTGCAAAAGAGCTGGAAACTCTGAAAAAACTGTATGCGCACCTTGAAAACGGCAATCTGGCTAAGAGCTTTGAGCCGGAGGACGAGGATGAACTCACGTTCATCAATACGCTGGATCTCTTAACCTGGAAACCGGTTATCTTCGCTGCTAACGTATCTGAGGATGATCTGGCAGATGACGGTGCTTCCAATGAATATGTAAAACAGGTTCGCGAATTTGCAGCTGAGAACGACAGTGAGGTATTTGTTATCTGTGCACAGATTGAACAGGAAATCGCAGAACTGGACGAGGACGAGAAAAAGATGTTCCTCGAAGATCTCGGTCTGACCGAATCCGGTCTTGAAAAACTGATCGCAGCCAGCTACCGTCTGCTTGGTCTCATCAGTTATCTGACTGCCGGAGAAACCGAGACACGCGCATGGACCATCAAGGTCGGCACCAAAGCTCCGCAGGCAGCTGGAAAGATCCACTCTGATTTTGAGCGCGGTTTCATCAAAGCCGAGGTAGTCAACTATCAGGATCTTTTAGACTGCGGTTCCTACAATGCAGCCAGAGAAAAAGGGCTGGTACGCATGGAGGGCAAGGACTACGTGGTGAAGGACGGCGATGTTGTGCTGTTCCGTTTTAATGTTTAATACCCCTTCTATATAATTTAAAAACATTTTCCCCGAAATTCGCTCATACACTGTATTAAACGAATTCCGGGGATTTTTATGAGCTCAAAAACAAAAATTGTCGTACTCCGCATGAAAGAGATTATTTATACTGCTATCTTTATCGGACTGGGGCTTCTTCTCATCGCCCTTCTTCTCATCATGTTCCGACCGGGCAGGAAGACGCAGAGCGCCTCCGCTCCCGCTGCGGTCGGCATTTCCTATCTGCCTGGTATGTACAGTTCTACCCTGACACTCGGCAGCCAGGCAGTCAACGTCGAAGTCACGGTTGATTCCACCCAGATCACCTCTGTTACCTGCCGTCCTTTAAGCGATTCCATCGAAACTATGTACCCACTGCTCTCCTCCTCCGCTTCGCATCTCTCGGAGCAGATCGTGAGCACGCAATCGCTTGAAAATCTCTCCTTTGAAAGTGGCAGCCAGTATACCTCACAGGCATTATTAAATGTGATACATACTGCATTAGCAAAAGCAATCCTTTAAATTTCGTATAGCATAACATCAAAAATTTCAAAGAACCCCTTCATCGGATGCTTTAGAAAAGCACCTTATCTTTTAACCAAAAAAATCCGGCTGAACCATCTTTTCAAACGGTTCAACCGGACTTTTTATTTCCGTATTCTTTTACGTTATTTACTGAATAACCTTAACCGGGCACTTCGCTGCACAAGCTCCGCAGTTTACGCACTTCTCATAATCGATAACAGCTACGTTGTTATCCATATGGATTGCGTCAAACTTACACTGCTTGGTACACAGCGTACAGCCGATACAGCCAACCTGGCAGGCTGCCTTGACAGCCGGTCCACGATCGTGGGAGCTGCACTGTACCAGATGTTTTGCCTTGTACGGTACCAGGTCGATCAGATGTTTCGGGCAGGCTGCCACGCAGGCACCACACGCTACACACTTCTCTTTGTCTACAACCGCTACGCCGTCTACCACGTGGATTGCATCGAATTTACATGCCTTCACACAGGTACCGAAGCCGGTACAGCCGTAAGAACATGCCTTTGCACCGCCACCCGGTACAACGGATGCCTTCGCACAGTCCTCGATACCATGGTACTCGTACTGTACTTTTGTCTTGTCGCAGGTACCTTTACATTTAACGAAAGCTACCTTCTTCTCAGAGGAACCAGCCTCTACACCCATGATAGCAGCGATCTTCTCGCCAACCGGAGCACCGCCGACCGGGCAGGCATTAACCGGAGCTTTGCCCTCTGCGATGGCCTTTGCAAGACCATCACAGCCCGGGTAACCACAGCCGCCGCAGTTGTTGCCTGGCAGCTCTTCACGGACAGCTGCCTCTTTTTCATCTACTTCAACTTTAAATTTCGCGCCGAACAGACCCAGACCGACACCAACGATGATGCCGACTGCCGCGATCACGACAGCAGCGATAATGATTGAATTCATATCCATTTTCGTCTCCTCCTTCTACAGTAATCCGGAAAATCCGAGAAATGCAATCGCCATCAGACCAGCCGTTACAAGTACGATAGGAGATCCCTGGAAGTTATACGGGATATCATTTCCCTCGATGTGCTCACGGATACCTGCCAGAAGCACGATGGAGATGGTATAACCAACGGCTGTACCAACACCATTTACCACGCTCTGTAAAAATCCATATCCGTTCTGGACGTTTGTCAGGGCAACACCAAGAACGGCACAGTTTGTTGTAATCAGCGGAAGGAATACACCCAGCGCGTTATACAGGGAAACCATGCACTTCTTTAAGAACATCTCAACGATCTGAACCAGTGCTGCGATAACGAGAATGAAAACGATGGTTTTCAGGTAATCGATACCAAGCGGTGCCAGAACGAACTGATAAATCAGGTTTGCAACGATAGATGCGATGGTAATAACGAAAATAACCGCACCACCCATACCAGCTGCTGTTTCAACTTTTTTGGATACGCCGACGAAGGAGCAGATACCGAGGAACTGGCTCAGTACGACGTTGCTGACCAGCGCCGAGCTTATCGCAATAATAAGTAATTCTTTCATCACTTCTCCTCCTGTTCCTTCTTAACTTCTGCATCATGACCAGCACAGCTTAAGCAGTCGCCGCTGCAGCAGCCACCCTTCTTCTTCTCTTTTACGGAACCGTTTGTTGCACACGGCATCTTCAGACGATTCTGAAGAGCAGTCAGGCAAGCCAGTACGAAGAATGCACCCGGCGCCAGGATGAAGATTGAGATCGGCTGATAGGAAGCCGGCATAATCTGGATACCAAAGATAGTACCTGCACCCAGAAGCTCACGGAAGGAACCGATGAGTGCCAGAGCAACTGTAAATCCAAGTCCCATACCGATACCGTCAAATGCAGACAGGATCGGGCCGTTCTTCATAGCATATGCCTCGGCACGGCCAAGGATGATACAGTTAACTACGATCAGCGGAATGTAAAGTCCCAGGGAAGCATATAAGCTTGGAACGAAACCTTCCATCAACATATCTACGATGGTTACGAAGGATGCTACGACTACGATCTCTGCCGGCAGACGCACGCCGTCCGGAATGATCTTACGAAGCAATGCAATCAGAAAGTTCGCCGCAATCAGTACGGCGGTTGTCGAAAGTCCCATGCCGACACCGTTGATGGCGGAAGTGGTTACCGCCAGGGTCGGACACAGACCCAGCATCTGAACGAAAATCGGGTTTTCTTTCCAGATACCGTTATATAAGCGCTCTACATATTTATTCATAATCTTTCCACCTCCTACTGTGCCAGGCAGTTAGCCACGAAATAGATAGCTGCATCTGTCGCGTTGGTGACTGCCTTGGAAGTGATCGTTGCACCACTGATGGCTTCAATCTGATTATCTGCAGACGCGCCTGTCTTTGTAACTTCCAGGTTCTCAGCTTTCTTGCCGATAAACTGATCCTTGAAATCCGGTTCTTTGGCTCTCATACCAAGACCTGGCGTATCGCTGATGCTTAAGAAACCGATACCGGTCAGCTCGCCCTCGTTGCTGATACCAACTGCGATCTGCACGTTGCCGCCGTAGCTCTCTGCGGAGGTAGAGGTAATCAGGTAACCGATCTGGTTGCCGCTTGCATCCAGCGCTTCTTTTGCATCATTGATGGTAACTTTTCCAAATCCCCACTCAGAGATGCTGTCCGCTGCAGCAGTTACTGCGTCAGCCAGCTCCTGCGGTTCATCAAAGCTTGCCGCATCCGGGTAAACTTCCTGATAAGTTTTAGTAGCTGCTGCCTCCTGTGCCTGTGCAATCGGATCCAGCGTAATATCATGTACTGTTCCCAGACAGATACCAGCTACCAGAGTAATAACGAAAAGGATGATTGTATTTTTGATAATCTGGTTCATTATTTCTTCTGACCTCCTTTTCCAAATGCTGTCGGAAGCGTATAGCGCTCAATCAGCGGTACCAGCAGGTTGCTGAAGATGATCGCATAGGAAACGCCCTCCGGAGAAGCACCCCAGAGACGGAAGATTCCGGTTACGATTCCGAGGATCAGTCCGTATACGATCTGTCCCTTCGGAGTCAGAGGACTCGTTACATAATCGGTTGCCATAAAGAATGCACCGAAGATAAGACCACCTGCACAGATCTCACTGAGAGAATAGGTCAGGTTGAATCCACCAAACAGGAATGTAAATACAAATACGGTTCCAATGTAAATCAGCGGGATAACCGGGCTGATAACTTTGCGGACTACCATGTAAATCGCACCAATCAGCAGGGCAATTACAGATACCTCACCGATAGTTCCCGGGATACGTCCGATTACCAGGGATGCCAGATCCACTGTCTCACCGGCTCTTAACTGTGCCAGCGGAGTTGCACCTGTCAGACTGTCAAATCCAAGCTTTGCGGATGAGAAGTTATTCATAAACAGAGCGAAGGAAGTCAGAAGGAAACATCTGGCTGCCAGTGCCGGGTTCATGAAGTTCTGTCCCAGACCACCGTAAAGCTGTTTTACAACGATGATTGCAAAGAATGCACCAAGAACCGGGATCCAAACCGGGATTTCCGGCGGCATATTCAGTGCAAGAATCATGCCGGTAACAACTGCACTGCCGTCCGAAATCGTAATCGGCTTGTGCATTAATTTCTCATAAAGATACTCGGCTGCCACACTGGCGATCACGGTAGCGATCAGAACCAGAAGTGCATTCATGCCGAACTGCCATACACCATAAACACTGGCAGGAATCATGGCGATCACAACGTCAAACATCAGGCGCTGTGTCGTAACTCCGTCACGAACGTGAGGTGATGACGATACTTTTAATAATTTTTCCATTTCTTCCCACCTCCTACTTTCTGCGGCTGGCTGCTACTGCCTTACGCATCTCTTTGAATGCCTGGGTCAGCGGCCGTCTTGCCGGACAAGCATATGCACAGCATCCGCACTCAACGCATTCCATGCCGTTTAAGCTCTGGAATTTCTCAAGATCGTGAGCCGTAGATGCTTTCATCATCAGCGGAGGTACAAGGTGCTCCGGACAAACGCCTACACAGCGTCCGCAGCGGATACATGCTGACGGCTCCATCGCTGCTACCTGGTCCTTGGTAAAGGTGGTCAGCGCAGATGAAGTCTTCGCTACCGGGAAGTCAAGGCTGAAAAGAGCCTGTCCCATCATAGGACCACCAGAAATCATCTTCTCCGGTTCCTGTTTAAAGCCGCCTGCTGCCTCTACCAGTCTCTGATAGTTGGTACCAAGACGTACCTCAAAGTTCTGCGGCTCTGCAATGGCATCACCGGTTACCGTAATGATCTTGCGGATCAGCGGAGTTGTCTTGCATACTGCATTATAAATAGAAGCAACGGTATCAATATTGTCTACGATACAGCCTGCATCTGCCGGCAGCATGGA
This sequence comes from Clostridium sp. AF29-8BH, assembly GCF_003478145.1. Classification (NCBI taxonomy): domain Bacteria; kingdom Bacillati; phylum Bacillota; class Clostridia; order Eubacteriales; family Clostridiaceae; genus Clostridium; species Clostridium sp. AF29-8BH. Next base: position 99,671 of record NZ_QUEL01000005.1, on the reverse strand, counting down.
AGAATTGATCTCACGTCCTGTCACTGCATAGATAAGTGTACGCTCACCACCCTGCGGGTACTTGGTAAGCAGCGGACATACTTCGATTCTCGGCTCGTCCTTTACCATCTCCGTCAGCTTCTTGATAGCCTCCGGCTTGTTGTTCTCGATACCGATAACACCCTTCGCATTGTCAAACAGCTGAAGCATAACCTTCAGGCCGCCGATAATCTGCTCCGGACGCTCCATCATGGTACGATAGTCACTGGTTAAGTACGGCTCACACTCTGCACCGTTGACGATAACGTAATCAATTGCGTTCTCATCTTTCGGAGTAAGCTTTACATGTGTCGGGAAACCAGCGCCGCCCAGGCCGACGATACCGGCATCCTTAACGATCTTACGGATCTCTTCTTTCGACAGCTTTGTTGCATCTCTGTCTGTTCCGAAGCCCTCAATCGCCTCTTCTTCACCGTCATTCTCCACCAGGATTGACTGAACCATTGCACCATTGGCAACCAGCTTGGACTCGATTCCCTTTACTGTACCGGAAACAGAACTGAGTACGTTTGCGGAAATAAATCCGCCTGCCTCTGCAATGATCTGGCCTTTCAGCACGTGATCGCCCTTCGCTACCAGTGGTTTCGCAGGTGCGCCAATATGCTGGGACAGCGGATAAACCATGATCTCGCCCTGTAACGGTTCGAGAACCTTGATCGGCTTATCCTCAGACAGTTCTTTACCCTCATATGGATGAATGCCGCCTATAAATGTAGCCAAACCCATCAATTAAACCCTCTTTCTCTTACTAAATTTTCCTTCATCCTCCACCCATTCACCTCCCGTCAGATGCCTTTTCTGCCGAAATTGTGAAAATATTATCGGGCGTAGGAGCTAGAATCTACCGCGTATAGTATAACACAGGTAAAAAAAATTCACAATTGAAAAATGAATCTTCTGCCCCCTTCACTCTGTATAAAAATTAATACAAATGGTTATAATATAGCTTTTGTTTATACAGAATTAACAAAACTGTGTAAAAATCCCGTAAAACTTTCTCTTAAATACTATGTCAATAGCCTTGGCGAACAAAGGAAAGTCCGGCGGAGTTTGCCTCTGCCGGACTTTCCTTTGTTCTCGTTACCTAAAGAGCTGCACAGTCTACTGGAAAAACTTACTCCAGTACCCCTGCACAAAAATAAACAGCACAATCAGTGGAATGACATATGTCACATACGCTCGCACCTGGCGCGGGAACTTCACGCCTTTTCCCTCATTTGCCTCCTTGAGAAAATTCTCAAATCCCCATCCATACCGGCTGGTACAGAACATCAGGTAAACGAGACTTCCGAGTGGAAGCAGGTTGTTGCTGACGATGAAATCCTCGAGATCCAACACGTTGCTGCCCTCTCCGAACGGCATGAAACCACTCCAGAGATTGAAACCCAGCACGCACGGAAGCGACAGGACCGCAATCACCACCAGATTGACGCAGACTGCCTTTTTGATCGAACAGCCAGTCAGATCCGTTGCAAAGGATACGATATTCTGGAATACCGCTGTGACCGTTGATGCCGCCGCAAAGGTCATAAAGACAAAGAACAGCGTGCCCCAGAAACGTCCGCCTGCCATGTGGTTAAATACATTCGGCAGCGTGATGAAGATCAGGCTTGGTCCCTGTCCTGCCTCGATACCGTAAGCCGCACACGCCGGGAAAATGATAAGTCCTGCCATAAACGCTACCAGCGTGTCAAGGACCAGTACATTGATTGCCTCGCCGGTCAGGCTGCGCTCTTTATCGATATAACTTCCAAAAATCGCCATCGCACCGATACCGATACTCAACGTAAAGAACGACTGTCCCAGCGCCGCAAATACGACCTTGCCGACACCAACCTCCTGAATCTTGCCAAAATCCGGCTTTAAGTAAAATTCAAGTCCCGGACGTCCGCCTTCCATCCGCACCGAATTGATTGCCAGCACAACCATCAGGAATAACAGGCAGACCATCATCATCTTTGTGATCTTCTCAACGCCGTTCTGGAGTCCCATCGCACAGATGGAAAAACAGAATACGACACAGAGCAGCATAAATACCGTCATCAGTCCCGGATTTGCCAGTACAGAGCCAAATTCCCCGGCTACACCGTCCGCATCCAGACCCACGAAATCGCCTTTCGCCATCTTGAACACATACAGCAGAAGCCATCCGGCTACCGTCGTATAAAACATCATCAGGACATAGTTGCCCGCCATCGCGAACCATTTTTCAAAATGCCACTTAGTACCCTTTGGCTCCAGCACATCAAATGAAAGCGCCGCACTCTTCTGGCTCGCTCTGCCGACCGAGTATTCCATAACGATGATCGGAAGACCTAAAAGCACCAGAAATGCCGCATAAATCAGTACAAACGCCGCGCCGCCATACTGACCGACAATGTACGGGAATCTCCACACATTTCCCAGACCGATCGCACAGCCCGCGGAAATCAGGATAAATCCCAGCCGAGAGGAAAAACGTTCTCTTCCCATTTCTACTTACCTTCTCCTTTTTTATTTCTACATGCCCACACTGACAAGAGTCAGACGGGCGCAAAAAGAGGCGCCTCCGCAAATCCCGGTACCAGCCCGAATTTCGGAAACGCCACCAAATGGTATTTTACTATATTCTGTTTTAAAAGACAAGTTTTCAGGTGCTTTTTATCCCTCAAACGTCTCTACTTCCTCCCGGTTCGGCACCGACGGAGCTGCTCCTGGGCGTGAAACGGCGATCGCTGCCGCTTTTGCCGCATGTTCCAGCGCCGTCTTCGGGTCTTCACCGAGCTGTAAGCCGCCGATAAAATAACCGGTAAATGTATCGCCTGCCGCCGTCGTGTCCACAACCGGCACTTTATAGATTCCCTGACGAAGGACTGTGTCGCCATCGCGGTACACGGAACCATCGCCGCCGAGTGTCAGGACAATCTTCGCCTCCGGGAACCGTTTTACCAGTCCGTTCATCAGCGCCTGCGGATCTTTGGTTGCCTCAATGCCGCAGATATCCGACGCCTCCACCTCATTTAATAAGAAGTAATCCACATATTCCAGCGGATAGGACAGGATCTTCGCATTCATCGGGGACGGATTCAGAACGATCTTCATGCCTTTTTCATGGGCTTTCTCCATGATATAGCCGATCTCGCTGATCTCATTCTGTAAAATCAGGAAATCGTCCGCCTCAAACTGTGTCAGGACGCGATCCACCATTTCCCTCGTGATCCGCTGGTTGGCACCGCCATACAGCAGAATGCAGTTCTGCCCTGCCGGATCTTTCTGGATGATCGCGTGTCCTGTCTGCCCGTCGAGATGCTCGATCAACTCCGTGTGGACGCCCGCCTTCTTCATCTGCTCGATAAGGAAATCTCCATCCCCGGCTCCGACAGCTCCGGCGTGCCATACGTCTGCGCCCGCCTTGCTCAGCGCGATCGACTGATTCAGCCCTTTGCCGCCGCTGAATACCTGCAGCGACTCGGAGGACATCGTCTCTCCCGCTCTTACAAAATGATCCACCTGATACGTATAATCAATATTCAGTGAACCAAAATTCAATACCTTCACTCTGCTCCCCTCTCTCTCCGGTTACCGGGACGGCTGTATTCTCGCCGTGCTCTCCCGCACCACCAGTTCCGGCGCAAAGATTACCTTGCTCTCCGGTCTTTTATGTTCCCGTATCTGTTTCAGAAGCAGCCGTACCGCCTCTCTTCCCATCTCCCGTACCTGCTGGCGTACCGTTGTCAGCGGCACCTCCAGCATCCGTGCATAGAAAACGTCATCGTATCCGACAACCGAAACATCTTCCGGTACTTTCTTTCTATATTCCTTGAGTTTTCTGCATACGCCATACGCCGAAGCGTCGTTGCAGGCGAAAATCGCCGTAAAATCCTGTGAAATGAGCTTTTCGACCGCCGCCGCGCCGCCCTCCTGCGTATACTCGCCGGCACAGACGAGACGTTCATCCACTGGAATTCCCGCCTCCTCCATCGCCCGGCAGTAGCCATGGTAACGGGCCTCCGAATCCATCTGGGTCGCATGCGGTCCCACAACGCAGGCAATCCGCCGGTGTCCAAGGCTTAACAGATGGCGCGCCGCCAGATAACCGCCGATCTCATGGTCGGTACCGACCGCCGGACAGTTCCGAAGCTCCGGGATCCGGTCAACTACCACATAGGGTATGTGGATCGATTCCAGATAATCGATCTCCTCCGCCGCCATCTCCCGCGTATTATCTTTAGCCATGATAAACACAATGCCGTCCGCGCCTTTATCCGCCAGAAGATCGATATACTCGCGATCCCGGTCATAATTATCATTCGTGTTGCAGAGAATCACACTCCAGCCATTTTCGCGGCACGCCTCATCGATCGCACGCGCCATATTGGCAAAATATACATTGGAAATATCCGGGACGATAAATCCTATGGTCTTGCTCTGCCGCTTTACCAGACTGACCGCGAGCTGGTTCGGACGATAATTCAGTTCCCGCGCCTTCGCTAGGATCTGATTCTTTGTCTCATCCGAGATCTTATATCCTTTTCCATTGAGAACCAGTGAGATTGTCGTCACGGAAAAACCAGTCGCAGCGGCAATATCCTTGATGGTTGCCCTCACTCATCCACCTCCGATGCGATCAGATCCATGAGAACCTGAATGGATTTCTGATATTTTTCTATCTCGACCCGCTCATTTGGCTTATGCGCCATGCCTGCCTCGCCCGGACCAAATAAGAGAACGGCTGCATCCAGCTTGTGTTCCACGAGGATCGAAGCATCTGTAAAGAAATTAATCCCAGTCGTCTCCACCGGAAGCCCTTTTTTCTCCAGTCCCTTCGAGAGCTGTTTCACAAGCGGATGGGATTCTCCAATCTCGATCGCCCGCCGGTCATTGACAATCCGGCAGCTGACGCGGAATTTTTCTTCTGATGTAACGGAACGCGCCGCCGCAAACGCCTCCGCCTGACCGACTACCATCTGACTTGTCAGTCCTGGTGTCATACGGATATCCATGAGAATCCGGCAGGTGTCCGGCGTCATATTTGGCGCCACGCCTCCGGAAATCTGCGTTACCTGCGCGGTCGATGCGCCGAGAACCGGGTGTGTGAAGCTTTTCACATATGTTTCAATCTCACCGGTCAGCGCCATCGCCTGTTCCACGGCATTGCAACCCTCCTGCGGGTATGCCCCGTGGCTCGTCTTTCCGTGTGCTTCTATCTCCAGCCACAGGCAGCCTTTCTGCGCCACGCCCAGCCTGCATCCCGTCGGTTCTCCTATCAGAAGCGTTCCAATCGACGTCTCCGGGACTTCCTTTAAGATCTCCCTGGCGCCGATGCCGCCCTTTTCCTCATCACAGGTTCCGAGGAAATGGATCGTACGCGGCACCGGACGACCGGATTTTTTATATTCACAGAGCGCGTACACCATCGCGGCAAGCCCACTCTTCATATCGCTGGCACCGCGGGCATAGAGAAAACCGTCCCGTTCCACCGGAACCGCCGGGTCAGTCTTCCATTCTCCGGTATCTCCGTAAGGAACCGTGTCCAGATGCCCGTTCCAGAAGATCGGAGCGCCATCCGACTCCCCCTCAAGCTCCGCCAGCACATTGGCGTGTGTCGCGTCAATCCGCTGTATATGTGCAGAAATTCCCGATTGTTCGAAATACTTGCACAAATATTCTGCCACTGCTCCCTCGTCATCCCGTCCATTGACACTCCGAATGGTCAGAAGCTCTTTTAAAAGTTTCACCGCTCCGTCCATACGCGCTCTCCTTTTTCCTGCTATCTTATTTCTGAATCAGCCAGTCTGCGATATTCTGCCACAATTTATTGTAGTATTCCCACTCACAGAATTCCGGCGGTGCCCAGTGCGGTGCACAGTCGGTTGTGACAACACCGCTGCGCCCTTTTCCATAAGAAGCAAACGCGATAAACGGATCGCCCTCTACAGTAACCGGAACCTCTGCCTCCGGTTTTGCGATTACCTTATTGTAACCGAGAACCTCCGGCCAGTCGGTCGGAATGCCCTTTAAAGCTTCATGCTCGCCCACGGTTACCGGTTTTACACCCTCGCAGTGTTCCATACGATCATCGACCGTCAGAACCTCAACTGGAAGAACCTCCTGTACGGCTGTGTCATGCCATTTGCCCTTTGCATCCACGCCGGAGAAGGTCAGATAGCCGCCGACCATCAGAAGAGCGCCGCCATCGTTGACATAGTCGCGGATCAGATTGCAGCGGTTCGGCATTTTCTCACTGCGGTTAAACGTAGCACCCGGCAGAAGCAGGGTGTTCGCTCCAATATCGGACAGAATTACCAGATCATACTGTTTCAGTTCTTCCATTGTAAATGGAAATTCTTCATTTGCCAGATGGTTTGGAAGGAAGGTTACTTCGTAGCCGCCTGCCTCCAATGCAGCTTTCAGCCATTTCTCTCCTGTCTCATAGGTAGAGGTATAAAACGCGTCAAAGCCCTTTACATGGGTGGTATAGCTCATCCAGGACTCGCCTGCCAGTAATACTTTCTTGCTCATGATCATATCTCCTTTTCTCATTTATTTTTTCCCCACGCCAAAATCAGTTTCGCATACACCAGAATCGCTTCCAGATAGGAATCGAGCTTCAGCCACTCATCCACGGTATGGCACTGTGCGCCCTCACCCGGTCCGTACTGGATCGTCGGGCATCCGGCAATGTTGCGCCACAGGCGGGAATCACAGCCAAAATGGGATCCTTCCACCTTCACGTTGCGCGAAAGTGCCTCACTGTACGCCTCCTTAAAGGTGTCTACCAGCGGATGATCCTCCTCCATCTCAAACCCGTGTCCGGTCTGGTAAATGGAAATCTTCGGCGGATGTGCCTCCATCCACGCGTCGGAACGGCTGATCCGCTCAACGACCTCTGTAAATTCCTTTACAACCATATCCTGATTCATCAGGGTCGGAACATAGTGGACGCAGGTAGAAAAACTGCACTCGCCCGGCACGGTAGAACCGGCGGTTCCACCCTCGATCACGCCGATATTTAAGCTCGGCGGCGGAAGCAGGCGGTGGCGGATCGTCAGAAGCCAGCGGTGCTCCATCTCATTTAACCCCTGAATTACTTTGATCGCCTTCTCGATCGCGCTGACGCCCTCGGCTTTTGCACCGGAATGGCACGCTTTTCCTTCAAAATCAACCTTAAAGAATACCCAGCCCATATGCGCCAGAATCAGGGTATCGTCGGTCGGCTCGCAGTTGACAACGCCGTCGGCTTTCAGACCGCGCATTACCGCCTGGATCGAGCCATTGCCTCCGCCTTCCTCGTCACACACGGAGGTAATTGTCACATCGCCCGGCAGCTCATACCCGGCATCCTGCAAAAGCTTTACCGCCATCACCGATGCCATCAGACCGCCCTTCATATCCGTGCAGCCGCGTCCGTACATCTTGCCATCCCGAATTACCGGCTCAAACGGCGGGTTCGTCCAGCCGTCTTCCATCTCCGCCGGCATAACGTCAATATGACCGTTAAATAACAGGCTTTTTCCGCCCTGTTTTCCTTTAAATGTCGCATAGACATTGGCACGGTCGGTCTGGTTGTGCCCCAGGTTTCCTTCCTGATGCTTTTTGTAGCTTTCCTGAATCACAGCCTCATCCATCGGATCCACCGTGATCTCGTCGGCTCCCATCGATTCAAACAGGTTTACCATATACTCCTGTCCCTGTTTCTCCAGACCACCGTCGATTCCGTGCCCTAAGTCATGAGTATCAATTCCCACCAGATTCTTGAGTTCTTCGATATATTTCTCTTTGTTCTGCTCTAAAACTTCTTTCAGGTCTCTCATCTATATCTGCCTCCGAACACAAGTATTATGAACTATGCCTCGCTGTATCTTCTCAGCCCTGCCTCAACGATATCCCAGAACTTCGCCGCATCGATATCGATCGCTACGTTTGCAGTCGGCTCCTGTCCGCCGTAACCGAAGAAATCGCAGTTAGTACGTCCGTAGGACTGGACGCTGCGGATGTCAATGTCCACATGCATCGGTTTCAGGGTCACAACGCTCGGATCAATCAGCCATGCGATCGTAACCGGATCGTGCAGAGGTCCGCCTTCCCAGCCAAATACCTCTTTCTGGGTCTTGCAGAAGAAGCGCATCAGATCCGCAAAGAGCTTGGATGCCTTATTGCCTATCTTCTCCATCCGGTCAACGATCTCCGGATAGCACAGTACCTTGCGGGTAACATCCAGACCCATCATCGTGATTGGGCGTCCGCTGGTAAAGCATACATATGCTGCATCCGCATCGGCGATGATATTGAACTCTGCTGCTGGAGTTACGTTACCATTGGTATACGCGCCTCCCATCAGGACGATCTGTTTGATCTTCGGAATAATCGCCGGTTCCATCCGCATCGCCATCGCCAGATTGGTCATCGGACCGGTTGTCACCATCGTGATATCGCCGTCGGACTCCATCAGGGTTTTGATGATGAAATTGACTGCATGCTCTTTCTCTAATTCTTTTGTCAGCGGCGGGAAAACCGGACCATCCAGCCCTGTTTCACCGTGGATATCGCCCGCTATCATTTTTTCACGCACCATCGGCTGTCCGCAGCCCGCATACACTGGCACATCCACACCGAGCCACTGGCACACATTTCTCGCATTAATCTGCGTTTTCTCCAGCGTCTGGTTGCCTGCTACGACTGTAATACCTAACAGATCGATCTTGTCACTGTTCGCCGCCAGCGTGATCGCGACCGCGTCATCATGTCCCGGATCGCAGTCAAGAATAATTTTTGTCTTTTCCATCTGATTATGTCCTCCTTATAGTGTTTTATCTTTCTTCATCATCAGCTTCCCACATGCAGGGAAGATTCTCTCTTCTTGTTGGTTGAAATCTTCGCAATCATGGAAATTGCCAGTACCGCAATGGTCACGATATACGGCATCATCAGAACGAACTGGGATGGAATGCCATATGCCTGGAGACGGGCACCGACGGAATCTGAAAATCCAAAGAGCAGACAGCCCAGTGTGGTCAGAACCGGGTTCGCGCCGCCGAAATACATGGCTGCAACGCCCATGAAACCACGGTTATTGGTCATGTTCTCGATAAACTGGGTACTGTATCCCAGGGAAAGATGTGCACCTGCCAGACCACCGATGAGACCAGAAAGCAGCATCGCCTGATATTTGATTGCATTTACCTTGATACCTGCCGTCTTGGCTGCTTCCGGAAACTGCCCCACCGCACGCAGACGCAGTCCCCATACAGTCTTATAAAAGAAGAACTGAAGCAGAATAATCAGAACGATGGCAAACCACTCGGTCACACACCAGTTGTTAAACAGGTCGCCAACCACCGGCAGATTGTCTAAAAATCCGAGCGACACACGCGGAATTGCTTTGATGTCCGGGCTGGAAAAACTGCCGGTGCTGTGGAAGATCGCATTTACCATGAATTTTGTGAGCGCCAGCGCCAGCAAGTTGATACCCATACCGATCGCACAGATCTCAGAGTTATAACGGATGTGACCGACCGCATGATCATCGCAATCACAGCACCCGCGATCATCGCCGCGATGATACCTAACAGCCAGCTTCCGGTAAAGTAGCTGACCGCTACTGCTGTAAAAGCACCTACCAGCATGATACCCTCAGTACCGATATTTAAGATATTGGCCTGCTGGGTGATTGCCGCACAAAGAGCGGCAAAGATGATCGGAGTCGCTGAACGAAACGTTGCATAAATCAGCGACGCATTAAAGATTTTATCAAAATTCTGCATTATCGCATTCATGCCTTATCCTCCTTCTTCCCCTCCGTTTTCTTTTTACGTTTCTTTGTAAACTGGAATGCAGTCTCCATGGTCGCTATGATAATGAAAACTGCTGTAATGGTATCAACCAGTGATTTCGGCACACCGGTTGACTGCTGCATTCCCATAGCGCCCGATTTTAAAACTGCCAGGAAAAATGCCATAAATGGAGTCGAAACCATGTTGTTCTTTACAATCAGAGCTGCCAGCATACCATTGCTTCCAAGTCCGGTTGCAAAGTTGTTCAGGAAATATCCATGAACACCCAGAACCTCGATGCATCCTGCCATGCCGCCCAACATACCAGAAAGCATCATGGCACCGATAAACACCTTCTTAGAATCAATTCCCACATAATCCGCATGAGTCGGATTCAGGCCAACGGTACGAATCTTATAGCCCCAGCTGCTCTTCTGAAGCATAAAAATAATCACAATCACGGTGATGGCCGCGATGAAAATACCTACGTTAACACTGCTGGGTTTCATAAACTGATACAGCCTTACCGTAACCGGCAGGGACTGAGCGTTAGCAGTACCCGCACTCATAGGTCCGCTGACCAGATAAGATGTAATATAAAGGGCTACCGTGTTCATCAAAATGGTGGTACATACTTCATTTACATTATAATAGGCACGCAGAACCGCCGGAATAAAGGCCCAGGCAGCTGCTACCGCCATAGCGCCTACAAAACAGGCCACATACAGAGCCGGCTTCGGAAGGAAGGTCCAGTTAATGCCAATATAAGCAGCTGTGATACCGCCCAAGAAAACCTCGCCCTCAACACCTACGTTAAAAGCACCTGCTTTCGCTGCAACTGCAAAGGCAATGGATGTCAGCAGCAGCGGAGTAAATCCTGCCAAGGTTGTGCCCAGACGGAGCTTTCCGTCAAAAGCACCGCGGAACAGCGCCGCATATGCATCAATGGGATTTTCCCCGATGGCTATGATAAACAGCGCACCGACACCCATCGCAACGAGTATCGTAATAAGAATCCTTCGAATACCATTTAATGTCTGATTCATACTGCTGCTTCACCGTCCTTCCCTGTGTCTGTACCGCCCATCATAAGCAGACCCAGATTGTTTTCATTGGCCTCGTCGGCCCTCATCTCGCCGGTAATTTTACCTTCATGGATAACTACGATACGATCCGAAAGGGAGATAATCTCCTCCAGCTCTGCCGAAACCAACAGAACACCGGCGCCTGCCTTTTTCGCCTTTTCCAGGGTGTTTCGAATCAGTTCGATGGCACCGATATCTACACCTCTGGTAGGCTGGGATGCTACCAGAAGCTTATTGCCAAGAGATACCTCCCGGGCTACTACTACCTTCTGTGCATTGCCGCCGGATAAGGAGGATGTAGGAAGATTATAATCCGCCGGGCGGATATCAAACTGCTCTACCATCTCCTTTGCATAGGCATCCTGTCCCGATTTATTCATCATGATGCCCTTGGTAAAGGGAGGCTGATCCAGCCGAACTGCAATCAGATTTTCCTCAATGGTCATGGCACGGTTCAGACCTCTTGTATTTCGGTCCTCCGGAATATGGGAAAGACCGCTCTCCCTTACTTTTCTCGGACTCTGATTCGTAATATCCTTACCACAAAGAAGGATCTTGCCTTTCTCTACCTTGCGGAGTCCGGTGATCGCCTCAACCAGCTCACTCTGTCCATTTCCATCGATACCTGCCACGCCGACAATCTCGCCGGTCTTGACATGCAGGGACATGCCCCGGATCTTCGATGTCTCCTTCTGACTGGGAATCCACACATCCTGAACCTCCAGAATCGTATCTCCCACCTCAGAATAAGCCTTATCAATGTTTAAGAATACTTCACGTCCGATCATTCGTTTGGTCAGATCCAGCGGAGAGGTTTCCTCTTTATTAACAGTGCCCATATATTGTCCCTGACGCATCACAGAGATGCGGTCTGATATTGCCATAACCTCATTCAGCTTATGAGAAATAAAGACAAGGGATTTTCCATCCTGTTTCAGATTATTCAGGATTTCAAACAGACGTTCCGCCTCCTGAGGGGTCAGAACCGCTGTAGGCTCATCCAGAATGATGATATCAGCACCTCGCATCAATGTCTTGATAATCTCCACACGCTGCGCCTCACCTACTGAAATCTGGCTTACCTTTTTATCCAGCTGCACGTCCATATGATACTGTTCAATATACTTTTTAACTTCTTTTCTTGCCTTGTCAAAGTCAATTGTCAATCCCTTTTTCGGTTCAAATCCCAGAATAATATTCTCCAGAACCGTCAGCTCATTCACCAGCATAAATTCCTGATGGACCATGCCGACACCGTGCTCAATTGCAAGCTTCGGTGTGATGGCTCCCATCGGTTCACCTTTGACGATAATCTCGCCCTCGTCAATGGGATACATGCCGTACAGAAGCTTCATCATGGTGGATTTACCAGCTCCATTTTCACCAATCAGTGAATGGATCTCGCCCTTTTTCAGAGTAAATTCACCATGCTTTACCGCCTGAACCTGCCCGAAATTTTTGACAATTCCTTTCATCTCCACTACGTATTCGTTCATTCGATCACCCTCTCGTCCGGAAATGCCTGACGGCTCTTTCCAAGAAAAAACATTTTGTTGAAAATGAAGGGGAACCTGAAAGAATTCAGATCCCCCTTCGCCGCCAGGTTTCACTCGCTCCCGGCCTTGTCTTTATCAATTATGCCTGTGGGCCAAATCCTTCATAGTTTTCAACTACGATCTCGCCGGATTTGATCTTCTCGGCAAGCTCATCACACTTATCAACGATATCCTGCGGGAATTTGTCGCCCAGAGATTCTTTGATAACAGAGAAATCGGTCAGGCTGACACCGCCGTCCTTCAATGCCAGATATTTGGTTGTGCCGCCCTCAAAAGTTCCCTCTACTGCAGACTGGATAACCAGATAGCAAGCATTATCAACTCTCTTAACCATGGAAGTAAGAACATGTCCAGGCTGATCGGAATCCTGGTTTAAGTCAACGCCGATTGCGTATTTGTCAGCTTCTTTTGCACCTTCCAGAATACCAACACCGGTACCGGATGCTACGTTCATGACAATATCAGCACCCTGCTCATACTGTGCTAACGTCAGCTCTTTACCCTTTAACGGATCCGTCCAGCTTCCTGCAAAAGCCTGAAGAATCTTGATATCCGGATCGATATACTTCGCGCCCTGCTCATAACCTGTATAGAAGTCATGAAGTACCGGAATATCCATACCGCCTACCCAGCCGATGATATGATCTTCATTGACATTCGGGATATCGGTCTTGGTGGTGAACATAGCTGCTGCCGCACCTGCCAGGAAGGAGCCCTCATTCTGAGCAAAGCTGATGGACTCAACGTTCGGCAGATCAACGGTTGTATCGATAACTGCAAACTTGGTATCCGGATAACTGGATGCATTCTCAGTGATATAATCTGCGATGTTGGAAGAAGCACCGATGATTAAATCGTAGCCGTCATCACAAGCCTGAAGTAGGTTTGCTTTCCACTCTTCAGCAGTGGTACCCTCAAGGCTCTTAAGCTCGATGCCGAAATCCTCAACTGCTTTCTGTGCACCCATGTTGCAGGAGTCATTGTAGCTCTTATCACCTAAGTTGCCGGTGTAGACAACACACACACGAAGCGGTTTGTCAGATTTCTCTGAAGCGTCGGCTGCCTTTGTCTCGGTATTGCTGCTGTCAGCTGCCGTTGTCTCAGCAGTACTTCCGCCACCGCCGCAGGCTGTTAAGCTGGCACACATTGCTGCTGCAAGTACAATGCTTAATGTTCTCTTTCTCATTCTTTCATCCTCCTTTTTATGTGAAATACGTTATCCGCCGGACCATTCCTTTGGTAAAACGTTTTTCCATTCGTTCAAAAAAAATAAATCCTTTTTTCATATTTGCTTTACAGTTATTTTACAATCATTCCCACTGTTTTGTCAATAAATTTCGTATAAAAACGATTATTTTTTAAAATATTGTCAAACTTTTAGCAATATTCCTTTTTTCGGTCTTATGCAAAACAAAAAGGAATACGTTTCTCTCCGTCCTGGTTGTACGGTAAAACGCATTCCTTTTCAAAGTTGTATTCTATTTTCCTTTGTTTCGACGCCATCCGGCATTTCCCCAGATGATTTTTGTCTGTTTCTGAGGAAATGCATTCGTTTTCGGAACAATTCACACATTTCATGCAATGTAACAGATTGCTTGTCTGCACGATATCTCGCAAAAAAGACAACTTAATTTTTATTAAATGCCTCCTTCCCCGGATACTGTGCGCCGGTTCCCAGCTCTTCCTCAATCCGCAGAAGCTGGTTGTATTTTGCCACGCGCTCACTCCGGCTCGGTGCGCCCGTCTTGATCTGGCAGGTATTCAATGCGACCGCCAGATCTGCGATCGTCGTATCCTCGGTCTCGCCGGAACGGTGGGATACAATCGCCGTGTAACCTGCCTTATGTGCCATCTTGATTGCCTCCAGTGTCTCGGAGACGGATCCAATCTGGTTCAGCTTAATCAGGATCGAATTGCCGCAGCCGAGACGGATACCTTTTTCCAGGCGTTCGGTATTTGTTACAAACAGATCGTCGCCGACCAGCTGCACCTGTCCGCCGAGTTCTGCGGTCATCTTCTGCCAGCCTTCCCAATCCTCCTCGTCCAGACCATCCTCGATGGAGGCGATCGGGTATTTCCCGCAGAGCTGTTTCCAGTGTGCGATCAGCTCCTCGGAGGTGAAGTGTTTGCCATTCTTCGGAAGCAGATATTCGCCCTTCCTGCCGCTCTTCCACTCGCTGGATGCCGCATCCATCGCCAGGACAAAATCCTCGCCCGGCTTATATCCGGCTCTCTCCACTGCCTCTAAGATGCACTGGATTGCTTCTTCGTCACTTCCCAGATCCGGTGCAAAACCGCCCTCATCGCCGACGGAGGTTGCCAGTCCGCGCTCTTTAAGCAATGCTGCCAGCGCATGGAACACCTCGGTACACCAGCGGAGTCCCTCGCAAAAGCTCTCCGCGCCAACCGGCATAATCATAAATTCCTGTACATCGACAGTATTTGCCGCATGCGCGCCGCCGTTTAAAATGTTCATCATCGGGACCGGAAGACGGTTTCCAGATACGCCGCCGAGAAAACGGTACAGCGGAAGACCATACGCATTGGCTGCCGCCCGTGCGCTCGCGATCGAAGCCGCCAGGATCGCATTCGCGCCCAGCTTGGATTTATCCTTGGTTCCGTCCGCCTCGATCATCGCTTTATCAACCGCATAGACGTCCGCCGGATCCATGCCCTTTAATACTTCTGCAATCACGGTATTCACATTCTGGACTGCTTTTTGTACGCCCTTTCCGCCAAAACGCGACTTGTCGCCGTCGCGCAGCTCCAGAGCCTCAAATTCACCTGTCGATGCACCGCTCGGTGCCGCGCCGCGTCCTATGCTTCCGTCTGATAGATAAACTTCCGCCTCCACTGTTGGATTTCCTCTCGAATCAACAATCTCCCGTCCAATCACCTTTTCAATTTCCAGATGTTTCATAGCCTGTCCCTTTCCGCCGCGTGGGCTTATGTGATTTCTATTTTTGTCTAACCCGAAATCAGGAAACTTTCTGCTTTTTATTATCGGCGTTTTTCTGTTTTCTATTCATAGTCTCCACGGGGCTTCTCTGCCCCACGTCCGGCAGGGCAACCGTGTCCACGCTTCTTTCTTTCACATTCATAATCAGCATCTGCAGGCGGTTTTCCAGATTGGCAAAGCTCACATCCGGATCGTAGTCAAGCGGCAGGATCTGGGCGTCCGGGTACATTTCCCGCATTTTTTTTACGATGCCGCGTCCTACCACATGGTTTGGCAGACAGCCAAATGGCTGTAAAATCACAAATGCCCGGCAGCCATGCGCCGCATGGTGCAGGATCTCGCCCGGAATCAGCACGCCCTCGCCCGCATCAAAGGTGTGCGGGATGATCGGGTCACTTTCCTTTACCAGTTCCGGCAGGCGGCAGACAGGCGTATAGAGCGGATGCTGTTTCGCTATCCGATCCGCTGCCGCGTGCGCAGCGTCAAATACCCGGTTCGCCACATGATACCAGTTTTTCTTGACAAACGGCTTTTTCAGATGATACGTCCGAATCTGCTCATCCTGGCAGAAATACGTTTTCCGGATAACATCCGTCATCCGCGCCTCGATAATCTCAAATCCATTTTTCTCCAGGTAGCGCTCAATCTCATGATTCGCGCCCGGATGGAAATTGAGGAGATACTCGCCGATGATCAGGACGCGCGGGCGCGGCTGGCTCCGGTCATATTCGATCGCATTCATCCGCTGAATCGCCTTTTTAAAGCCTCGCAGAGCGCCTGAAAACCCATGCTGCTCCAGACCATCCACGACGAAATCCATCGCCTCGTCAAATGCCTGATCGCTGCTTCCGGAAACCTTCTCATACGGGCGGATCTTGCGAAGCAGCTCTTCCAGAATATCGATCATCGGAAGCGCTCCCGCCAGACGGATCGCCGACATAAGGTTCATCCGGAAGCCCGGATGCAGATCATGATAATCGACGTCATCATTCGTCAGAATCGCCACCTCCGGGTAGCCGGCGTCGTTAAGCGCCTTGCGAAGCAGCGCACTGTAATGGGTCAGGCGGCAGTCACCGATGTATTTTCCCATACCGATCGCCGTCTCAGATGGCACATACTGACCACTCCGAAGTGCTGCCAGCGCCTCGCCGATGACAATCTGCGCCGGGAAACAGATATCGTTGTGGACATACTGCTTTCCGAGGCGGATCGCCTCTTCCCTGCCGACCGCCAGCGGAACTGCCCGGATTCCCTGTGTCTTCAACGCCGCCGACATAATCCGGCAGAACGCGTGGGAGGTGTTCGGGACCAGAACCGTGCGCTTCTTGCGGTCTTCCACCTCAAATTTAACCGAATATGGATCCGAAAGTTCGTGAACCTGCCAGGATTTTTGAATGTCTGGTCCCAGCGCAGCCGTCCCGCATTCATTTCCGCCGCCCGCATTCTCCTGTCGGCTTGTTCCAGGCTGGTTTTGCAGCCTCTCCGCCATCTCCCGCTTCTTCCGCCGCATGTTGATCGTCTCCAGGAAGGAACGCACCCGGATCCGCAGCGGTCCCTGTACCTCGCTCTCGTCAAGTTTCAGGATCAGCGGTGATTTTCCGGAGATTTCCCGCATCATACGCTGGATCTCATCCGACAAATATGCGTCATGCCCGCATCCAAAGCTTACAAACTGGACATATTCCAGATTCTGGCTCTGTGCCGCCAGAACCGCGGACGCCAGCATCCGCGCGTGGTAATTGTTTACGACATCCAGACGGCTGTGGCTTAAATCCACATTTTCAATGCCCGGAACAGAATCTGCCGTCAGAACCGGAACGCCGAACTCGGTCAAAAGCTCCGGCAGGCTGTGGTTGACAAGCGCATCATTCTGATACGGTCTTGACGCCAGCACCACCGCATAGCGCCCCTCTTTTTCCACCTCTTCCAGAACCTTCGCTCCCGCCTCTTTCAGGCGGCTCCCAAACTGCCGCATCGCATCATTTCCTGCAAGAACCGCCTTTTTCGTTTCCGACGGCTGGATGGAAAATGTCTGTTCCATATATGTAATAAGCTGACGTTCTTTATCTTCCTCCCTGTACCAGTAAAATAACGGTGCATCAAACGGAATGCCCCACTGTTTCTCCGGAGAATCCGAGTTGCGGATCACAAGCGGATATCCCTTCACGACTGCACACATGGACTCGCTCGTTGATTCCGTATTTTCCGATCCGATCGCCGCAATCGACGGCATAAAAATACGATCCACTTTCTTCTTTACCAGATCGCGGATATGCCCGTGCACCAGTTTTGCCGGAAAGCAGACGGTATCTGAAGTTACCGCGCTTAAGCCTTCCTCAAACATCTTGTGCGTGCTCGGGGATGAAATCTGAATCTCAAAGCCCAAAAAACGCCAGAACGTCGTCCAGAACGGCATCGTATCCCAGAAAGCAAGGACGCGCGGCAGACCGATGGTTATATTTCGCCGCACAGTATCAGACACAGCATTCGGCACAAGACCAGTCTTAGCGGCTGCCCGCTCTGAATGACTTTTTGCAGACGATGCATCCCCTTCTTCCGCTTGATCCAGATAATCTGCAAACAGGAGTTCTTCCCGCAATTTATAGAGATTTGGCACTTTATTCCGGGTTTCTGACGCTATTTTCAGTCGCTCGCGCACCTTCACATCCTTCGGATCGCCAAGAATCTCGCCCCGCTCACAACGGTTGTTCGTGATCCATGAGGTTCCATTCGAAAACCGCACCACCGCACGCTGACAATGGTTCATACAGAACGGACACGGCACATTCGCCTCCTGCTGCCAGGTCAGGGACTCCATTTGATCCAAACCAATAAAATGCGGCTGTTTCCGGCTCTGTGCTTCTTCCTTCGCTAAAAGCGCCGCACCGATCGCCCCCATAATGCCCGGATACGCGCCCGGATCACCGGGCGGCCGACATACTGTTCCAGCGCACAGAGAACCGCATCATTTTCAAACGTTCCGCCCTGTACGACAATCCTCTTTCCCAGAGAATCCAGGTTCGACACACGGATAACCTTTGTAAATACATTTTCAATGATCGAACGGCACAGCCCCGCCATGATGTCCTCCGGCAGCTTTCCATTTCTCTGCTCCGTCACGATACTGCTCGTCATAAAGACGGTACAGCGGCTTCCGAGCGCAGCCGGATGCTGCGAAGAAAATGCCTTTTCAGCAATCTCCCGCGCCGGAATATGCAGGAGGATGCAAAATTTTCCAAAAACGACCCACAGCCGGATGAGCAGGCTTCATTCACGACAATATTTGTGATAACGCCATTGTCCAGCCAGATTGCCTTCATATCCTGACCGCCGATGTCCAGAAGAAACGTCGCATCCGGCGTGTATTTTGCCGCCGCACGCGCATGTGCCACCGTCTCAACCGCGTGTGTCTCGGCCGAAAATGCACGTGAAAACAGCATTTCTCCATAACCGGTCGTCCCGGCTGCCAAAATCTCCAGCCGCACGCCGTGGGACGCATACTTTTCCCGCATCGCAATCAATGCTTTCTTTGCCACCGTCAGCGGATCGCCTTGATTCGGCGCATAAAAGGAATCCAGAAGTTCCTCATTCTCATCTAACAGGACAAATTTTGTCGTCGTACTGCCCGAATCAATACCCAGATATGCCCGCAGCGTACTGCCTGACTGCGGATATACTGTTTTTCGTTCCGGACGTCTGTGTCTCTCCTGAAATTCCGTCTGCGCCGCCTGATCGGCAAAAAATGGACGGGAACGGAACGTGCCCTCCGCCATCTCATCGCCATTTCCGGCTTCACTTTGTTTCTTTGCTTCCTCGCGCGCCGCACGCACCTTCTCGATCCGATCTAACAGTCCGTCTGCCGTGGCGAGCGCCTCTTCCTTCGAAAAAAGCTTCACTGCCGCACGCGCCGCACCGCAGGCAATCAGAAGTTCCGGCCGTCCGGACTTAAAATTTCCTCCGGCCGAAGGTCCAGACGTTCAGCAAACACGCGCACCAGCGTCCGGTTAAAGGTCAGCGGACCGCCCTCAAAGACAACCGGCTTCTCGATCGAAAGTCCCTGTGCCAGACCGCCGATCGTCTGTTTGGCAATCGCATGGAAGGAGGAAAGCGCCAAATCTGATTTTTTCACCCCCTGATTTAAAAGAGGCTGGATGTCGGTCTTGGCGTACACGCCGCACCGTCCGGATATATCATATACGGTTGTTCCCTGTGCCGCCAGCGCGTCAAATTCCTCAACCGGTGTCTTAAGAAGAGAAGCAATCTCATCCACAAACGCACCTGTACCGCCAGCACAGCTGCCGTTCATCCGCATATCTGCGACCTGCAGCTCGCCCGTCCGTTTATCCCTCTGGAAAAAGATAATCTTCGCATCCTGTCCACCCAGCTCGATCGCCGTTCCGATTTCCCCGTACATGGCTTTCAAGGCGATCGAGTTCGCCACTACCTCCTGTACATAAGGGATCCCCAGCTCTTCCGAGAGGTGCTTTGCGCCCGAACCGGTCATCGCCGTCAGAAATGACCGCCCCGCAAGCGTCTCTTTCACCAATTTTACAGCTCTCGACACACTCTGAAGCTGATCCGAGTGATGGCGTGTATAGTCCGAAAACAGGACTTTCCCCGTTGCCGCCTCCATCACTGCCACCTTCGTCGTCGTTGAGCCAACGTCAATTCCGACGAGAATCTGTTCCTGTCTGTTTTGTCCCTTCTGTTCCATTCTGTATCTTCTAACTCCTTTATCCCAGATGTCTGAAAACTTGTGCGGTCATTCTATCCGACACAAACAGCCTGCGCCCTGTCATCTCTTTTCTCTTCATCTTAACAACTTCTTAGCATCCGCCAAAACATGAAGAAGAGGCATACGGTTTTTCCCCGCACACCTCTTTACCGTATGGATCTGTACGCATCTGCCTTCCAGCATTCTGTACAGCCATAAATATGCTACATTCTAACAAATTTAAAATAAAAAGTCAATTCCCGGCAGTTTCAAAAGTGCCGTAAGAAAACGTGGTGGCAGCAGGAATTTGCCGTATTGAAATGCGAAGCCACGGCAAATTCCGTTACTGGGCACGTATGCGTGAACCGTAACACAGTAACCTATCATCTGCCTGTTAGCGCATCAGCCCTGCGTAGAGCTCCGTCGGCACATACGCCTCCACGTAAATGCCATCTTCCCGGTACTCTTCTTTTAAAAGCTGACCGTATTTGCGGATCGTCTGGATGCGTCCAGCCTCCTGGTAGGAAAATACCTTTTCCAGATAAATCTTGCGGTTTCGCAGAATCATTTCCAGAATATCCTTCAGCTCATCCAGCCCCGCGCCCGTCTTCGCGGAAATCTGCACCTGATAATCAGAATGCAGATCTTTCAGCGTCTCCGGCTGCTCCACCTGATCCATCTTGTTAAAGACTGTTACCACCGTCTTATCGCCGATCTCCAGCTGACGCAACGTATCATATACGACATACATCTGCGTGTCCATCTGCGGATTCGACGCATCGACCACATGGAGGACAATATCGCTATAACGTGCCTCCTCCAGCGTACTCTTGAACGCCTCGATCAGATGGTGCGGCAGTTTGCGGATGAATCCGACCGTATCTGTCAGCAGGATCTCCTGTCCGCTCGCCAGCTTTAATCCACGCGTCGTCGGATCCAGCGTCGCAAACAGTTTATCCTGTGCCAGGATTCCTGCACCCGTCAGGGTGTTTAAAAGCGTTGACTTACCGGCATTCGTGTAGCCGACGATCGCCGCCGACAGCGTATATTTCCGGTCGCGCTGTTTTCTCGTCACCTCGCGGTGGCGTTTGACATCTTCCAGTTCCGACTTTAGCTGCCCGATCCGCTCATGAATCAGACGGCGGTCCATCTCCAGCTTCTTTTCACCCGGTCCTCTCGTACCGATACCGCCGCCCAGACGGGACAGGGAACTGCGCAGACCGACCAGGCGCGCTGCGCGGTAACGCAGCTGTGCCAGCTCAACCTGGATTTTTCCCTCGCTCGTCGTCGCATGCGCCGCGAAAATATCGAGAATGACCATCGTCCGGTCCATTACCTTCGTATCCAGCGCCGATTCCAGATTGCGAAGCTGTGCCGGGGACAGTTCATCGTCGCAGATCACGCCGGTTGCGCCCATTTCCCAGACCATCTCCCGCAGTTCCCCGATCTTTCCACTGCCCAGATAGGTGCCTGGATGAATCTTCTCCCGGTTCTGCACCAGACGCCCGATCGCCGTCGCTCCGGCGGTATCCGCCAGCTCCTCCAGCTCATCCAAGGACACCTCCGTATCATCTTCATCAGAGGTGCTGACCGCCACCAGAATGACGCGCTCCTCCAGTTCTTTCATATCGAACAATTCTGCCATATTACCTCCAATATTTACCGGCTTTCCAGAAAACGGATTTCCTTCTGCACCTCCGGTGTGTCCGCACCGGCTGCCTGGCACTCCTTAAACTGTTCCAGCGCCTTCGCAAAATCGCCCTCTTTCTCATAGAGAACCGCAATATTCTGCCGGATTACCAGCGCCGTCTCACTGTCCGCCAGCGAAAGCGCCTCCTCATAATGGGACATCGCGCTCTCATAATCGCCAGCCTCCATTTCACTGATCGCAAGCTGATTATAAATCTCCGGCCCCGACACGCCGCGCTCGATCGCCTGATTGCAGTACTGGGCTGCGAGCTCACTATCCCCGGCATCCCGCGCCGCCGACGCAAGCGCCGTAAACGCCAGACTCACACCCGGAGCCGCGGCGCTGCTCTTTTTGCTGTTCTTCGCCTTTTCCTCCGCTGCCGCAAAATCCTTTTCGGCATCCTCCGCCTGTCCGGCTGCTGCCTCCGATGCCGCTTTATAATAGAGGTATTCCGCTTTTCCGCCGTCTACCTCCGCCAGAATTCCATAGGTCTGCGTTGCCGCCTTATAATCCGCCAGTTTGTATTCTGCCTCGCCGCGGTATTTTAAAACATCCAGCTCAAAAGAATTGACGATCCCATCGCTCTCATCCAGCGCTTTTCCAAACGAATCAATCGCATCCTGATAATTACCTGCATTTAACTGCTCGATTCCGGTCATACGCGCCTCTTTCGCTTCCTTCGATTCACCGCCGCAGCCGGAAAGGATGCCCAGTGAAAGCACCGCTGCCGCCAGAAAAAGACTTACTTTTTCTCGTTTTAACCTCTTTATCTGCTTCATTTTTTACCAAACCTTTTTATTAATTCTTTCCCGTACTTCCGATCCCGCCGCGATCTTTATTGTCAAGCTTCTCCGTCTCCTCAAATACGATCTTCGGCTGATGCTCCATGATGCGGAACTGGCAGATGCGGTCATTGACATGGATCACTGTATCACGCAGCGCATATGCCGGAAAATGCCACTGATCATTGTCCCCGCAGTAGCTCTCATCGATCACACCCATATGATTGGTCTGGATGATGCCGAAATTTTTAAAGGTACTGCTGCGCGGAACTACATGCGCCTCATAGCCCTTCGGCAGCTCCATCGCCACGCCAAGCGGAATCAGGGCAAAATCACCCTTTTTCAGCACCACCTCACGCGCCGCACGCAGGTCGATCCAGTCAGATTTGCCGTCAATGTAGGCGAGGCGGTCAATGGCGTCTGTGAAATATTTGATCTTTATGTTCATGCTGTTCATATCTGTATGAAATCCTTTCTTATGTCACATTTTATCTGGTAATGGCTGCCTTGCAAGTTTGTTTTTCACAAAGCACCTCCCCGAAAAATATTTTTCAACTTTCCAGTTTCTCTATAATACCACACGCGCGCGTTTTCCGAAAGTATTAATTCGTGCAGGCACAGACTTTCGCTCGTTGCACGCGAAAAATCCCGGCGGCCTGGAAATCCAGAACCGCCGGGAAGGAAATAGGTTGGAGCTACTTCAATATCGGGATATTTTAAATGGATACTTTGCTGAACCAGCCATCAAATTATAAGAGGTTCATGAAAGTAGTCAGTACCATGGAGTTAAAGAAGTCTACGAATAAGCTTCCTACTAACGGTACGATGAAGAATGCACGCGGAGCCGGACCATAGCGCTCTACCAGTGCTCTCATATTTGCCATTGCGTTCGGGGTTGCGCCCATACCGAAACCACAGAATGCGGTGGTCATTGCAGCTGCTCGTAATCACGGCCCATGATGTTGAATACAAGGAAGTTTGCATACAGGAACATAACAACCGTCTGAACTAACAGGATAACAATCATCGGAAGCGCCAGAGCTGCTAACTGCCACAGCTTCAGGCTCATCATTGCCATCGCTAAGAACAGGTTCAAGGACAGACCGCCCAGTGCGTCAACTTCTTCCATCGGAAGATCTTTGTGCTGTACATCCCAGATGTTACGGATAGCGGCTGCTGCCAGCATCGCACCGATGTAAGTCGGGAATGTAAGACCAATGCTCTTAAAGAACGCGAAAATGAAGGTACCAACACCGATTGCAACTGCAAGGAATACAG
The DNA here is from genome assembly GCF_003478145.1 of Clostridium sp. AF29-8BH. NCBI lineage: Bacteria > Bacillati > Bacillota > Clostridia > Eubacteriales > Clostridiaceae > Clostridium > Clostridium sp. AF29-8BH. The sequence goes on along the minus strand of NZ_QUEL01000005.1, from coordinate 75,816 downwards.
CCGCGGTGGTGAATTTCTGACCGTCGATCGGCGATGCTACTTCGTCAACTGCATTGCCTTCCTCGGCTGCGGTTGATTTCAGATGGTGTTTCTCAACACGGGCACGGGCGATAGGACCACCCATCATACTGCCGGATACCAGACCATATGTAGCGGATGCCAAGGCAACTGTAGTTGCGCCTACAACTGCGTATTCCTGCTCCAGAAGCGGTCCGAAGGAACCACTCGTTCCGTGACCTCCAACTAACGGCATAGAACCCATACATAAGCCGAGAAGCGGATTCAGACCAAACGCTGCTGCCAGACCGCTGCCGACTGCATCCTGCACGATACAGATACCAACTGCCAGCGCCAGGAACATAAATACCTGAACGCCGCCCTTCTTTAACAGACGGAAGCAGGCGGTAAAACCGACGCTGCAGAAGAAGATCGTCATAAATACGCTCTGTAAGGTTGTATCAAAGGAAAGCTCCAGAACTCCTGTTGCATACAACGCCAGATGAGCGAATGCAAATACGACACCGCCCGCAACCGGAGCCGGTATACAATACTTGCTCAGGAAGGGCAGCTTTTGTACAAGCAATCTTCCCAGACAGTAGACCAGTGCGCCAAGAGCACACGCCTGATACATATCAAGCTCAAGTGTCAACATAAACAATTCCCCCTTTTGTTTTGCTGGCTTCTTTCATTTATGTAGCGATTTGAAAGAGCTGCTTGTTTGTTTGTGTTGACCTCATTTTCCACGTTGGCTACAAAAAGTTACAAGAAAATACAGAAATATGATGTTAAGAATCTGTTAATGTCAGAATTGAATGAATATTGTTAAGAAAACGTTAATATTTCATTTCCTTCTCTGCCTCTTCCGGCAGTTTCCCCTCAAACTTCAGCTCTTCCTCCGCCTCCATGCGGAACTCGTCGATTCGTCCCGGTGCCGGTTCCGGCAGTTCTTTCGTCGATCCGACTCCAAACCGGCGCAAAAATTCCTCCGTCGTCGCAAACAATGCCGGACGTCCCGGCACATCCAAACGCCCTACCTCGTAAACGAGATTGTACTCAATCAGTTTATTGACCGCGTGATCCGATTTAACCCCGCGGATCTTTTCAATCTCAAGCTTCGTGATCGGCTGTTTATAAGCAATGATCGAGAGTGTCTCAAGCACAACATCCGTTAAAATCTGCTTCTTCGGCGTCGCTGCCACCCGGATCAGATTCTCATAATATTCCGCGCGGGTCGCCATCTGCCAACTGTCCTCCAGCTGCGTGATCTGCATGCCCCGCTTTTCTGCCTCATAACGGCTCTGTAATCGTCTGACCGCCGCTTCCGCGCGCTCTGTATCCGTCCCGAGCGCCGCCGCAAGCTGGCGCAGCTCAACCGATTTTCCCATTGTAAAGAGAACCGATTCCACGATGGCTTCCTCGCGTTTTTCATCTAATTCTGGCATACTCTTCTCCTTCCTCCGTCGAAAGTTCCAGCTCTGCCTCGCCTTCCGTTTCATCCACATCCACCGTATCGAGCTGCATCTCATCAAACAATTTTTCCTGCACCAGATGAATCCGTCCCATCTTCATCAGCTCCAGCACTGCCAGAAACGCCACGACTATCTCCAGGCGATCGGATTCCCTCTCCAGCACATCGCTGAATTTAAAATGACGGTGTTCCCGCGCATAAGAAAGCACCGACCTTACCTTCTGCTCCAGGCTGATCGGTTCCCTGCGGATCGTACTGAACCGGCTTCGCACCGGGTCAAGCTTATTGGCATTCCGCTTCATGACCGCGTCAAACACTTTCTGCAGCTTTGCCAGCGTCAGACCATCCAGAAGCTTGTCCAGATCCAGCGGTTCTTCATATTTCGCCACCTCCCGGGGAATCGTCGGTTCCTTAAAAAAGAGAAGCTCTGCCTCCTGCTCCCGCTCTTCCAGCTCCTGCGCCATATATTTATACATCTTATATTCCAACAGCCGGCGCACCAGCTCGGCGCGCGGATCTTCCTCGTCTTCTTCCTCTTCTTTTTCCACCTTCGGAAGGAGCATCCGCGATTTGATGTCCAGAAGCGTCGCCGCCATCACCAGAAAATCGCTGACCACATCCAGATCCTCATGATCCATCTGATTAACATATTCCAGATACTGCTCCGTAATCAGGACGATCGGAATATCGTAGATACTTACTTTATTCTTTTCAATCAGATGAAGCAACAGGTCCAACGGTCCTTCAAAATTATCTAATTTATAGGAAATTTCCATTCTTTCCGAACTCCTTCTTTTAGCCAGCTTTTTCTACAATCATATACCAAATTCCGTATACATCCACCTGTGCCGAAGAGTTATTCCTGCTGCCACCACGTTTTCTTACGGCACTTTCGGTTCCAAAAGTGCCTACCCGTGTACAATAACCAGAATCTCTCTATTGTTTTCCCCGCAACGTCACACAAACCAGCTCTGGCCGGTCATTCAGCCGCACATTGATCGAATGCGTCCCAAGCCCCCGGCTGACGATCATCGTCTTTCCGTCCGCATCAAACCGTCCGGCGCACCATGGCAGGAAAAACTGGTACTGCGGCGTCATCACGCCTCCCAGCCCCGGGATCCGGATGGTTCCGCCGTGGAAATGTCCGCAAAGCGTCAGATCCGCGCCCCATTTCCGGCAGGTCTCAAAAAAGAGGGGAGAATGAAATAATAATATCTCATACATTTCATGTCCGGCTTCCCGCTCCTTTTCCGCCAAGTCAGGAAAAAACGATTCTTTCATCTGTTGAAAACACGTCTTCTCTGCCGCAGTTCCAACCCGCTCTGAAAGCTCTTCCATCGGCAGTTCCGGCACCGTGAAATGATGCTTATAATATATCTCCCGCAAATTGCACCCAGTCACCCGGATCCACGGATTGATCTCCTCGCTCCGATCCGACAAATAATGAACCCCCAGACGTTTTAATTCCATCTGGAACCGATCATACAAATCTCCGTACACATCCCGCTCCCGATTCATCCGCTCCTCATGATTTCCGTTCGCATAGTAAACCGGCACAAAGGAGGTCAATTTTTCCAGAAGCGATACCGTGACGGTTAAATCACCTTTTCCCTTACAGACCATCATATCGCCGCCGATCAGCACCGCATCCGGCTTGAATGTGCGGATCGCCGCCACCAGCGGCTCATTGTCCGTTCCATACACATTATCATGCAGATCCGACAAAAATACGCAGCGGAACGCAGCGCCATCCGGCAGCTTCGGACTCTCTATCTCATACTGGTCGGTCACAAAATGTTTTTTTTCATATTCCGAGCGGAGCAAAAGCCCCACTGTCACGGCTGCCAGTGCCGCCGCACATGCTGTGATTGCGATCATTTTGTTTCCTCCCATGTCCCATTTTCCAATTGGCTGCCGGCTGATTTTTGCTGCTGTCCGCATCACTGCCATCCTTATGCCCTGCAGACCCGAATCATTTCTATCCTGTTATCATACGGGAAACCGGTGTTTTCGTCAAGACAGGCAAATCCGTTGCTATTTTTTCGACCTCATGATAATATACTTTTAACAACACTGAAATGGCATTCACCTATCGTCAGCCATTTTTCAAAGGGAAATGAGCCAGTTACGGATATTTTCTTAATAACATAAATCAAGCGAGGTTTTTCATGCTTTCTTTTCTCCTGAACTGTAAACGGATTTACAACGATTTCATTAAAGACGAAGTCACGGTGTACGCCGCCCAGGCTTCTTTTTTTATCGTTCTCTCTGCCGCACCTTTTATCATGATTCTGCTGACGCTGATCCAGCTCATCCCCGCCGTCAGCCCGGAGGATCTGATGCACGTGATGACACAGCTTCTTCCCTCCAGCATCCACCCGCTGATTGAATCGGTAATCCAGGACATCCAGACTGTATCCCCGGCCGCCCTGCTCTCGGTTACCACCGTGGCAACCATCTGGTCGGCTGCCCGCGGCATGCTTGGGATCGAGCGCGGCTTAAACCGGATCATCGGCTGCCGCAAGCGCAGAAATTACCTTTTAGGACGTATCATCAACTCTGGCTATACCATCGTTTTTCTCCTGATGTGCATTTTCTCCCTGGTTCTGATGGTGTTCGGTTCCTCCCTGCAGCGCCTGCTATTCCGTTACTTTCCGATGCTGGACAGATTCGTTTCCTGCCTGATTAGTCTCCGGACGTTTCTTGCGCTGGCGCTGCTGACGCTCTTTTTCGTCGCGCTGTACACCTGGCTGCCCTATGAACGGCAGGATATCCGTCTCCAGCTTCCCGGTGCGCTGATTTCCACCGTCGGATGGATCGGATGTTCCTACGGATTTTCCATCTACTTCAACCATTTCAGTAATTATTCTTATATGTACGGCAGCTTGACCGCCGTCGTGATCCTGATGCTGTGGCTGTACGCCTGCATCTGCATCCTGTTTTTCGGTGCGGAAATCAACCAGCACTGGCGCAGATAATCCCCAGCTCAGGAACACCGGATACAGATAGCTTGCCCCAAACACTCCCAGCTGCTTTGGTCCGGTCACGCAGCCAAGCTCCTGCGCTTTTTTATACGCCACCAGGATGCTTGCACGCGTGACCGACTTTTCTTTCCGGCTGACAAACATCTCGTTGCCCCGGATCGTGTACGAATATTCCAGCCCTTTCGCCGTGTAAAATATTGCCCCTTCAAATGCAAGAATCGCTTCCCACAGGGCATCCGGCGTCTGCTCGCGCAGTAAAGTCTCCCTCTTCCGGCGCTGCACAGCTGTCTCCTGTACCTGACAATCTGCTGTATCTGGTTTTATTTCATTCTCTTTTGTTTCATCCATTTTTCCCACATCCATTTTGGGATCTTATTTCTTCCGCGTCAATGAAACCACCGTCTCACAATTGGCAGTATGCGGGAACATATCCACGCAGCACACCTTATCCACCTGATATCCTGCCGCCTGGATCGGTTCCAGATCCCTCGCAAGGCTGGTTGGTTTGCAGGACACATAAACCATGTGGCTGACGCCAAAATTCAAAATCTTTCCGATCGCCTTCGGATGGATTCCGTCGCGCGGCGGATCCAGAACGATCAGATCCGGCTTTTCTTCCAACTCGTCCACCACCTTGAGGACATCCCCCGCCAGAAATTCGCAGTTGCCAAGTCCGTTGCGCGCCGCATTCTCACGGGCTGCCTCGACTGCTTCCCCGACAATCTCCACGCCGACTACTTTCTCCGCCACCGGTGCGAGGATCTGCGCGATCGTGCCGGTGCCGCTGTAAAGGTCAAATACGACTTTTCCCTTCGTCTCACCCACATACTCACGCGTTTTCTCGTACAGCACCTCCGCGCCCAATGAGTTCGTCTGGAAAAAAGAAAACGGCGAGATCTGGAACCGCAGCCCTAAAAGCTCTTCGTAAAAATGCTCGCGTCCGAACAGAATGTCCGTCCCCTCATCTTTTACGGCATCCGCCAATGTATCATTTTTGGTATGCAGAATGCCCACAAAGCTTCCCTCCATAGGAAGTGCCTGAAGGCGCTCCGTCCATCCCCGTAAAAGTGCTTCCTCGGTTCCCTCAAAGGTATCCGTCTGTGTCGTCGTGATCAGATCGACCAGAATCTCCCCTGTCTTGATCGCACGGCGCACCAGAAGATGGCGCAAATAGCCAGTATGCTGCATTTTTTTATAAAATCCAACTTTCTTTTCCTCAAAATATTCTTTTGTACAGACAAGAATCTTGCAAAAATCCGGATGCACGATATGGCATTCGTCGGTTGTAACCACATCATAAAAACTGCCGCGCTTGTGCATTCCCAGCGACATAGGACCATCCTTGACCTCATCACCGAAAGAAAACTCCATCTTATTCCGGTAGCCCTGCACCAGCGGGCTGCCTAAGATGCCCTCAAACTCATATTCCGGACATACCGCATCCAGAAGAGAACGAACCTGTTTTTCCTTGATCGCAAGCTGTTTCTCATACGGAATCGGCTGATAAAGACATCCGCCGCAGATACCAAAATGCGGGCATATATCCTCTGCCGTCTCTAACTTTGAGTGCTCGACAACCTCCAAAAGCATACCCTCGCATCGGCCGCCGCGCTTTTTATTGATACGGAACCGGATCTTCTGTCCCGGAAGCGCATTTTTGACGATCGCTTTCTCTCCATCTATCACAACTACGCCCTTATTTGGAAACTCAATCCGTTCTACAGTTCCTTCGTAAATCTCACCTTTTTTCATTGATAACTATATAGCTCCTTCTCTCAGTGGCTTTTACCGCACTATAATCACCAACTGCAAATGATTTTTCAACTCACAGCTAATTTTCATCTGCGGTTCTAATTCATATCTTTATAGTATACAGGAATTTTTTTCTTTTTCCAAGATATAAAAAATACAAACTTATCTACAAACTTTCCTATGGCATAAAAAATACTGCGTGAAACCGATTTTCCGGTTCCGCGCAGTATTTTTTATGATTCATTGACTAAATTATCACAATCAGTCTTTCTTCTCTTTCTCGTCGCTCTCATCCTCGAAGAAATCATCGTCGAAATCATCATCGAAGTCGTCCTCGAAATCTTCCAGATAATCTGGAGTAAAGAAACGATATACGCCGTATGCAATCGCTGCAACTGCTGCTACAATACCGATAATGGCTAAAATCCAGAGAATACAGTTTTTCTGTTTCTCCTCTTCTTCTTTTCTGTGAAGGAATTCATTCAGTTTGGTTGCATTCATGATCTCTTCTACTCTGGAGAGCGCATCTTTGCTCATCATATCAAATTTATTCATACACTCCACATCCTTTCCCGCGTTTTGATCCGCAATTCTTGATTTTATTATACCATCTCTCAGCCGATTTTACTATATTTTTTATTGGATCTGGCGAAAATGTTTTAATACGGCATTACTGTTTTCGCATACGTGTACCGTAACAATACGGCAAACACGGTCTAACATTTCACCAGTTTTGCAAATGAAGCGAACATTTTTTTCACGCCCACGCGGTCAAAATTAACCGTCACCTCAAAATCCTTGCCGCCGTCCGCGATCTTCTGCACCGTTCCCTCGCCAAATTTGAGGTGGCGGACTCGGTCGCCCTCACCGTAGGAAAGATGGTCGGCCTTCTGGACCGTAAATGCCTTGCCAAATGACGGTGCCGGGCTGGCTGGACGGCTGCTGGAACTATAAGCGCTCTTATATGGATCCAGCGTGCGGCCAGAACCAGCACTTCCGGAACCATTCACACCGCCCCAGCCGCTCATCCGGGCTGCGCCGCGCTCCCAGGCGGCATCGTTCTCTGAAAGAGGGTGTTTTCCAGACATTCCGCCAATCCGCACCCGATCGCCGTCTCCCGCGCCAGATACACCAAAGCTGCCCGTTGTCCAGCCAGAAGTCCCCGAATCTTCAAATCCGCGTCTGCCCCGGCTCATACCAGCAGCCCGTTCAAAGACGGTCGGCTGCTCTTCCTCGTCCAGAAGCTGCGGCGGAATCTCCTCGATGAAGCGGCTGACCTTCGCAAACCGCGTTTCTCCATTGACCATGCGCTGTCTCGCCGCCGTCAGCGTCAGTTCTTTCTCCGCACGGGTGATTCCGACATAGCAGAGACGCCGTTCTTCTTCGATGGCGTCCTTATCATCCGAAAAGATGGACATGCTGCTCGGAAACAGCCCGTCCTCCATGCCGCTTAAATAGACATACGGAAATTCCAGACCTTTTGCGCCGTGCAAAGTCATCAGGACAATCCTGTTTTCGGATTCGTCCAGGCTATCTACATCCGCTACCAGCGCAACCTCCTCCAAAAATCCGTCCAGCGTCGGTTCCTCCGCTGTGCTCATATAGCCGGTCGCCTTATTAACCAGCTCTTCCACGTTCTGCAGACGTGTTTCTCCCTCGATCTCGCCTTCCGCCTCCAGATCCTTCTTATATCCCGTCTCTTCCAGAATCGCCTCGATAAGTTCCGGGATCGAAAGGGCCGAAAGCCGCGACCGGAAGTTTTCGATCTGCTCCGTAAACTTCTCGATCTTATCCGCCGCCTTGCCGATCGTCGGCACGCCGCGCACGCGCAGCAGCGCATCATAAAAGCTCATGCCATTGGCAGACGCATAGATCGTCACTTTTCCGATCGAGGTCGCACCGATGCCGCGCTTCGGCACATTGATAACACGCTGAACCGCCAGATCATCGCGCCCATTCGCAATCGTCTTTAAATAGCAGAGAATATCCTTGATTTCCTTGCGCTGATAGAAATTGACGCCACCGACCAGCCGGTACGGAATGCTGTAATAAATACATTTTTCCTCCAGAAGACGCGACTGTGCATTGGTACGGTACAGCACGGCAAAATCCGAATATTCCGCATTTTTCTCTTCTTTCTCACGCTCAATATCACAGATAATGGCGTCTGCCTCCTCGTATGCCGTGTCATACTGACGGAAGCGCACCTTCGGTCCCTCGTCATTCGCCGTCCACAGCGTCTTGTCCTTTCTGCCGCGGTTGTGGCGGATCACCTCATTTGCCGCGTTCAGGATGCTCTGGGTGGAACGGTAGTTCTGCTCCAGCTTGATAACGCGTGCGCCCGGAAATGCTTTCTCAAAACTTAAAATATTTTCGATATTTGCCCCGCGGAATTTGTAGATCGACTGGTCATCATCACCGACCACACAGATATTTCTGTACTTCTTTGCCAGCAGATCGACCAGCTTAAACTGTACAAGGTTCGTGTCCTGGTACTCGTCCACCATGATATACCGGAATTTATCCTGATAATATTCCAGCACATCCGCGTTTGCCTCGAAAAGCTCTACCGTTTTCACCAGCAGATCGTCGAAATCCAGGGCATTATTCTTCTTGAGTTCTTTCTGGTATTCCCGGTAAATCTGAGCAATCTTTTTCTCCCGGAAGTCCGCTCCCGCCTGCTGCTCAAACTCATCCGCCGTGATCCGGTCATTTTTCGCCGCAGAAATCCGTGACAGCACCGCCCGCTCCTTAAACTGCTTCGGATCCGCCTGCATTTTCTTGAGCACCTGCTTCATCAGCGTTTTCTGGTCGTCGCCGTCATAGATAGTAAAATTCGAGTCATATCCCAGACGGTCGATAAACCGGCGCAGAATCCGAACACAGCTCGAATGGAACGTGCTGACCCAGATCGCCTCCGCGCCTTCCCCCACAATCTTATCCACACGCTCGCGCATCTCCGCCGCCGCTTTATTGGTAAATGTGATCGCCATGATATTCCACGGCGCCACCCGTTTTTCCTCGATTAAATACGCAATCCGGTGTGTCAGGACGCGCGTCTTTCCTGAACCGGCGCCTGCCAGAACCAGGAGTGGTCCCTCCGTGTGAAAAACCGCCTCCCGCTGCATCGGGTTAAGTGTGTCGTATTTGCTCATATATGTTTCGTTCCCTTCTATCCTCTTATATAATCTATTTTTAATGACAAAAAGTATGTTCGAATACGCTCTAGTATAATCTATTTTCTCTTGGATGTCACGGAATTTTCATTGATTTTAAATTTCTCCTTGCTATCTGGTTTTCAAAACTATATAATATCACATAGAGAGTTCATGACAGCGGAAGCGCCAAAATCGCCTCCCTGTTTCGCAGCTTTCGAATTTCAACGCAGCGAGGTACATACATGAAATCGAACGAAGAACGCCTGCAGGATCTGCTGGCTTATGTTGATAGTCTGACCCGGGTGCATCCGTCGGAGATTCCCGGTATTGATTTATATATGGATCAGGTCACGACCTTCATGGACAGCCACCTGAACACTTCCAAATGGCTGGGCGAGGATAAGATCCTGACCAAAACCATGATCAATAACTATGCCAAAAATAACCTGCTGCCGCCGCCCGTCAAAAAACGCTACTCCAAGAATCATCTGCTGATGCTGATTCTGATTTATTATTTTAAAAATGTGATATCCTTTCGAGATATTGAGCAGCTCTTCTCGCCCATCAGCGAGCACCACTTTTCCCATGGTTCCAGCCCGGAATTAGAAGAGCTTTACAACGAAATCTTTTCGCTGGAAAAAGGGCAGCGCAAGCGCTTGCAGGAAGACGTCATGGCAAAATTTGACGCCGCCAGCCAGACATTCAAGGACTATGACTGTGAAGACCGCGAGTATTTACAGCTGTTCGCCTTTATCAGTGAGCTGGCGTTTGATGTCTATCTGAAAAAACAGATGATTGAAATCCTGGCGGAACAGCTCCGGCAGGAGACGCCGGTGAATCCGAAGAAGAAGAAATAGGCAGCACTTCCGCTGTACCGCCACACTCAAAAACAGGCTAAACAACAAAAAATTCAACCCATTGCACCATACACGATAAAAAAGACACTGGAATCACTTCCCCTTGTGGAAATTCTTTCAATGTCTTTTTTCTTTCATTTCTTTTTATCTTTCATTCAACCAGCTGCCAGCTCCTGGGACAATTCCACCCCAAGCCAAATTTGTCCATCTTTGGCAGGTTGGTTTGCTACACCTATGAAAGTACGCGCTTTATCTATCGTGCGTATATTCCTACTTCGTCTTACGCTTCCGTTTTCTCCGCCTCTTCCTGCTCTTTCACACGCGCAAATACCATATCATATCCGTCGCTTCCGTAATTTAAAGAACGGTTGACACGGCTGATCGTCGCTGTCGATGCGCCGGTCTTGTCCGCGATCTCCAGATATGTCTTCTTCTCACGCAGCATCTTCGCTACTTCATATCTCTGGGAAAATGATAAAAGTTCATTAACTGTGCATACATCCTCGAAAAAGCTATAGCATTCGTCGGTATTTTTCAGTGTCAGAATCGCCTGGAACAGATGATCCACAGCTTCGGTTTTCAGTTTTTTATTCATAATGCAAGGCACCCCTTTTTAATATGTACTCCGAAAATATATTCATTTTTCCGTTTTTCTTATATTAACATATTAAAGTTTTAAAGTCTAGTATCTTGCCTATTTTTATGAATATTTTATTTTTCATCTGTTCACGCAATATACATTTATGCGAATCTGCCAAATCTTCTACAGCATAAACTTCTCCACCACATGAGCCACACCGTCGTCGTTGTTGGAATAGGTAATAAAGTCTGCAGCTTTCCGCACCGGAAGCACCGCATTCTCCATCGCTACACCTAATCCGGCATACTGAATCATCGTGAGGTCGTTGTAGCCGTCCCCACAGGCAATCATCTGCTCACGCGAAAGCCCGATGTGAGAAAGAAGACGCTCTAACGACTGTGCTTTATCGATGCCCCTCGGAAGCACCTCCAGGAAAAACGGCTCCGAACGGTAAACGCTGAAATTCTTCCCCATCGCCGCCTTGACGCGCGGCTCGACCATCGCCAGGTAGTCTCCATCCTCCATCATCAGGTATTTCGGTACCGGATACGTGATCGCAGCTTCTATGTCGTCCACCTGTACTAACTCCATGCCGTTGATCCGCGCTTCCAACTTCGCATAGGGACTGTCACTCTGGTTCGTCAGAAGCTTTGCCCCCGCCTCATCGTAACTCAAAAGCCCCACCTGTTCCTCCTCGGCCAAGCGTATAATCTTCTGATTTGCCTCCTGCGGCAGGGAACGGCTGAATATGATCTCGCCGGTTTTGCAGTTCGTGATCCTGCCTCCATTAAACGACAGAATATAACTGCCGTATTTTGCCAGCTCCAGCTCTCTCGCAAGCGGCAGCACTCCCGGCGTCGGACGCCCGGACGCCAGTACAATCTTCTTTCCGCGCTCCTGAAGCTCCATCAGACGCTGCTTCGTCTTTGGCGTAATCACCTTATCTCTGTTTGTTAAGGTTCCGTCCAGATCCAGGACGATAATCTCATAACTATGTTTTTCGGTCATATTTACTCCACATTCAAATCATACATACTATTACACGTATATACGATACTTGGAAAAGGTGGATTTGTCAATTAGCAACATGCCACATTACTTAATGCAAGGTATTCTGAACTCTTTTCTTTACAATCACAGGATCAAACGGTCGGATGATATAATCCGTGATTCCCATGTCATATGCTTTACGCATCGTATCAACCGGTTCTTCCGAAGAAATCATGATTACAGGAGTTTCCGTAATACACTGACTTTGGTTCATCCATTTCAAAACATCAAAGCCATTCATCTGTGACATATTGATGTCTAAAAGCATCCGATCAATTCCAACATTTTCTCCCAGCATCTGAATGACCTGACTTCCATTTTCTGCTTCCAGATAATCATATGTTTCTCCCAGAATTTCTTTCAACCTATCTCTGTTAAATTCCGCGTCATCTACAATCAGTATTTTTTTCTTTTATCCGTATTTTAATTTTCTATATATATGCAGTTTTTATGAAGTTCTAAACACCTGGTCAAAAACAGCAAGTATGGTTTTTATATCAATCGGTTTTGCAATATGTTGATCCATTCCTGCTTCTTTTGCTCTTATTCTGTCCTCTGTGAACGCATTTGCTGTCATTGCAATGATCGGTATCGCTTTAGCATCCTTTCTATCCATGGAACGAATCGTCTTTGCTGCTTCATAACCATTCATAACCGGCATCATGATATCCATAAGAATCGCATCAAATTCACCGGGTTCACTTTTTTTGAATCGTTCAACGGCTTCCTGCCCATTCCATGCCTTAGTCACGACAGCACCTTCATTCTGAAGCACAAATTCAGCAATTTCCATGTTCAGCTCATTATCTTCTGCCAGAAGAATATGCAGTCCCTTTATAGATTTTCCATCTGATACATCTTTCTTTTCTTCCCGTTTATCCGAATTCAGATCGATTTTAAATGGAATCCGGATCACAAAGGTAGTCCCTGCACCGTTTTCACTTTCAAAGGTAATGGTTCCACCCATTGTCTCAATCAACTTCTTTGCAATCGGCATTCCCAGCCTGTTCCGGCAAATTTTGTACGGCTTCCTGCATGTTCCTGGGCAAACGGTTCAAAAATATGTTTCTGAAACTCATCTGTCATTCCGATTCCGGTATCCCGGCAGACAAATTCTATCGTCGTCATCTCTGGCTGTCCGGATGGAATCTCCCGGCAGCTAATATAGATATGTCCGTTTTTTCTGTTATATTTCACCGCATTCGACAGTATATTCATCATCACACGTTTCACATATCCTGGACTTCCAATAAGCTTCCGATGTGTGATTTCTTTCTTCTCCCACACGATCCGGATATTCTGTTCTGCCGCCATCTGCTCGATCACAACAAGTACTTCCCTGGAAATACGGCTCAGATCAAACGGAATTTCTTCCAAAATCACTTCGCCCGACTCCAGCTTACTCATATCCAGGACATCGTTTACCAGTTCCAGCAACAAATTGGATGCCTCTTTCACCTTTGTTCTGTATTCTGTCTGTTTCTCCATATCATCTGCACAATGATCTGCCATATTGACCAAACCGCAGATTCCATTAATCGGAGTCCGGATATCATGCTCATCCTTTGGAGGAATTCCGTTTTCGCCCTATTGGCGGCTTCCGCCTTTTTTGCAGCTATCAGAAGTTCTGCTTTATATTTTTCATCCTTTTCCCGTTCTTGTTTCTCATGTTCCAGATTGGTTCTGGAGATACAGAACCAGAATATACCAAATATCAGAAAATATAGAAAAATAACACTTATCATCCTTAATAGAAGATTATGAAATACTTCTCGATCCGCAAGATATGCATAAATATAATAATCCCGCTGCTTCAGCATGATTCCGTAGCATCCGGTTCCTTCATTCTTCAAATGAAAAATATGCTGGCTGTCTGTATGGCTTTTCATTGCCTGAACAACCTCATTGTCGGCCGTATTCTGCCCCAACAGGCTCTCATCGTTACTGGCAACAACGAGCCCATCGTCTGCAACAATAATTGTTCCATCTTTCTGGACACTATAGCCATTTAAAAGCCCCTGTATTGTCAAAGTATAGTTTCTGGTAAATTCAGGCGATGTGTAATAGTAAATTGCCACAATACCCGGTGCGTCTTTTCTGGCGCAGGCTGCAATGTCGATCCGGGACCCGTCTTCCCTGGCAAACCGTTCCGAATAGCTTCTTTCTTCATATCCGGCAAAATCCATGATAATTTCTTTTTGCAGATACTTCGTAATCTCATCCGTCAGAGACTCGTTCATGCTGTACTCACAGACCACCTTTCCTTCTGCATCAAGTACAAGGATACCATTCACCCAGAGCGTCTGCAGATTATCCTTCAGAAACTCCCGGCTTAACTGACCGCCGTTTTCTGTTTCCATGTTAATATTGGTACTCATCTGTCTGGCACTTTCAATGGCACGGAGGAGACTTTTGGATTCCGAAGATTCATTATAATGGGTGTAGGTGGAGCACTGCACTTTCACATAGTTTACGATCTCTACCATTCTTTCTTCTGCTTCCGCTTTTTCCGTGTGGAAGAAATAAAATAGAGAGACTACAGCCACACAGATTCCAAGCAAAATACCAATTGTTTTAATCTGTTTTTCCTTCGTTCTTCTCTTAATATCCAAGATTATCCACCTCCAGATACTTCTCCGGATCATCCAGATATTTTTCAATGATTTTCAGGGATGTGCCATCCTGACGCATTTCCTCCAGAATCTGATCCATCTGTTCACAGATTCCCCGCTCATCCTCTTTTGCAAAAGCAACCCCTATTCCGGTGATCATCAGCGGTTCTTCCAGGATACGAAAGCTTATGTCATCATCCTTCATATACTGGACAATCGATTCCTCATGTGCGGCAGCTGCATCCACATATCCTTTCCCCAGAAATGTATAGATCAGTTCCCGGTGTCCCAGGCTGATCAGATTTCCCAGTTTTGGGATTCTCTCATCCGTCCGGTTCAGAAAGATGCCCTCCGGTTTGGTTGTGGACTGGACAGCCAGATTTTTCCCCTCCAGGTCACTCAGTTTATAGATGTCACTGCTCTCATTTACAGCAACCACCTGGCGGCTTGCTATATACGGTCCGGCCCAGCGGTAATCATCCAGACGTCCTTCCATGGAAAAACAGCCCATGATGCAATCTATCTCTCCACTCTCCACCAGCTCTTTCTTCTTCTCCCAGTTAATCTGGACAACCTCCACCTGATAGCCCATTCTTCTGAAGGCTTCTGTAGCCAGTTCTACATCGATTCCTGTCGGCACACCATCTTCATTCAGATAATTGTATGGTGGATAGTTGTCGCTTCCGAGTGTGATGACGGGTTTTTCCGTTTCTTTTTTATTCTCATCTGTATTTTTGCACCCTGCCAGGATGACTGCTAAGATTCCAACAAGCAGAATACCTGCGATCACTCTTTTTCCTTTCATTTTCCTTCCATCCCTGTTATTCTTTTCTATTTTTTCACATCTTATTTCCGGCTATTTATTACGATTCAGTGGCCTGCGCTTCGGTGCCCCCCACACATAAGACTTAATTTCCTATATGATCAAAAAAAGCTCCATGTAAAAAATTTACAGGAACTTTATCTATAATACCCACTTAACTCTTACCTTATATTCTTACACTTTTGATTATAGCATTCAAAATATACCATGTCCATAAAAATTGCCATCATACATGTTTTTTTTCATAAACAGCCGCCGGTTATTTATACAAAAGAACCCCCTTACTTTCGTAAGGGAGTCCTTATCTACCCATTTATTCTATTTAAGGTTTCCCTTAAATAATTATTTCTCAGCGATTGCAGCCTGAGCAGCAGCCAGACGAGCGATCGGCACACGGAACGGTGAGCAGGATACATAGTCAAGACCAATCTTGTGGCAGAACTCTACGGAAGACGGGTCGCCGCCGTGCTCGCCGCAGATACCTACATGAAGGGTCGGGCGCTCTGCTTTACCTAACTTGATCGCCATCTCCATGAGCTTACCTACGCCAGTCTGATCCAGTTTTGCGAATGGATCGCTCTCGAAGATCTTCTTGTCATAGTAAGCATTCAGGAACTTGCCTGCATCATCACGGGAGAAGCCGTAGGTCATCTGAGTTAAGTCGTTTGTACCGAAGCAGAAGAATTCAGCCTCTTTTGCGATGTCGTCAGCGGTCAGAGCTGCACGCGGGATCTCGATCATGGTACCTACTTCGTACTTCAGATCAACGCCTGCTGCTGCGATCTCCTCGTCAGCGGTCTTCACAACGATATCTTTTACATATTTTAACTCTTTCGCATCGCAAGCGAGCGGAATCATGATCTCCGGTTTTACGGACCAGTCAGCGTGAGCTTTCTGTACGTTGATAGCTGCACGGATAACTGCCTTGGTCTGCATAACTGCGATCTCCGGATAGGTAACTGCCAGACGAAGTCCACGGTGACCCATCATCGGGTTGAACTCATGCAGGGAAGCGATGATGTTCTTGATAGTCTCAACCGGTTTGCCCTGAGCGTCAGCCAGTTTCTTGATGTCATCTTCCTCAGTCGGAACAAACTCATGCAGCGGCGGATCCAGGAAACGGATGGTTACCGGGTTGCCCTCCAGAGCCTCGAATAAGCCTTCGAAATCGCCCTGCTGATACGGAAGGATCTTATCCAGAGCTGCTTCTCTCTCTTCTACAGTGTCAGCACAGATCATCTCACGGAAAGCAGCGATTCTGTCTTCCTCGAAGAACATATGCTCAGTACGGCAAAGACCGATACCTTCTGCGCCAAGCTCTCTAGCTTTCTTCGCATCTGCCGGTGTATCAGCGTTGGTACGAACTTTCAGTCTTCTGAACTTGTCAGCCCATGCCATAACGCGGCCGAATGTACCAGCGATGGTAGCGTCTACGGTCTTGATCTCGCCCTCGTAAATATTACCGGTTGTACCATCAATGGAGATGAAGTCTCCCTCATTGAACTCTTTACCAGCTAATGTGAATTTCTTATTTTCTTCATCCATAGCGATGTCGCCGCATCCGGATACACAGCAGGTACCCATACCACGGGCAACTACGGCTGCGTGAGAGGTCATACCACCACGAACGGTTAAGATACCCTGAGCAACCTTCATACCGGTAATGTCTTCCGGAGAGGTCTCAAGACGAACTAAGACAACCTTCTCGCCCTTTTCAGCCCATTTCTCAGCATCCTCTGCAGTGAATACAACTTTACCGCAAGCAGCACCCGGAGAAGCACCTAAGCCTTTTCCAAGCGGAGTAGCTGCCTTTAATGCAGCAGCGTCAAACTGCGGATGCAGCAGTGTATCGAGGTTACGCGGGTCGATCATAGCGACTGCTTCTTCCTCTGTCTTATGTCCTTCATCTACCAGGTCGCAAGCGATCTGCAGAGCTGCCTGAGCAGTTCTCTTACCGTTACGGCACTGTAACATATAAAGTTTACGGTTCTCTACAGTAAACTCCATATCCTGCATATCATGGTAGTGGTTCTCAAGCACATCGCAAACCTTGATGAAATCTGCATATGCCTCCGGGAACTCCTGCTCCATCTGAGCGATCGGCATCGGAGTACGAACACCAGCAACTACGTCCTCGCCCTGTGCGTTCTTTAAGAACTCGCCCATCAGCTTCTTCTCGCCGGTTGCCGGGTCACGGGTAAATGCAACACCTGTACCGGACTCATCGTTTAAGTTACCGAATACCATCGGCATTACGTTTACTGCAGTACCCCAGGAATACGGAATATCATTATCTCTTCTGTATACGTTCGCACGTGGGTTGTCCCAGGAACGGAATACAGCTTCGATTGCTAATTTTAACTGAACAACCGGGTCAGACGGGAAGTCCTCACCTAACTGTTTTTTGTACTCAGCCTTGAACTGCTCAGCCAGAGTCTTTAAGTCAGCAGCAGTCAGTTCGATATCGTACTGAACACCCTTCTCTTCTTTCATCTTGTCGATGAGCTGCTCGAAGTATTTCTTACCAACTTCCATAACGACATCCGAGAACATCTGGATGAAACGTCTGTAGGAGTCATATACAAATCGCTCAAATTTCGGGTCCGGGTTGCCTGCGATCATCGCTGCAACTACCTCGTCATTTAAACCAAGGTTTAAGATGGTATCCATCATACCTGGCATGGATGCTCTCGCACCGGAACGAACCGATACTAACAGTGGGTTCTTCAGATCGCCAAATTTCTTTCCATTGAGCTCTTCCATCTTCTTAACGCCTTCCATGGTCTGTGCCATGATCTCGTCGTTAATCTTGCGACCATCTTCGTAATACTGGGTACAAGCCTCAGTTGTGATTGTAAATCCCTGTGGAACCGGCAGACCGATGCTTGTCATCTCCGCCAGGTTCGCTCCCTTTCCTCCCAGCAGGTTACGCATGGTCATGTCGCCCTCGCTAAACATATAAACCCATTTTGCCATAAGTATTTTCCTCCTATACTCGTTTATGTTTTACATTCACATATTTGTATTTATGTGAAAGATAAAAGCCATCGTGAATATTATAACATAAACTGCGGTCTAGTAAAGAGTTTTTTTGAATTCTTTCCAACTTTTTTTCGATCAATATATATTTTTTTGTAATTTTCGCGAATATTAAATGAGATGACTATCCAGAACAGTGCCTAATCTTCCCCAAAATAAATTTCGTTCTTTGCAAAATGCCAAAAATGTCACAAGCCCTCTCTAACACAAAAAGCAGAAACCATCTCCTGTTTTCTGGAATATGGTTTCTGCTTTTTTGTTTATTTAAAGATTAGAAACGGAACTTATCCTCAAAGTAGTTCTTTAACTCGGCGATCGGCACACGTACCTGCTCCATGGTATCACGGTCACGGATGGTAACAGCCTGGTCGGTCTCCGACTCGAAGTCGTAAGTGATGCAGAACGGAGTACCGATCTCATCCTGACGGCGGTAACGCTTACCAATGTTTCCTCTGTCGTCGAACTCGCAGTTGTAATACTTGGAAAGCTCTGCATAGATCTTCTCAGCGCCCTCGTTGAGCTTCTTGGACAGCGGAAGCACACCGATCTTAACCGGTGCAATCGCCGGATGGAAGTGAAGAACGGTTCTCACATCGCCCTCGCCGATCTCTTCCTCATCGTAAGCTGCACACAGGAATGCCAGCGTTACACGGTCAGCACCCAGGGACGGCTCGATAACGTACGGGATGTATTTCTCCTTCTTCTCATCGTCAAAGTAGGTCATATCCTGACCGGATGTGTTCTGATGCTGGGTCAGATCGTAATCGGTACGGTCTGCGATACCCCACAGCTCGCCCCATCCGAACGGGAACAGAAATTCCAGATCGGTCGTCGCCTTGCTGTAGAAGCACAGTTCTTCCGGAGAATGGTCACGCGCGCGCATCTCGTCCGGCTTGATGCCAAGTGTCTGCAGCCAGTCGATGCAGTGCTGTTTCCAGTATGCAAACCACTCAAGGTCGGTTCCCGGTTCACAGAAGAACTCAAGCTCCATCTGCTCGAACTCTCTGGTACGGAAAGTAAAGTTACCCGGTGTGATCTCGTTACGGAACGATTTACCGATCTGACCGATACCAAACGGGATCTTCTTGCGGGAGGTTCTCTGTACGTTTTTGAAGTTTACAAAGATACCCTGTGCAGTCTCCGGACGCAGGTATACAGTATTTTTGGCATCCTCGGTAACGCCCTGGAAGGTCTTGAACATCAGGTTAAACTGACGAATGTCGGTGAAATCATGCTTGCCGCAGCTCGGACAGCAGATGTTGTTGTCATCGATGTACTGTTTCATCTGCTCCTGGGACCAGCCGTCTACAGAACCCTCGATCTCGATGTTGTGCTCTGCCATATAGTCCTCGATGAGCTTATCTGCACGGAAACGCTCTTTACAGCTCTTGCAGTCCATCAGCGGGTCAGAGAAGCCGCCCAGATGTCCGGATGCCACCCATGTCTGGGAGTTCATAAGGATCGCACAGTCTACACCTACGTTGTACGGGCTTTCCTGAATAAATTTCTGCCACCATGCACGTTTTACATTGTTTTTCAGTTCTACGCCCAGATTGCCGTAGTCCCATGTATTGGCAAGGCCGCCGTAAATCTCAGAACCCGGATATACAAATCCTCTTGATTTTGCGAGCGCCACGATTTTGTCCATCGTCTTTTCCATTTGTCTTGTCCTCCTGATTCATTTATCATTGTACCCGTCCCCGCCTCTTCTTTCGATATCTGGCAGATGGACGAATTTAACAATCATTCTGTTTTTTATCTTTTAAAAATCACATAAGCCGTGCCTGTTTCCGGCAGACTGACGGTTGAATCGTCTTTTAACTCGGTATTCGAACTGCGGTAAAGCACTTTTCCGCCGACCATCAGCGTCGCACCGCCCTCGCTCCGGACTGCCATGCCGCTCTTTTCATTCTGAACCGTATCCGTTCCGGCTTCGCTTCCATCCGCTTTTACCAGCTCACCCTCGGAAAACCATCCATCGGCAATCGCCTCCGAAAGCGGCTTTGCCTCCAGCGCCGTCAGGGAGTTGCTGGTGTCCTCATTGTCATTCGTCTCTCCGAATGCTTTCAGATCTTCAAAGGAAGCATAATCAAAGATCGCAGTCACCGTGTCTTTTCCCGCCTTCAAACTTTTCAATGCTGCCGGCAGTCTCTCGGCATTTTTCTGGTTCTGTGCCAGCGCCCCGGCGCCTTTTTCTTCATTAAAATGAATCACTGCCGTCTCTAAATACTGCTTTAATTCATTCTCATCGACCGAAATACCGCCGGTCTGCTCCACCAGAGCACTCGACAGCGCCCCGTCTTTTGCCACATATACGCAGCTCTCCGAAGGGGAAAAGGCGGTTTCCCGTGAGCCACAGCCGGACAGCATCACACCCACGGTACACGCTGCCAGAAGAAATCCTCTTTTTTTCATTGCTCTTCCTCCCAAGCGCAAAAATGCTCCTACAACCAAGTTTTTATAGTATACCTGCTTTTCTATGTATTTTCAAGACTTGGACCTGAAAAAACGCATACTCGCACTTCCGTTTCCAGAGATACCTGCCTTTCAACCGTAAATCCTGCTTTTTGTCAGCGTCCCCCATTCAGGGTCTTCCAGATATCCGGACGGTACCTCCGCAACACGCGCGCCGCCTGATAACAGAGTGTCACTGCAAGCAGCGGCATACACACATACATAAACATCGAAACCAGCTGGCTGCCCGGAAATAGCAGCGCCGCCGCCTTATTGAGGAAACGGACCACCACAAAGTGCGTCGCATAGATAAAAAAGGTGCAGGTCATAAACGGTCTGACTTCTCCCAGCCAGCGCTCGTTTACCATCATCCAGATACCGATGACTGCCAGAAGCTGGTAGAGAACGATTCCCGGCACAAAATAGTGGGTATAATAGCTCCTGCTGAGCACGATTCCCACTGCCAGCAGGCACACCCCCAGTGCCGCCCGCTTCCACGACCATACCGCCTCCGCCCATTTTCTCCCGTGCAGCGCCGCATAGGCGGCAAAGGAATAATAAATCAGGGCGTCCAGATTCAGCTCCGGCAGCGCCACCCCCTTGAAAAGTGCCACAAGCAGCACCAGCAGAAATGCCGCGCCGGTCCAGATATTTTTCAGAAACAGATACAGCACCGGTGCCAGCAGCACCAGCAGGATGATCTGGTACATGAACCAGAACACCGGATTGAAGGTGTACTTGGTGATCGCCTGCCATGCGCCCGACGGCGTGATCACCAGATCCGTCCGGTTAGCGATCGTCTGCAGTCCCGGAATCCGGCTCGCCGCCACGTACGCCACGTAGTAGATAGTATTCCAGAGCAGGTACGGAACCAGAAGCGAATGCAGACGTTTATTTAATTTTTCTCCCAGCCGCTTCATCGTGAAGTTCCGGTAGAACAGGTAGGCAGACAGCATGATAAAGCATGGGATGTCCACCCGCAGAATTTCCTGCATGACCGGGTACTGGAAATGCCACCACGGTGCGTCCTGCCCCAGTTCCGGGAAAAACAGATCCGCGTTGCCGGAATGCGTCCAGATGACCATGAGGCAGCAGATGAAATTGAACCAGGCGATTTTCTGGTGGAATTTGGCTTCTGGCATATAAACAGCTCCTCCCTGGATAGTTGTATGTTATGTAATCGTCTGCAATATCTCCAATGAGTGAAAACTTTTATCTACATACGCCCTCTTATTCCGCTCCACATTCGCCGCAAATTGTGCAAATGCATCTTCTTTCAGAAGAAATGTATACAACTTCTCGATCGGCGCGTAGATGACGTACTGCCAGGCGTAGCGTGCGGAGTCTCCGGCGCGCAGGGGTGGATCTTCGGTGTATTCGCCGTTGATGACCATGATTTTTAACTCGAAGATACGCTGTACAAGTTTGTTGGGGAGTGCGGGTTTTAGGAGGGCACGGAAGGACTGGTAGAGTAATCGCAGCATTTCTCTTGCCTCCAGACCTTCTCTTCCGAAGTATTCGGCGAATTCAGCAAAATAGGAGGCGTAGCAGGCGCACTCAACGTCCTGTTCAAGTCCCTCGAAATAGTTTTCGATCTCCGCGCCATAAAGATTGTAGGCATCCCGCGTCTCAGAAAGTGTGAAGGTTCCAAATGCGAAAGGCCGGCTTGCCGCACGCAGCAAACTTCCAGTGCGCTTCGCCCCGCGGGCAAATGCCGTGATTTTTCCGCGGTCTCCCGTCAGGAGAATCAGACGTTTATCAAATTCACCGACCGGGGCTGCATAAAGCACCATTCCGGTTGTCTGTATCAAATCTCGCATGCAGCCCTTCCTTCCCTCACTTAAA
Source organism: Clostridium sp. AF29-8BH (assembly GCF_003478145.1). Classification (NCBI taxonomy): domain Bacteria; kingdom Bacillati; phylum Bacillota; class Clostridia; order Eubacteriales; family Clostridiaceae; genus Clostridium; species Clostridium sp. AF29-8BH. The sequence goes on along the minus strand of NZ_QUEL01000005.1, from coordinate 53,194 downwards.
TTTCTTTCGGGTTATATCCGTAATTCTTCATATACATATCGCTGTCTCTCCACTCCCGGCGCACTTTAACCCAGAGTTTCAGGTTGACCTTCGTGTCCATCAGATTTTCAATTTCCATCCGGGCAGCGGTTCCGATACGTTTTAACATCGATCCGCCTTTTCCGATGATGATGCCCTTGTGGGAATCGCGCTCGCACACGATCGTTGCATCCACGTCGATGATGCCGTTTGGGCGCTCTTTCATCTGGTCGATGACAACTGCAATGCCGTGCGGGATCTCGTCGTCCAGCATCCGAAGCGCTTTCTCGCGGATCAGCTCCGCTGCGATCTGGCGCATCGGCTGGTCGGTGACGGTATCCTCATCGTAAAACTGCGGACCTGCCGGGAGATATTTAAAAATACTGCTCTTGACATCCTCGATATTCATCTCTTTGAGAGCCGAAACCGGGATAATCTCCGCAAAATTCAAAATATCCTTATATGCCGCGATAAAGGTCAGAATCTCTTCCTTCGATTTGACCGTATCAATTTTATTAATAACCAGAATAACCGGCGTCTTGATCTTCGAAAGCCGCTCTGCAATGTGACGCTCGCCTGCCCCGATGAAGGTGGTCGGCTCTACCAGCCAGAGAATCACGTCAACCTCTTTTAACGTATTCTCTGCGACATTGACCATGTACTCGCCCAGCTTGTTTTTCGCCTTGTGGATACCCGGTGTGTCCAGAAAAATGATCTGTCCGCGCTCGTCTGTGTAAACCGTCTGGATACGGTTCCGGGTCGTCTGCGGCTTCTCAGATGTGATCGCGATCTTCTGTCCGATCAGGTGGTTCATCAGCGTAGATTTGCCGACATTCGGACGCCCGATCAGGGTCACAAAGCCAGATTTAAACTCTTTTGTATCTGTATTTGCCATCTTGTTTCCTTTCACTTGCATTTTGTTTAGTTAAACAGATTCTTCACCGTCTTAAACAGATCCTGATTTGCCTTGACTTTTTCTGCATTTCCAATCGCACAGATGCTCTGCTCACTGAGCACTGCCCTGATAATCGGCGCCAGCTCCCGGATATCCTCCGGGGTAACTGCCAGGATCTCGTCTCTCTCTTTCTGAACCATCGCATCCGTCACGCCGGTAAACCAGGCCGCGTCGGCGCGAATGCCTTTGTACGGCGGCAGAAGCGGCGCATCAAGGTCGCTGATGGTTCCAATCACGAATTTCGTCATATCACGCTCGTCTGCCTCAAACTGCTCCAGATACGGCACGATGCCCTCGTAAACCTCATTCGTCTCGCGCAGGTTCGGATCGCGGTAGGAAACGAAATAGCTGTCGCCAAACCGTCCGGCTCCATTCATGACGCCGTAAGCGCCGCCCTTGACACGGACATTGATCCACAGATAATCATATCCGAGAATGACTTTCAGCGTCCGCAGCGTGCCCTTGTATGCCAGCCCTTTCTCCACGAAATTGCCGCAGCGCGCCAGATAATTGACCTGGGAGGAGGTCATGAAGCCCTCGTTTAAGTTCTCTTTTTTCCACTCAAACGGATAAACGGTTCCGTCGCCCTGTGGAAGACGTTCTTTTAAAAGCGGAAGCGCTGCTTCAAGCCCTGCCTGATCGTCGGCTGCTGCCGTGTAGCTTATCAGCATATTTTCTTTCGTAAACAGACGTGCCGCCGTCTCTTTTAATTTCGCGATCACCTCGCCCTTTTTCTCCTCAAAGTGCTTTGCCGTCTCTTCAAGGAACTGGTAGAAGCCGATTCCGCCCGTGCAGTCGTCAAATGCCGATTCTGCCGAAAAATAGGAGCTGGCTCTCATCACTGCCGCTGAATGTGCCGCCTGATTTAAACGCATCTGGCTCTTCGATTTCGTCTCCGCCACAATCTCGCCGAGACGTTTCTCATCATCAAGGATTGAATCAAGCAGAATCTCCGCGATCGCTGAAAATCCGAAGTCCAGCTTCTCGCACAGCACCCGGGCACTCGCGGTAAAAATACCGGTAAACGCGCCCTGTTTCCGGCTGTCCGCATAGGAGCTGACGCTGAGCGTGATACCGCCGGTATTTAAGTTGATCTCATCCGACAAATCGCTGTATGTGTGTTTCGTCGTATCGACAAATCCAAGCACTGCTTTCAAAAGTCCCACATACGGCAGATCCCTGGACGGTACATGGTCGGTACGGAACATCACGCGCAGATAACCGATGCCTGAGGTAAAGAGCTCATGTGCCAGCACCTTGGTTCCGCCAATCTCGCGCTCGGTCAGGATAAATTTCTCCGCCTCTTTGCGGATATCTGAGCGTTTCAACAGCGGAATCTTCTCTAAATCTTCCTTCGGGGACGGGGTGTCCTGATACTCTTTCAGCTCTTTCGTGCCATCCACGATTGCCTGAATCTCCTCCGCGCCCAGGCTCTTCTTATATGCTTCCAGCTTTTCACGCAGCTTCTCATCCTCGATCGCCGTCAGTCCCCGCTTCGGGCTGACCGTGATCACCGCCTCAAACGGGTTATCTAAGAGATATTTGCGGATCAGTTCTTCAAAATATCCTTCCTTTGCTGCTTTTTTGAGGAATGCAAATGTCTCCTCATATTCCAGGTGCATCAGCGGATCGCCGCCGTACAGCCAGCTATCTAAGCACTGCAAGCCGTACATCAATCCTTTCGGCGCGTTGCCGAAATCCGCCTCACGGCTGCGGAATTCATAGTAGTTGATGCCCGCCATCAGGCTCTTCTGGTTGATGCCATCATCTGCCAGCTTCTTAAGCGTTCCCTTGACAGTCTTTAAAAATGCCTCTTTCTGGCTGCCATCCGCATTTTTCGCAATGACAGAAAAATATGGCTGTAAAATACCATTTTCATAGCTTCCCAGGATATCCTGGCCAATCCCGGCGCTGATGAGTTCTTTCTTTAAAACGGCGCCCGGCGCATCCAAAAGCACATACTCCAGGATCTGAAATGCCATGTAGAGAATCGGGTCGAGATCGTCGCCCACCACCGTATTAACCGACAGGTAGGTTGCGTGATCCTCCGGCTCATCCTCAGTGATCGGATAGAAGATCTCACGGTCCTTCGGCGCGTCAAACGGCTTCTGGTAGTGAATTTCAGAATCCACCGGCTGACGGTCATAGTGGCTTAAATACTCACGATCCAGCCAGTCCAGCTTCTCTGCCATATCCATATTTCCGTACAGATAGATAAAGCTGTTGGACGGATGGTAGAATTTGCGGTGGAAATTCAGGAAATCCTCATAGGTCAGCTCCGGGATAACCTCCGGGGCGCCGCCAGACTCATGCGTATAGCAGGTATCCGGGTAAAGCGTGTTCTGCGTGTAGCGATCAAGCACGCCCTCCGGGGAGGAAAATGCACCCTTCATCTCATTGTAAACGACACCGTTTACCGTGATCGGGCTGTCCGCCGACTCCATCTCGTAATGCCAGCCCTCCTGGCGGAAAATCTTCTCTTCTTTATAGATATTCGGATACAGAACCGCGTCCATATAGACGTCCATCAGGTTCTGGAAATCCTTGTCGTTGCAGCTTGCAACCGGGTATACCGTCTTATCCGGGTAGGTCATCGCGTTTAAGAAGGTATTTAAGGAGCCCTTCACCAGCTCTACAAACGGATCCTTGACCGGAAATTTCGCCGAACCGCACAAAACACTGTGCTCCATGATATGCGGCACACCCGTGCTGTCAGATGGCGGGGTGCGGAATCCGATGCAGAATACCTTATTCTCATCGTCATTCGAGAGTAGGAACACTCTCGCTCCCGTCTTCTTATGTTCCAGAAGAATCCCCTCGGAATTCAGCTCTTTTACGTATTTTTCGTTCAGGATCTGATAGCTCTTCAAATCTTTTACTGTCATGCTGTCTTTCCTTTCTCTAAAACGATTCCACAGCGCATACAGACATCTGTTGAATCGTTACTGTTCACGCATACGTGACCAGTAACGTTGAATCGCACCTTTTTTTCTTCTTTTTTTACAGTCTTCCCATAAATTTGTCTTTTAGTACGGCAAATGCCTCCCGCAGCCACAGGTGCACCGCCAGCACCGGGTCGCACGCAGCTGCCACACCGACCGGCTCGATCTCCTGTCTGCGCGCGATCGCCTCCGCCCGGAACACATGGTAATTGCTCGTCAGAATCCCGATCCGGATGGTATCGCCGTCCGGGCGCTCACGGTAAAACTCCATCAGGTGTGCCCGCGCCGCCTGCGCCTTGTTGTATTCCTGCCGGTCGATCACCGTCCGGCTGAACTCGATGTTCTGCACCGTGTCGGAGGACTGGTCTTCAATCAGCAGCTTATCCTCCGGAATCCCGTTGTACTGTAAATATTCGTACATCGCCCGCGCCTCGCTGATCTCCTCGCCCGGACCTTTTCCGCCGGAAAGCACCAGAACCGTGTTCGGATATTCCTCCGAATACTCGATCGCCCGATCCAGACGCTGCTTTAGGGAATTGCTGATCTTGGTGCCGCGCACACGTGCTCCCAGCACGATCACATAGTCCGCCGGCTGTCCCGTCGCCGTAATGGCGCTCCAGCCGATCAAAACCTCCGTGATCACCAGAATCAGAAATCCCGCCGCACATACTGTCCCGACGGAAACGCCGATCCACACGGGGATTCTGCCCTCATGCTGGCTGCCAAACCACCATCCAGCCGCCAGAAGTCCCAAAAAGATCGCCAAGCAGGGCCAGATCAAGGCAAACGAAGTCGAAACACCTGAATAAATAACAATTATGATATAATATAACAGGCACAGGACCGCCGTTCCTCCTAAAAACCAAACCATCTGTCATCCTCCTGATGTCCATCCAGCCGCACCTTTACAAATCCAGCGCTTCGTCCTCACGCCGCAGGATATCCTGCGGCTTTGCCATACCGCCTAAGTCTACCCAGAGCTGCTGCTTCGGGTGCGGTGCGCTCTCCTGCGCGGTTCCATCCTCAGTAAAGATGCCTTTCACTTCCACACGCAGGTTACGTCCGTCCGGCTTCATGATCTCGATCGTCTCTCCCACGCTGAATTTATTCTTCTGCTCCAGATGAACCAGGCCATCCCCGCGCACAGCGCCGACCGTTCCCAGATAGGTGTACGGTTTTACATAAGTATTGCTTCCGTATACCTGCGACTCGGTACCCGGTTTATGGAAATAAAATCCAGTGATGTATTCCCGGTGGGTACATTTGCGGATCTCACTCTTATACCACTCCATCTTGGACTGGTATTTTTCCGGGCTTTCCAGATAATCGTCGATTGCGATTCGGTAGGTTCTCGCCACGGTTGCCACATAGAGTGCTGTCTTCATGCGTCCCTCGATCTTGAAGCTGTCGATTCCTGCTTCGACCATCTCCGGAATGTGCTCAATCATGCACAGGTCGCGGGAGTTGAAAATATAGCTGCCGCGCTCATTTTCATAGACCGGCATCCACTCGCCCGGTCTTGTCTCCTCCGCCACCGCATATTTCCAGCGGCACGGATGAGTACAGGCGCCCTGGTTCGCGTCGCGCCCCGTCAGAAAATTGCTGAGAAGACATCGTCCTGAATAGGAAATGCACATCGCTCCGTGGATGAAGCTCTCGATCTCCATATCCTCCGGAATATGTTCGCGGATCTCGCGAATCTCCTTCAAGGACAGCTCCCGCGCCGTTACCACGCGCTTCGCGCCCTGTTTATACCAGAAAAGGAACGTCCCGTAGTTTGTATTATTTGCCTGTGTGCTGATATGGATCTCCATCTCCGGGAGAATGCGTCTGGCAATCTCAAAAACACCCGGATCGGAAATAATCAGCGCATCCGGCTTGATTTCTTTCAGTTCTGTGAAATATTCTTCCACACCGGCTAAATCATCATTATGTGCAAAAATATTTGCTGTAATATATACTTTGACGCCGCGCTCATGGGCGAACGCAATGCCCTCTTTGATCTCTTCGTTCGTAAAATTCTTCGCCTTTGCCCGCAGACCAAACGCCTCGCCGCCCAGATAGACCGCATCGGCTCCGTAAAGGACCGCCGTCTTGAGGACGTCCAGGCTGCCCGCCGGGATTAAAAGTTCCAGTTTTCTCATGTTTTTCCTTTCTTTTATCGCTTTACACTTAACGCCACGCCATCCCCGATCGGAATGACAGACGTCTCAAATTCTTTCATGTGTGTCAGTTCATATAAATAATCGCGCATCCGCGTGTGGATCGTCCGGTTGCGGCGCTCGACCGCATAGCGGGATTCCACGATATCGCCGTCCTGTAAGACATTGTCCGACAGAAGAACGCCGCCGGACGGCAGCAGACGCAAAATCTGAGGCAGCCAGTGCATATACTGCCCCTTAGCCGCATCCATAAATATAAAATCATAAGGCCGGAAAGCGTCCCCAGTATCTCTTCCGCATCGCCTTCCAGTAAAGTAATGCACGGCTCTTTTCCTGCCCTTTCAAAATTGCGCTTGGCAATCGGTATTCTTTTTTCGTACTTCTCAATCGTCGTGATCCGGCAGTTTTCCGGCATCACACGGCTCATCAGTAAAGCCGAATAGCCCACAGCCGTTCCTACCTCCAGAATCGACTGCGGGCGCTTGAGAGCAATCAGTGTTTTCAGAAATGCGGAGGTCTCCCTGCGGATGATCGGCACGCAGTCAGCCAGCGCTTCTTCCTCTATCGAGTCGAGCAGCGGTCCGTTGCCCGCGTCCAACGACTGGATATAGGCGGTAATTCTGTCATTTACTATCACTTTTATCCTCCTCCGGGCTGGCGGCAGAAGCTGCCGCCTCATCCATCTCCTTCAGCATCTCCAGAGAAGTCTGGGCGGTGCTGAACTGATAGGTTCCCGGATATATCTTGTATTCATAAATCTTTGCCTGCAGCACAAAGACCACGCGGCTTTGAATCAAACCGACGCGTTCCAGCGCTTCGCCTGCCTCGGAGGTGCTTTCGCTTTCCTCGATGGTAACCGTTCTCATTCTTCCCGGCTCTGCCTCAACTGCGGTCGGGTTAAATATCTCATGCCCCAGCCAGTAGCCCTTCGTTACGCCCTCATAGAGCAGAAACAGTGTCAGTACCAGAAAAACGATCCGGAACACACTGTCCAGAATTGATACTGCGATATGGGGTTCCCCAGATGTCCGGCTCATATGCCACCTCCGTGCTGCTTTTGCAGTCTTCTACACTTCCATGATGATCGGAAGAATCATCGGATTTCTCTTCATCTTCTTCCATAGGAAATCACTCAGGCTGTCGCGGATAATGTTCTTGATCTTGCCCCAGTCGCTCACGTGCTTCTCAAGACAGCTTTGTACGGCTTCATCCACGATTCTCTGTGCCTCTTCCATCAGATCCTCGGACTCACGCACATAGACGAAACCTCGGGACACGATATCCGGTCCGGCTAAGAGCTGGTTGCTGTATTTCTCCAACGTCAGTACCACAATAATGATACCGTTCTGTGCCAGGTTCTGGCGGTCGCGCAGAACGATATTTCCGACATCACCGATGCCCAGACCATCGACCAGGATGCCGCCCGCCTGTACATGGTCGGCAACACGGTAGCCCTCGTCCCCGATCTCGATCACATCACCTGAGCGCATCAGGATGACATTTTCCTTCGGAATGCCCATTGAGATTGCCAGGTTGCGCTGCGCCATCAGGTGGCGGTATTCACCGTGTACCGGAATCGAGAATTTCGGACGAACTAAGGAGTACATCAGCTTGATCTCCTCCTGGCAGGCATGTCCGGATACGTGGGTATCCTGGTTGATAACCTCTGCGCCCTTCATCGACAGCTCGTTGATAACTCTTGCAACGGCTTTCTCATTGCCCGGAATCGGGGTGGAACTTAAAATAACCACGTCGCCCGGCATAATCGAAACCTTCTTGTGCAGGTCTGCCGCCATACGGGACAGTGCCGCCAGAGACTCGCCCTGGCTGCCGGTCGTGATAAGGACGGTATCCTCTTTCTTATAATTTTTCAGATGTTCAATGTCGATCAGTGTATTTTCCGGAATATTAATGTATCCAAGTTCGCTCGCCGTGCCGATGACATTGACCATGCTTCGACCCTCGACCACTACCTTACGTCCATAGTGGTATGCCGTATTGATGATCTGCTGGACACGGTCTACGTTGGAAGCAAACGTCGCAACGATGATCCGGTTGTTCTTGTGCTCTGCAAAAATCGAATCAAAGGTCTTGCCGACGGTGCGCTCCGACATCGTAAATCCCGGACGGATCGCGTTGGTACTGTCACACATCAGCGCCAGCACGCCTTTCTTTCCAAGCTCGGCAAAACGCTGCAGATCCGCCGGTTCACCGAATACCGGTGTGTAATCGATCTTGAAGTCGCCGGTGTGGACGATAATACCAGCCGGGGAGAAGATCGCAAGCGCCGATGCATCTGCGATACTGTGGTTCGTCTTGATAAACTCAATCCGAAAACATCCGAGATTGATGGACTGTCCGTGCTTTACGACCTTGCGGCGGACGGTCTTCATCATATTATGCTCTTTTAATTTATTCTCAATCAGTCCGATCGTCAGTTTGGTGCCGTATACCGGTGCCGGAACATCGCGGAGTACATACGGCAGCGCGCCGATATGGTCCTCATGTCCGTGCGTGATCACAAAGCCCTTGACTTTGTCAATGTTGTTCTTTAAATAGGATACATCCGGGATAACCAGATCGATTCCCAGCATATCGTCGCTCGGGAATGCCATACCGCAGTCTACTACAATAATGCTGTCTTCATATTCGAGGCAGTCATATTCATACCGATCTGTTCCAGACCACCGAGCGGTATGATCTTTACCTTATTATGATTTGTTTCCTTTTTCAATCAATGCACCTCCAAAAATTCGATTTTTAGATTTTTATTCGATATCAACGCCCAGATCGCTCATCAGCTCCGCAAACACCTTGGACATGTACTCCAGTTCTCCGTCATCGTCCACAAATTCGTAAGCTGCTTCTGCATCCTCCGGCTTTGATGTATCTCTCAACAGATAGCACTCTCCATCGCCGTCCTTCGTATCACTTGCCAGCAGATAGGACTCGCCATTTAACTTTGTCTCTTCCAGGACATACAGCTTCACTTCCTCGCCGTTCTCATCCCTCAGCGTGATGCTGTTTTCCATATTATTCAGTTCATCTAACATTGAATCCAGGTTTCCCATTCTATGATTCTCCTTCTATTCTTTATTTTCAATCATTGATTTTTATCACTGATAATTTATTCTTCCGCTTTTCCTTGTGCCTGTAAATCCAAATATCCCTGCAAAATCAATACTGCCGCAATCTTATCAATCACGCTCTTCCGGTTTTCCCGGCGCACTCCACTCTCGATCAGAATCTGCTCCGCCGCATTCGTCGTCAGGCGCTCGTCCCACATAACGACCGGAAGGTTCGTCCGCCGTTCCAGCATCTCTTTAAATGCCAGCGTCTTTTCAACGCGCTCTCCCAGCGTATTATTCATATTTTTAGGATACCCCAAAACAATCGTCCCAACCTCGTATTCCCGGATCAGCTCTTCAATCCGGGCGCAGGTCTGGCGAAGTTTGTTCTCATCCTTCCGTGTGATCGTCTCAATCCCCTGTGCTGTAATGCCTAACGGATCGCTGACTGCCACTCCCGTGGTCTTCGATCCAAAATCAAGCCCCATAATTCTCATATTCTATTTTCTCCATAACAAAACAAGCTGGCAGCCCGTCAGATATTGGACTGTTGTCGCCAGCTGTTTACTCTTCCGCTTTTTAATTGCCGTGCTGCATCCACTCTTTACTGAAGCTTCGTCTCAATATATACCTTCACAAGCTCTTCCAGAATTTCGTCACGCTCTACCTTCATAATCAGGCTTCTGGCACTCTTGTGGCTGGTAATATAGGTCGGATCTCCAGACATAATATATCCTACAATCTGATTGATCGGGTTGTAACCCTTCTCCGTCAGCGCTGTATATACCTGTTCCAGAACCTGGCTTGCCTCCAGCTTCTTCTCTTCCTGTACTGCTCTAAAAAACTGTGTATTGCTGATATCACCCATTTTGTCTTCACGTCCTTTTAAATACCCGCCACGATTTGCCACTCTGCTGATCCATGCGTGCAGGTAAATTACTCTTTTTTATTTTACTCTACTTTACCCCATTCGGCAAGTTATTTTTTATCATTATAATCATCCAGGAAATTGTATGTCCAATCGTCCTTGTGGTAACCGATCACAGTCTTTAAGTTGATATTGTGGACACTCTTAAAGATATTTTTCTCGATCACATCGCTCTCCTTGCGGAAATGGGCGATCAATTCCTTCATCTCATCGCGCTTAGAACCGCGTCCGCCTCCGCAGCTCACGCAATTTTCAGTAAAACGGCACGCGCACTGTATAAACTGCAATCCGTTGTAATCGCGCCACGCCTTGACCGCATCTTCCTTGATAAGGTACATCGGGCGGATCAGCTCCATGCCCTCGAAATTCTGGCTGTGCAGCTTCGGCATCATCGTCTCAATCTTGCCGCTGTACAGCATTCCCATGAGGATCGTCTCGATCACATCATCAAAATGATGTCCCAGCGCAATTTTATTGCAGCCCAGCGCTTTCGCCTGTGCATAGAGGTGACCGCGGCGCATTCTGGCACAGAGGTAGCACGGATTCTGCTCGATCGTCGCCACCGTGTCAAAAATATCGCTCTCAAATACCGTCAGCGGAATGCCGAGAAGTTTCGCATTGTCCTGGATGATCTTCCAGTTATCCGCATTGTAGCCCGGATTCATCACTAGAAAAACGGTTTCAAACTGGAATTTTCCATGTTTTTTCAATTCCTGGAAAAGTTTCGCCATCAGCATGGAATCCTTGCCGCCAGAGATGCAGACTGCGATCTTGTCGCCCTCCTGAATCAGATCATAGGTGTTGAGCGCCCGCGTAAACGCCCGCCAGATCGGCTTGCGGAATTTCTTTATAATACTCTGCTCAATTCTCGCCCGTTTTTCCTCTCGATCCGCCTCGGATTCTTCACCCACGAAGCGGGACAGGGAGAGGCGCAGCCACGCGCGGTAACCGCCGTCCACATTGACCGCGTCAAATCCGTCCCCGGTCAGACGACGCACCCACTCCTGGCTCTTCTCACCGGTATGGCACATCACGTACACTGGATGCATTTTGTCTAACCTGGCTGTTTCTTCCTCATACTGCTCTTCCAGCCGGAACGCCGGGAGCTTACCGCCCCCGGAAATGTTCCGCGCATATACTGGTCCTGCGGGCGGATGTCCACGATCGTCTTCTCCGCATCCTTTAACGCTTCCAGCTCCTCAATCGTAATCGTTTTCATTGTATATTCTCCTGTATCCGTTATTTGCAAAATCCTCTTTAAGAAATAAGACACAATTCTCATGAAATGAAACAAAAGCACAGGATCCGCTCTGACAGTGCTCTGCCAAACAAACGGGTCCTGTGTTTTCTGCTGCTTTGTTACCGTTCACGCGCACGTAACCAGTAACTCATTTTCTATTAATTATAACACTCTCCCCGCATTCTGGGAAGTCCTATTTCTATAATTAGTCTCTTAGTCATTACTGTTCACGCATACGTGCCCAGTAACTCCTAGTCCTCTGTAAAGAGTGGTGTGGAATAATAGCGGTCACCACTGTCTGGAAGAATCGCTACAATGGTTTTCCCCTTATTTTCCGGCCGCTTTGCCAGCTCAATCGCACCATGCAGGGCTGCTCCGGAGGAAATGCCGACTAAGATGCCCTCTTTGTGTGCCAGAAGTTTTGCTGCTGCAAATGCATCCTCATTCTCCGCCTCGAAAATCTCATCATAAATTTTAGTGTTCAGTACATCCGGTACAAATCCGCGCCGATACCCTGAATCTTGTGTGCGCCGCCCTTGCCTGTCTTTAATACCGGGGAGGAAGCCGGCTCCAGCGCTACGACTTTCACATTCGGGTTCTGGGATTTTAAGTATTCGCCGGTACCTGTCAGAGTTCCGCCGGTACCAACGCCTGCGATCAGGATATCAACCTTTCCGTCGGTATCATTCCAGATCTCCGGACCAGTGGTTGCTCTGTGAACCGCCGGATTGACCGGATTGACAAACTGACCGGCTAAGAAGCTGCCCGGTGTCTCCTTTGCCAGCTCTTCTGCCTTCTCGATCGCGCCCTTCATGCCCTTTGCGCCCTCAGTCAGGACAATCTCTGCACCGTACGCTTTCAGAATGTTGCGGCGCTCCACGCTCATCGTCTCCGGCATCGTCAGGATGATGCGATATCCCTTCGCTGCTGCGATGGACGCCAGACCGATACCGGTATTGCCGGAAGTCGGCTCGATGATGACGGAACCCTCTTTCAGGACACCTCTCTTCTCTGCATCCTCAATCATGCCTTTTGCAATACGATCCTTCACGCTTCCAGCCGGATTTAAATACTCCAGTTTTACCAGAACCGTTGCTTCCAGTCCCAGCGCTTTCTCAACATTCACAACCTCAACTAACGGTGTGTTTCCTACCAGTCCCAGTGTTCCCTTATAAATGTTTGCCATGATGATTTCCTCCTGTATCTGTGATGATTTTTATATTTTTTAATTTTTATATATTTCTATAGATTCTTCTTTTTTCCAGAACTCTTTTCCAATTTGAAAAACTCGCTTCAAAATGATTTTTATATTTTTTAATTTTTATATATTTCTATAGATTCTTCTTTTTTCCAGAACTCTTTTCCAATTTGAAAAACTCGCTTCAAAAGAAGTTTAAAATGCGAAAAGAGCCCATCCTCTATACACATTTACCGCCGTCCAATCCAGCTTTTCTGCCGCCTGTCCTGCTTGTTTTTCTGTGTACGCGGATGCGCTCTTTCTATATCCTTAACCCTTATGAATAAAAAGGTTCACGAAACCCGTTTTTCCCGGAAACCTCGCTTACCGAAGTCCAGCCTTCTGGTTTTCGCGTACACAAATGCGACAACAACATCGATCCATACAAATACAACCATTGCTGCAACACATCATATTCATCCCAAAACCATTGACTGCTTTCATGATCTTCACTCCTTTTCTTTTTCCTATCAGCTTAGTAGGCATATTATCACTTTATGCAATATCTGTCAACCTTTTTTTGATTATTTGTTACTGTTCACGCATACGTGCCCAGTAACGATTATTTGCACACTTTGTTACGTTTCTTCATGTCTTTCTTGACAAACGCAGACCGCACCTTTACAATAAAATACCGAACTGATGGGTAAAAAACGTTCAGAAACAGAGCCTGCTATTATTTAGTATAGCACAGTTGTGACTGTGAAGCTACTGACAGAATATATTACAAGGGAGTATCATATGTTAAATTCATTTTCCAGAACTGAACTTCTCCTCGGCAGGGATGCCATGGAGCGTTTATCGAAAGCCCGCGTTGCCATCTTCGGCATCGGCGGTGTCGGCGGCTATGCGGTGGAGGCGCTCGCGCGCAGCGGCGTCGGCACGCTTGATCTCATCGACGATGACAAGGTCTGCTTAACCAACATCAACCGTCAGATCATCGCAACCACCTCCACCATCGGAAAGTACAAGGTCGATGTCGCTGAGGAACGCATCAAATCCATCAACCCGCATGCGGTTGTCCACACCTACAAGACATTCTACATGCCGGATACCGCGAAGGAATTTGATTTTTCCCAGTATGACTACGTGATCGACGCAATCGACACCGTAACGGGAAAACTGATGCTGGTAGAACAGGCAGAGGCAAGCCACACGCCGATCATCAGCTCGATGGGTGCCGGAAACAAGCTGGATCCGGCTGCCTTTGAGGTAACTGACATTTATAAGACTTCCGTCTGCCCCCTCGCGAGGTCATGCGGCGTGAGCTAAAAAAACGCGGAATCAAGAAACTGAAAGTGGTTTATTCGAAAGAGAAACCCTTGACTCCGGGCGATGATATGGCAATCTCCTGCCGTTCCCACTGTGTCTGCCCGCCGGGAACCGCCCGTAAATGTACCGACAGACGGCAGATTCCGGGTAGTATCTCGTTTGTACCATCAGTAGTGGGACTGATTATTGCCGGGGAGGTTATTAAGGATCTCGTCGGGGTTCATTGATTGCTTACTGGTTAATTTATTAAGTCGATATATTCTATTTATGTCATTTTTTGAAATTTTATATGTATGTAAAAAACCAATGAATCCCATCTTGGGGGTATCATTGGTTTTTTCGTTTACGGTCTTCTATTCACTTTCCAGTAAAAGCACCTCTTCATTCAGTGCCTTCGTGAAGATTCCCTTCACCGTCTTATTTTTTAATCCTTCTTCGTATGGAACGGCACCTTTGACGTACTGGCGGGTGTGTCCCATCATGTATTTGGTTCCGTCGATCTCGATGGGTTCTTCGAGAAGGATTTCTTCTTCAGTTCCGAGGAAGCGCCCGCGGTATTCTACGGACTGCTGTTTTTCCAGTGCCAGCAGGATATCGCTGCGGACAGATTTGGTTCCTTCTGATACCTGATCCGGCATATCGGCGGCGCGGGTGCTGCGCGGCGGGAGTATTTGAATATATGCATCTCGTAGAAATGGATCGTTTTTAAGAAGCGCTCTGTTTCAGCAAATTCTTCTTCGGTCTCACCCGGGAATCCTACGATGACATCGGTCGTGATCGCCGGATTGTCAAATTCTTCCCGCAGAATTTCACAGCACACCTGGTATTCAGCAGCATTGTAGCGGCGGTTCATGCGCTTTAAGGTCGCGTCACAGCCACTCTGGAGTGACAGATGGAAGTGCGGGCAGATGGTCCGCAGACTCGCCAGCTCTTTGGCAAATTCGCGGGTTACGATACGTGGTTCAAGAGAACCAAGGCGCAGGCGCTCAATGCCCGGAATCTGGTCGAGACGTTTGATTAAAGTCAGCAGATTTTCTTTCTGCTCATCCTTGAAATCGACACCATAGGAGCTTAAATGGATACCTGTCAAGACAATTTCCTTGTATCCGGCTTCCGCAATCCCGCGCACCTCGCGCTCGATGTCCTCCGGGCGGCGGCTGCGGACGCGTCCTCTCGTATATGGTATAATACAATAGCTACAAAACTGGTTGCAGCCGTCCTGTACCTTGATAAAGGCACGCGTATGGTCAGCAATCCGGCGGATATGGAGTTCTTCGTATTCCTGTGAATGTCCGATATCCAGAATCTCACCGCTATTTTCGTGATCTGCAAAATAATCATCCAGAATCTGTACCAGATCTTTTTTCTGGTTATTGCCGACGATCAGATCGACCGCCTCATCTTTTTTTAGCTCCGCGCCTGCTGCCTGCACATAACAGCCGACCGCCACAACAGCCGCCGACGGGTTCATTTTCTTTGCCCGGTGCAGCATCTGGCGCGATTTCCGGTCGGCGACATTTGTCACGGAACACGTGTTGATAATATAAACATCCGCTCCTTCCCGGAACGGCACAATCTCATATCCTGCATCCTCTAAGAGCTGCTGCATGGCTTCCGTCTCATATGAGTTCACCTTGCAGCCCAGATTGTGGAATGCCGCTTTTCTCATTTTTATCTCCTTTAAATTGAATCCTCTCTTGACTTTTGTCAGATTACTTTGTAGTATAAAAGTATTATTGTAGATAGAGGAGGTTTTTTTCATGAAAACAGTTCGTATTTCTTTAAACTCGATCGATAAAGTTAAATCCTTCGTCAACGACTTAGCGAAGTTCGACGTAGATTTTGACCTTGTTTCCGGACGTTATGTGATTGATGCTAAATCCATCATGGGTATCTTCAGTCTGGATCTGTCCAAACCGATTGATTTAAACATCCATTCTGAGAACCAGATTGACGAGATCTTAACGACACTGGCTCCGTACATTGTATAGCAACCATTAGAACGATCGAGATGGTTCTGTTTGAAACGAAAAAAACCGCTGTTAAGCAACGCGCTTTGCAGCGGTTCTTTTTTAGATTTGGAAGAACGGCTCCAGCGGCTTCTCTGGATTATCGTTGTTCCTCCAAATCCTCTATTTTATATGACTAGCACCGGATAACCTCAACCGTATCGATCGCCTCTTTTACCAGCGCATCTATCTTCTCTTCCAGATTGCGCTCGGATTTTTCAATCAGGTGCAGGACCGGCTTGGTAACCGGGTGTTTGGCTACGAAGATGGTGCAGCAATCTTCATACGGCTCGATCGATGTCTCGTAGGTACCAATTTTCAGGGAAATATCGACGATATCCTGTTTATCGAAACCGATCAGCGGGCGGAAGACCGGAAGTGTGCAGACTGCATTGGTAACCGCCAGGGAATGAACCGTCTGGGATGCTACCTGACCGATGCTCTCGCCGGTGATGAGTCCGAGACAGTCGTCTTTCTTCGCCAGCTCTTCCGCAATCTTCATCATGTAGCGGCGCATGATAATCGTCAGCTCCTCATGCGGGCACTGCTCGTAGATGTAGAGCTGGATGTCTGTGAAATTGACTACATTTAACTTGATCGGACCTGCGTATTTTGCTACCTGTTTTGCCAGATCGACTACTTTCTGTTTTGCGCGGTCGCTGGTGTATGGCGGTGCATGGAAATAGGTTGCCTCAATAGTAACGCCGCGTTTTGCGATCATGTATCCGGCTACCGGGCTATCAATGCCGCCGGATAAAAGCAGCATCGCGCGTCCATTGGTTCCGACCGGCATACCGCCCGGTCCCGGAATCACCAGAGAGTATACGTTGATACGTTTTGCACGCAGTTCCACATTTAAAAGAACATCCGGATTGTGTACGTCTACCTTTGTCTCCGGGAATGCGTCCAGGATGACCTCACCGAGATCGCGGTTGACTTCCTCGGAGGTATGCGGATACTGTTTGTTTGCACGGCGGGTGTTTACCTTGAACGTAAAGTGTTTATCCGGATATGCTTTGTCCACATACTCAACAATCTTCGCTTTCAGATCGTCGTAACCGTTGTCCTCTAACTGGACCATCGGACAGATCGCCGCAATACCGAATACCTTTTTCAGTGCGTCGATGACCTCATCGTAATCAAATTCTTCAGCTGCGGTCGCATAGATACGCCCTGCCTCCTTGGTTACGGTAAATTTTCCATCGAGACGTTTTAACGAGTGATGGATGTGGGACACCAGCGCGTCCTCGAATACATAGCGGTTTTTACCTTTCAGGCCGATCTCCGCATATTTAATCAAAAATGTATGAAACATGGAATTTCCTTTCTACAGCAGGCTGTCATTCTTCTGCTTTCCCACAAAAAAACTGAACAGCCATTCTTTAAACAGCCATTTTATTTCATCTGGTAACGGCGAAGTACCGGAAGCAGCTCTCCCAGAACGCCGATCGCATAGTCTACTTCTTCCTCAACATTCAGATCGCCCAGACTGAACCGGATCGTCGAATCGAGAAGTTCTTTTTTCACGCCGATTCCCTTTAAAGTACCACTGATGCCCGGATGATTGGACGAGCAGGCGGAACCGGACGATACATAAACCCCTTTGTCCTCCAGTGCGTGGAGAAGTACCTCGCTGCGGACGCCCTCAAAGCTTGCGCTGACGATCTGCGGCGCGTTGGTGCGATCCTCACTGCCGTTGATGGTAACGCCGCCGAGCGGTTTCAATCCCGCAATCAGGCGTTCCCGGAGTGTATACAGCTTTTCAATGCGCGCATCAAAATCTTTGTACGCCTCGCGCGCTGCCACGCCGAGTCCGACACACCCCGGCACATTTTCCGTACCGGAACGCATGCCCTTCTGCTGGCCGCCGCCAAACAGAATCGGGCGGATCTTGACACCGTCGCGGATATAGAGAAATCCGACGCCCTTCGGCGCATGGATTTTGTGTCCGCTGACAGAAAGCAGGTCTATTCCCTGTTTTTTCGGACGGATCTTATATTTTCCGTATGCCTGGATCGCATCAACATGGAACAATGTCTTCGGATTTTTCTTCTTAATGCACTGGCTGATCGCCTCGATCGGCTCTACTGCTCCGACCTCGTTATTGACGTACATCACAGACACCAGGATCGTGTCCTCGCGGATAGCTTTTTCCAGATCCTCCAGAGAAATATGTCCCAGATGATCGACCGGAAGATAGGTCACCTCAAAGCCCATCTCCTCCAGAAATGACATCGTATTGTAGATCGACGGATGTTCCACGCCGGTCGTGATAAGATGTTTTCCGGCTCTGCGGTTTGCCAGCGCCGTGCCGATCAACGCCGTATTGTTCGACTCTGTTCCGCCGGAAGTAAAGAGAATCTCCTTCTCCTGCACTTTCAATGTATCCGTGATCGCCTTCTTTGCCTCGCGAATCAAATTTTCTGCTTCCACACCTTTTCTGTGCTTCGCCGCCGCGTTTCCGTAGTTGACACACATCGCATCAACGACCGCATCCTTCACGCAGTCCAGCACCTTGGTGGTAGCTGAATTATCAAAATAGGCTTCCATTTTTATCTCTATCTCCTTTGTAATTTTCCAATTACACTTCCAACTGCAGCATCAGCGCCGACAACATACACAAGCCTGCCGTCTCCGTCCGCAAAATTCTCTTTCCAAGCGTTACGATCTCCGCCCTGTTTTCCCTGGCAAGCTCGACTTCTTCGTCCTCAAAACCTCCCTCTGGACCGATGAAAACGGCGATATCCGTGCCCGGTTTGACTGACGCCAACAGTTCCCGCGTTTTCCGGATGCCGTCCGCCGACTCATACGGCAGAAGAACCATATCGTACCCGGCTGCCTCTTTGACCGCCTCTTTGTAGGTCATAAGCGGCGCCACCTCCGGGATAAGGCTGCGCTTGGACTGCTTCGCAGCGCTCTCAGAAACCGCATTCCATCGTTTTCCCTTCGCATCCGCTTTTTTCGCATCCAGCTTGACAACCGAGCGCTTCATGCTGACCGGAATCACCCGGTACACGCCCAGCTCCACCGCCTTCTGGATGATCAGTTCCATCTTATCGCCCTTCGGAAGTCCCTGGAACAGGTGAATCCGCGCCGGAAGCTCATTGTTTTCCCGTTCTTCCAGAATCTTTGCCGAAACATACTCTGGTTCCAGTTCTTCCACACGGCAGAAATAGTCGCCGCCCTCACGGCTGCTGATCATGATCTTCTCGCCCGGCTTCATCCGCAGGACATTACGGATATGGTTGACATCCGCGCCCTCAATCCGGATTTCTTCCGCCCCGATCTGGTGCGGTTCCACAAAAAAATGGTACATGATTATTTCTTCCTCGCTGTGACAGAAACCCACTCGCCCTGATGGGTGATCTCTACAATCTCAAAGGCATCGTTCGCCTCAAATGCCGCCTTGACTGCCTCTTCCTTCATATCAATGATACCCGATGTGATGAAGATACCATTTTTCTTAATATGAACCGGGATCTCTTTCTGCAGCATGATGATAACGTCTGCAAGAATATTGGCAACCGCAATGTCGTAATACTCGTATTTTACTTCGTCCTGCACTGCCTTGTCGTCGATGATGTTGCCCTGTACGACCTTGAACTGCTCCGGTGCAATTCCGTTTGCTTCCAGATTCTCGCCAACGGCTGTGATCGCATTTTCATCCAGATCCGTTCCAAATACGTGTTTTGCGCCCAGTTTTAACGCCGTGATGCCTAAGATACCGCTTCCGGTTCCGACATCAAGCACCTCTGAATCCGGTGTCACGTATTTTTCGAGCTGGCGGATGCACAGCTGCGTTGTCTCATGCATGCCCGTACCAAACGCCGTACCCGGATCGATCTGAATCAGCAGCTTGTCCTTGTGCTCCTCCGGCACTGTCTCCCAGGTCGGCTTGATGAGGATGTGATCGACCGTAAACGGTTTGAAATACTGTTTCCAGTTGTTGATCCAGTCCTTATCCTCCGTCTCGGATTCTGCAAACGTGCAGGCTCCCAAATCGGTAAACGGCTTCAATTCTTCCAGTGCCTCTTTGACTTTTGCCATCATCGCCGGGATATCATCGTCCTCATCGAGATAAAAACTTACCTTTGCCACGCCCTCATCCGGCGGAAGCTCCGGCAGAATGTCGATGAACATTCCCTTCGTCTCTTTCTCGGTCAGCGGGATATTGTCCTCAATCTCAATACCCTCGATGCCGAGCTCATCCAATGTGTAGCTGATGAGATCCACCGCCTCTGTGGTGGTCGTCAACGTAAATTTCTTCCATTTCATGTTCGTTACCTCTCTTTATTGAAATGACTTATCATCCAAATATTCACGTTTCATCACGCAGCTATTTTTGCATCATTTTCACTGTAAATGTGTCAAACGTTACTGTTCACAGGTAGGCACTTTTGGAACCGAAAGTGCCGTAAGAAAACGTGGTGGTGGCAGGAATTTGCCGTATTTAAATGCGAAGCCACGGCAAATTCCGTTACTGGGCACGTATGCGTGAACAGTAACTGTCAAACGAATGAATCCGCCTAATCGTTCTAATTTTCTTTTCTAATTTCCCAATAAAATCTTCACAAACAGGATCGCCAGCACTACCAGAATCAGCGGGCGCACGATCTTCTGTCCATTTCCCAATACCAGGCCGGAACCGATATAATTTCCTAAAATACTGCAGATCGCCGCAGCCAGTCCCAGCGTGTAAATGATCTTGCCGTGAATCACAAATGTGACAAACGCCGCCACATTGGACGAAAGATTGATCGCCTTTGTCGTACCCGCCGCCTCTTTCATCGTATAGCGCGCCGCTCCCGTGAGCACCAGCAGCAGGAAAGTTCCGGTTCCCGGTCCGTAAAAGCCGTCATAGATACCGATGATCAGCGCGGATGCCAGCGCAATCAGGAATGATTTCCGCTCCGGCAGGGTGCCCGCCAGCGAATCATCGCCCATTTTCTTATTCCGCATAACATAAAATGCTACAATCGGAAGAATCACGATCATCATATACTGTAAAATCTTATCGCTGACTAACAAAGTCAGGTTCGAACCGATCGAAGAACCGATCAGCGCCGCCACGATAAACCAAACCACCTTTTTAAACTGTATGTAACCGTTTTTGGCAAACCGCCCGGTGGCGATTGCCGTTCCCATCATGGAACTCATTTTGTTGGTTCCAAGCGCCATATGGGTCGGAACCCCGGCGATCAGGTACGCCGGAAGTGAAATCAATCCGCCTCCCCCTGCGATCGCATCCACAAAGCCTGCCAGAAATACCATCGGGCAGACGATTATAAACTGCAGTATCGTGCAATCCATGCTACATCCTCCAAAATTTTCATGCACGCCCAAATTCCTCCTGCCGTCGCAAAACAGGTGTCAAAAAGCGCTCCGGGCGTACATTTCTATTCTTATTGCAAAAACTCCGCCAGTGCATAGGTACTGACATCCAAACCATATTCCGTCAGGCGGATATGGCTATCTGTTTGGGCTGACGCTTCCAGCAATCCTTCTTTCAAAAGCCTCTCGATCACCTCGCCGTACACCGCTTCCATCGTCACGCCAAACCGGCGTTCAAACTCTGCCGTACAGACGCCGCCGGTCAGCCGCAGCCCCAGAAACATAAATTCTTCCATCCGCTCCTGACGGCTCACTTCGTGTATTTCCTCATACTGTGCGCCCGCTGCCAACTCTTCTTTCGTAAACGTCAGATAACGGTTCAAATCCGCCGTCACCTGAAAGCGTTTCCCGCCCGCCAGCGAGGACGCCCCCAGACCAAGCCCCAGATACTCCACGCCGGTCCAGTAACCGATGTTGTGGCGGCAGGCATAGCCCGGTCTGGCATAATTGGAAATCTCATACCGCTCATAGCCCCGCTTCGCCAGCGTTGTTTTCGTATGATGGTACATATTCCGGTCTGTCTCCTCATCCGGCAGACATTTGCAGTCTTCATACTTCGTCTGTAAACGCTTTGGCATCGAGGCATAATCGCCGTATTTCTCCAGATCCGCGCACATCTCCCCGTACTCTTCATATAACGGCGTGCCTTCTTCCACAATCAGGCTGTACGCGGAAATGTGTTCCGGTTCAAGGCTGCAGACGAACCGCAACGTCTCCTGCCAGCTCTCCTCCGACTGTCCCGGAAGCGCCGACATCAGATCGACATTGATATTGTCAAATCCAGCGTCCCGCGCAGCACGAAAGCTCTGCAAAAACTGCTCCCGCGTATGAATCCGCCCTAAAAGCCGCAATTCCTCCTCCGAAGCCGACTGCAGCCCCAGACTCAGGCGGCTGACCCCTGCATTCCGGTAACCGGCTGCCGAATCTGGTGTCAATGTCCCCGGATTCGCCTCCATCGTGATCTCCGCATCCGGCTCTACCCGAAAGACCTGCCGGACGGCTGCCAGAATCCGCTCAACCGCCGATGGCGGAAGCAGAGACGGCGTTCCGCCGCCGATAAAGATCGTCTCCACCGTCCGCCCTGCCAGATTTAGCCGCGGCGCCGCATTTTCAGGACACTGCCCTGCATCCTCTTCCGGAATGCTTTCAATCTCCCGGATCAGCTGATCCACATATTTCTCCCGCACGCACGCATCGGACGCAAACGAGAGAAAATCACAGTAGCGGCATTTGCGGACGCAGAACGGGATGTGTATATATAATTCCATTATTCCTCGTCCAGCTTCAGGACGCTCATAAATGCCTTCTGCGGAATCTCTACGTTTCCGATCTGACGCATACGTTTCTTTCCTTCCTTCTGCTTCTCCAGAAGTTTTCTCTTTCGGGAAATATCGCCACCGTAGCATTTTGCCAGAACGTCCTTCCGCATTGCCTTGACCGTCTCGCGGGCAATGATCTTTCCACCGACCGCCGCCTGGATTGGAATCTCAAATAAATGACGCGGAATCTCATCCTTGAGCTTCTCGCACATTTTTCTGCCGCGCTCATATGCCGAACCTTCGAATACGATGAAAGAGAGCGCGTCCACTTCCTCGCGGTTGACGAGAATATCCAGTTTTACCAGCTTGGATTCCTCGTAGCCCTTTAACTCATAATCAAACGACGCGTAACCGCGGGAGCGCGATTTCAATGCATCGAAGAAATCATAAATAATCTCATTTAACGGAAGTTCATATTTCAGCAGCGCACGGCTCGCCTCAATATACTCCATTCCCAGGTAAACGCCGCGGCGCTCCTGGCACAGCGTCATGATCGCACCGACAAACTCGGTCGTAACCATGATCTCCGCCGACACGATCGGCTCTTCCATATAGGCAATCTCGGACGGATCCGGGAGGTTTGACGGGTTTGTCAGCTCAATCATATCGCCGTTCGTCTTGTGCACCCTGTATACAACACCTGGCGCCGTTGTCACAAGATCCAGATTGTACTCGCGTTCCAGGCGTTCCTGGATAATATCCAGATGGAGAAGCCCCAGGAAACCACACCGGAAACCAAAGCCCAGCGCTACCGATGTCTCTGGCTCAAAATAGAGCGCTGCATCGTTGAGCTGCAATTTTTCCAGCGCGTCCCGCAGATCCGGATATTTCGCACCATCCGCCGGATAAAGACCGCAGTATACCATCGGCGTTACCTTCTTGTAACCCGGAAGCGGCTCTGCACATGGGTTGTCCAGATCGGTAATCGTATCGCCCACGCGGGTATCCTGCACATTTTTAATACTGGCAGTCACATAGCCAACCATACCGGCTGAAAGCTCTTCGCACGGAATAAACTGACCTGCGCCAAAATATCCAACCTCCACAACCTCGGCAGCCGCTCCGGTCGCCATCATTTTCATGCGTGTGCCTTTTTTGATCGTACCGTTCTTCACACGGCAGAATACGATAACGCCCTTGTAAGAATCATACAGGGAGTCGAAAATAAGCGCCTGCAACGATGCCTCCGGATCGCCCGCCGGTGCCGGGATCTTCTGCACGATCTCCTCCAGAACTGCCTCGACATTTAAGCCGGTCTTCGCAGAAATACGCGGTGCATCTGACGCCTCCAGACCGATCACATCCTCGATCTCCGCTGCCACGCGCTCCGGATCCGCACTCGGCAGATCGATCTTATTTAACACCGGAATGACCTCCAGATCATGATCCAGCGCCAGATATACATTCGCCAGCGTCTGCGCCTCGATTCCCTGTGCCGCATCCACAACCAGAATCGCACCGTCGCACGCCGCCAGGCTTCGGGAAACCTCGTAGTTAAAGTCCACATGTCCAGGCGTGTCGATTAGGTTAAAAATGTACTCCTGACCGTCTTTCGCCTTATATACCGTGCGGACTGCCTGCGACTTGATGGTAATACCTCTCTCCCGCTCCAGATCCATGTTATCAAGCACCTGCGCCTGCATCTCACGGCTCGTTAAAAGTCCCGTCATCTCAATAATACGATCTGCCAGC
Source organism: Clostridium sp. AF29-8BH (assembly GCF_003478145.1). Taxonomy (NCBI): domain Bacteria; kingdom Bacillati; phylum Bacillota; class Clostridia; order Eubacteriales; family Clostridiaceae; genus Clostridium; species Clostridium sp. AF29-8BH. The sequence goes on along the minus strand of NZ_QUEL01000005.1, from coordinate 28,961 downwards.
GTTGATTTGCCGTGATCGATATGTGCAATGATGCAGAAATTTCTGATTTTGCTCTGATCTATAATTGCCATCCGTTCATTCCTCTCTCTGTATCACTTTGTTTGGCAGCAACATGTTTGCTGCGATATCTTATTTTTTATTTAAAATCATCTTTTATAATAAATAACACCTGATCTAAATGAATATACCATTTTTTCAGGTACGCCGCAAGTCCTGAAATAGAAAAAGCCTTGACTAAAAGCCTTGCCATTAGCCTGTCAGCACCTGATCCAGAAGCTGCGCCAGCGGATCCATCGCATTGACCGCCTCTTCATATGTATTCGTCTGTGCTCCGACCTCAATCAACGCCGAGCGCGGGCGTAAATGTAGATTGTAACGAAGCCCCTTTAAATAAATCGTCCGCGTAAACCCAGGATATATCTGATCGGCATTCCACTTCATCTGAAAACTGAACGCCAGATTTTCCTTCCGGCAGGGATTTGCCAGATACTCAATCGGTCCGTCCGGCGTCTCGCTGGTACCGTTGAAAAACATGATCTGTGCCGTTGGTTTCCCTTCTATCTGCGTGACTAGATGCGTCTGCTCGCTGACACCGTCCCGGTGCACATCTAAAATCACCTGAATCGACGGGTATTTCTGCAAAAGGTTCGTGACACCCTCGCAGGCATATGTATAGGCACGGCTCCGGTCTAGATGCCCCGACTTCATATCATAGGCAGTTGTATCGTGCCAGACCTGATATCCTTTCGCCCGCAGCCGTTTTGCCAGCTCTTCCCCCAGAGACACCACCGCGCCCTTTCCGTCGCTTCCCGCATAATCTCTATAATTTTCCTGCGAATGGGTATGATAAATCAAGATCTGTGGTCCGTCCGCCTCGTCCTTCCTGATTGTCAGATCCATCGACAAAAATGTCTCTGCGTTCATCAGGCTCCGGTCAATCGACGCCGTCGGGTGGATTGTAAAAAAATGCTGGATCAGATAATCATAATCTTCCAGCTTTTTCCGCAGACGCGGGCTGTCCACCAGTGCGGCAGGATTTGCCCTCTCTGTCTTTTCTCCATTCTTTCCAGCACTATACAGCCTCTCTTCGTCCGTCTCTCCGCCGCCCTGTCTCCCACTTTCATGAACAAGCCCGTTCCATTTTCCAAGTAAAGTTCCATCCACCAGCCTACTCCCGGAAAACTGTGCCAGGAAATCCGTATACTCCTGCCGGACTTCCTGTTCTTCCAGATATTTATAATAGGACGGATCGGCTTCTCCCTGCGTCTGTTTCTTCCACCCGGCAAGTCTATGCCTTTTCCCATCCTCCGAATCTGGTATATCCCGCAAATTAGTCCCCCAGACCGGATACCAGGACCTTACCACCGCATTCTGCACAGCTGTCCAGATGAATGCACGCATCTTCCAGCCGACTGTCAGCAAAAACAGAACCATCAGGAGCCCGGCTGCCCTCTGCCACCACCGCACCGCATTCATCTCCCTTCTTTCCTGTTCTATCCTATGCGGTTAGCAAAGTGTAGTTTCCTGTTTGGTTCTGTTTTTCAATCTGGCATTTTTTTCAGTGTTATCTTTCTTCCTCCAGCCGTTCCATTGCCCGCCGGATCCCCTCGGCGATTGCAGCGCTCAGCTTGCAGATACGCTCGTCCATGTCCTGCGGGGTCACAAACATCGCTCCAAATTCAGGTTCCAGAAGTTCCCGGATCAGCTCATACTGGCTGTCCGAATCCAGTTCCCGGATGTATTCACCGTACCGGCTGCCCTCTTTTGAGGCGGTTAGTGTCCGCACTAACGCATTGACCGTCCCGTGAACGATCGCCGCCGCGCCCACAACCGTCGGAACGCCGATCGCGATTACCGGCACGCCGAGATTTTCCCGCGTCATTCCCCGGCGGTGGTTGCCGACGCCGGAACCCGGATGAATTCCTGTATCCGTCAGCTGAATGGTGCTTGCCAGACGGTGGACGTTTCGCGCCGCCAGCGCGTCGACCGCGATCACCAGATCCGGGCGGCTCTCCCGCACGACGCCGCGGACAATTTCTGCCGTCTCCATCCCTGTCTGTGCCATCACCCCTGGATGGATACCGCTGAGAACCGGATGCACCGTCCGCCCCGCTTTCTCAGCCGTATAGAGGTATGTGCCATTTCTTCTGCCTGGCTCCGTCCGCAGATGGCGGTTCATCGAAAGCCCATCCACCACGCGCGGTCCCAGCGAATCCGGCGTCACCTGCCGGTTTCCCAGTCCCGCTACCAGAATCGAAAGTCCGGCCATGGTTGAAGCACAGTTTTTCCGGATCAGAGACGCCAGCTGCCGTCCTAACTCCCCGGCAGCCGCCTCACAGTATGCGTCCTCTGTCTCCGACAGCCCCGGATCTTCCATCGTCAGGTAGGTTCCCATCGGCTTTCCCATTGATTCCGCACCTTTTTCGTTCAAAATCGAGACTTCCGTCATCCGGATCGAACTGCCATGACAGCGCCATTCCCGCAGCGCCACACCGCCGATTTCGCCCCCATCCCCCTCAAAACTTTCTCTCTCCTCCAACGCCAGATCCGTCCGATTTTCAAACATGGCTGCTCCCTTCTATCTCACAACTCAATCACAACCCGCACCACTATAAGGCTTAAATTCCATCCTGTCACTTTTTACTTCAAGATAGCCTTATTATTTTTCTCAATTCGTAACTGTTCAGTATCTTCACAGTCACGCGCAAAAATCCATTAAAAATTGCCTACGGCAATGGGATTTTTGCCTGCTGGCCCATGTTTTCGTACGGTCAGCGCAGTAAATGCGCAGACCTACTGAACAGTTACCTCAATTCTTATATTTTCCAGAAATATATGTTTTATTCTCTCAAAAAATCCTAACGTAAAAAACTGCGCCACCCAGCCCAGATATTTGACATCGCCCGCAAGGATAGGCGCCGCCTGATATCCGGTCAGATACCGCAGTTTATACGTTTATTTTTCGAATTTTTCTAAAACTCTATTCTATTTCTCGCCGTCCGCACTCTCCACCGGCGTTACTGTTCACACATGTGTGCTCAGCAACGGGATTTTGCCGATGCTACGCATTCCAAATCGGCAAAATCTGCTGCCGGAACTGTATCGTACGGAATTTTCAGTTCAGAAAATTCCTACCTGTGAACAATTACCCACCGGCATCTATTCCCCCGGATGTTCCACCTTCCAGATCTCCGTCTCCAGATAGTTCCAGATCTCTTCTCTGCCCTGTTTTGTCTCGGCGGAGAACGGAATCATCATCACTTCGGTGCCGACTCCCAGACCTGTTCTGAGAATCTTTAACTGTTTCTGGAGCTGGCTGCGCTTGATCTTGTCAGCCTTGGTCGCAATCAGGATCGGCTGGAAGCCCTGGGAAACGATCCAGTCGTACATGAGTTTGTCGTTTGAAGACGGCTCATGACGGATATCAATCAGCAGGAAGACGCAGCGAAGCATCTGCGATTTGTGCAGATAATTCTCAATCATCTTGCCCCACTTTGCCTTGACCTCAACGCTCGCGCGCGCGTAGCCGTACCCTGGCAGATCGACGTAGTAAAACGCGTCGTTGATATGGTAAAAATTGATCGTCTGGGTCTTGCCCGGCTGCGAGGATGTTCTCGCATAGGATCGGCGGTTCATCAGCGCATTGATCAGGGACGATTTGCCGACGTTTGATTTGCCTGCAAACGCGAATTCAGGCTGTGTATTTGCCGGCAGCTTACTGGTGATACCGCAGACGGTTTCCAGATTTACATCTTTTATAATCATATTTTTTCTCCTACTAAACCGCTATTTCTCCGGTACAAATGCCTCTCGGATGACTTCGTTCATCTCCTTGATGTATACGATCTCCATTCCTTTCGTGATTTCCTTCGAAAGTTCCTCGACATCCGGCTGATTTTTCGCCGGTACCAGTACCTTTTCCACCTGCGCCATGCGGGCTGCGAGCAGTTTTTCTTTCAGACCGCCGATCATCAGCACATGACCGCGCAGCGTTACCTCGCCGGTCATCGCCACACGCGGCAGTACCTTCCGTCCTGTCACCGCCGACAGCATCGCCGTTGCCATCGTGATTCCGGCCGACGGACCATCCTTCGGCACCGCGCCCTCCGGGATATGCAGGTGAATATCGTGTTTCTCGAAATAGTTCTCCTTCACGCCGTAATCAGATGCAACCGAACGCACATAGGTCAGTGCAATCTGCGCCGACTCCTTCATGACATCGCCCATCTGACCCGTCATCTGCAGCACGCCTTTGCCCGGCATGACATTGACCTCGATCTGCAGTGTATCGCCGCCGACGCTCGTCCACGCCAGACCGCGCACGATACCGACCTGTGCCTCATTTCCGGCTGCATCGAAGAAGACTTTCTCGCGTCCCAGATAATGATCCAGATTCCGCTCTGTCACTCGGATCGACGGTTTCTTCTTCTCCAGCACCTCTCTGGCTGCCTTGCGGCAGATATCGCCAACCCGGCGCTCCAGATTCCTGACTCCAGCTTCCCTGGTGTAGCTGTGAATCATTTTCTCCAGCGCCGGACCCGTGATATTTAACTGTTCCTTCGAAAGACCATTCTTCTCCAGCTGTTTCGGAATCAGATAGTCTTTTGCAATGTGATATTTTTCATTTTCCGTGTAACTATTGACTTCAATCAGCTCCATACGGTCCAGCAGCGGTCCAGGGATCGTCTGCGTTGTATTCGCCGTCGCGATAAATAATACCTCCGACAGGTCAATCGGGATCTCCACATAATGGTCGCGGAATTTCACATTCTGCTCGCTGTCCAGCACCTCTAAGAGCGCCGAGGATGTATCTCCCTTATAATCACTGCTGACTTTGTCGATCTCATCCAGCAGCATCAGCGGATTGGCAACCCCTGCCTGCTTGAGCCCTTCCACGATGCGTCCCGGCATCGCGCCGACGTAGGTCTTTCTGTGACCGCGGATCTCCGCCTCGTCGCGCACGCCGCCCAGGCTGATGCGGACATATTTGCGTCCCATCGCCTTCGCAATCGAACGAGCGATCGAAGTTTTACCGGTTCCAGGCGGTCCCACCAGACAAAGGATCGGGCTGGTGCCCTTCTTCGTCAGGATGCGGACTGCCAGGTATTCCAGCACGCGCTCTTTGACCTTTTCCAGACCATAATGGTCGGCTTCCAGAATCTCTTCCGCATGCTTCAGGCTCGCGTTATCCTTCGTCATTTTGTTCCACGGCAGTTCCAGCACCGTTTCCAGATATGTCCGGATCACATTCGCATCCTGGCTGCCAGCCGGCATATTCTGGAAACGGTTGATCTCCTTGCGGATCCGCTCCTTTACTTCCACGCTGGCTTTGATCTTCTTCAACTGTTCCTTCATCTCATCCGCATCAGAGACCGGATTTTCCTCTCCCAGCTCCTCCCGGATCACACGCAGCTGTTCCCGCAGAATATAATCACGCTGATTTTTATCCAGCGCCGCCCTTACCTTCGTCTGAAACTCGCGTTTCACGCGGTAAACCTCTAATTCCGTCAGCAGAAGCTGCAGCTCTGTCTCATACATCTCCGTCAGCGTCCGGCATTCCAGCACCGACTGGCGCGCTTCATAGTTCCACGGGAACTGGGCTGATATCTGGTTCATTAATTCGGTCAGATCTGGCTGTGCAATCAACGGACTTAATACTTCACGTCCCGCTGCCACATTTAATTTTCCGTATTCTTCCAGCTTTTCTTTCAGAATCCGGAGCATCGCCTCTTTCTGAATCGTGTCCAGATCGTCCTCGACCGGATCCAGAATCTCCACGATCGCAGTGCAGCATGACTCGCCCTTCTCCATCTCCAGAAGCTTGGCTCTCTCCTGCCCTTCCACCGTGACGCGCACCATGCCGCCCGGCATCTTGACAAGCTGTTTCACGTAGCCAATCGTTCCTACCTGAAAAATCCCATCAATATCCGGGATCACCTCATCCGGCTGCTTCTGCGTCGCCAGAAATACTCGCTGATCGCCCACCATAGCCTGCTCCACCGCCGCGATGGATTTATCCCGGATGATATCGAAATTTACCGTCATCTGCGGCAGCACGGTCAGTCCGCGCAGCGCGATCATCGGCATTGTCAGTTTCTTATCTTCCATAACACCTTTATCTTTCTTACATCAAACGTATCGTTATTTCCTGTGAAAAGAAAAACAGGGGTCTGCCTATGGCAGTTCGCCATCTCACAGACCCCATTAACAGCCGCCATTCTCAAGCTGCTGCATTTATTTTCCTTTACATTTACGCAATCTCGCCGGTTCTGTCTTTCTTAGAACGTCCTGTAAAAGACTTGCGGGGCACCGTATTGTCGCGATATACCAGCTCCGGCGCACTCTTTCCCTCGACTACGTCTTTGGTAATCGTGCAGATGCCGATCGTGGAATCGGACGGAATCTCATACATGGTATCCATCATCAGGGACTCCATGATAGAACGAAGTCCTCTGGCTCCCGTCTTTCTCTCGACTGCCATGTGGGCGATCGCCATCAGCGCATCATCCGTGAACTCCAGCTTCACGCCGTCCAGATCGAGAAGCGCCTGATACTGCTTGATCAGCGCATTCTTCGGCTCTCTTAAAATGCGGACCAGCGCCTCCTCATTGAGCGTCTGGAGCGATACCGTGATTGGCACACGACCGATAAACTCCGGAATCAGACCAAACTTCGTCAGATCCTGCGGCATTACCTGTTTCAGAAGCTCATCGATATCCTGATGCTTGCGATCCACAATATCGGAGTTAAATCCGATGGAACCGGCACCTAAACGGCTGTCGATGATCTTCTCCAGACCGTCAAATGCACCGCCGCAGATGAACAGGATGTTGGTCGTATCGATCTGAATCAGTTCCTGCTGCGGATGCTTTCTGCCGCCCTGCGGCGGAACACTGGCAATGGTTCCTTCCAGAATCTTTAAAAGCGCCTGCTGTACACCCTCGCCCGATACATCGCGGGTGATAGATACATTTTCAGACTTCTTCGTAATTTTATCAATCTCATCAATATAAATGATGCCGTACTCTGCCTTGCTGACGTCGTAATCAGCCGCCTGGATGATCTTCAAGAGAATGTTCTCTACATCCTCGCCGACATATCCAGCCTCGGTCAGAGTGGTCGCATCCGCGATGGCAAACGGTACATTTAAGATCTTCGCCAGCGTCTGCGCCAGGTATGTCTTACCGGAACCGGTCGGTCCGAGCATCAGGATGTTGCTCTTCTGAAGCTCTACATCCTGCGTGGACTTGGACATAACTCTCTTGTAATGGTTATAAACTGCTACGGAGAGCACCTTCTTGGCGTCGTCCTGTCCGATGACATACTCATCGAGAAATTCTTTGATTTCCTTCGGCTTCAGCAGGTTGATTCCGCTGAAATCCGGTCCTTTTTCCTGATCGGCAAATTCCTCTTCCAGAATCTCCGAGCAGAGTTCGATACAGTCATCGCAGATATATACATTATCTGTGCCAGCGATCAGTTTTCTAACCTGATCCTGTGTCTTGCCGCAAAATGAGCAGCGTATTTTGTCGTCTGTTCTGCCTGGCATACTTCCACCTTGTTCCTTTCTATTATTCCATCCAGAAATCTAATTAGTGGTTGGTAATGACACAATCAATCAGACCATACTCTTTCGCCTGCTCTGCTGTCATGTAATTATCACGCTCTGTATCACGCACGATCACGTCATACGGCTGGCCTGTATTGGCTGCCAGAATCTCATTTAATTTCTTCTTGGTACGAAGAATATTCTCCGCTACGATCTGGATCTCGGTTGCCTGTCCTCTCGCGCCGCCGGATGGCTGGTGAATCATCACTTCTGCGTTCGGAAGTGCATATCTCTTTCCTTTGGTACCGCCGGAAAGCAGGAATGCGCCCATGCTGGCTGCCATACCCAGACAGATGGTAGATACATCACATTTGATATAATTCATCGTGTCATAGATCGCCATACCTGCGGTAACAGAACCGCCCGGGCTGTTGATATATAAGCTGATATCCTTATTCGGATCCTCTGCCTCCAGAAACAGAAGCTGTGCTACAACCAGGCTGGCTGTCACATCATTTACTTCCTCTCCCAGGAAAATGATACGATCTTTAAGCAAACGGGAGTAAATGTCATACGTCCGCTCGCCGCGGCTGGTGGATTCAAGGACATAAGGTACTAAACTCATGATTCTTCCTCCTATAATTGAGAATGAATGTTTATGGCAAAAATTGTTACAGTTCACACGCGTGCAAACTGTAACAGGATTTTGTTGATGCTTCGCATTACAAATCAGCAAAATCTGCTGCCACTATGTTATCGCACGGCACTTTCGGTTCCAAAAGTGCCTGCCTGTGAACAGTAATACAAAATTCTATGATGCCTTAGGACACCATAGAATTCTGCCGTATTTCAGTATTCGCTTTTATCGGTTTGATTAAGCAAGCTTTGCCTGCTCTACCAGTAAATCGATCGCTGCCTGAACTTTCAGGTCCTCACGGATCTGCTCTTTCTCGCGCTCACCCATCATTTCTTTCAGCTTAGCGCCTTCCAGTTTGTAGGATGCTGCGATCTCGTTGATCTGCTCGTCAAGCTTCTCATCGGAAACTTCTACGTTCTCAACTTCAACTACTTTCTCAAGAACCAGTCTGGTCTTGATTCTCTTCTCTGCTTCCGGACGCATCTGCTCCATCAGCTTCTCCGGTGTCATGCCGGTATATTTCATGTAATCGTTGATGTTTAAGCCCTGGCTCTGCAGACGGCGAGCGTAGTTCTCTACCATCTCTCTTGCCTGAGTGTCAACCATCGGCTGCGGCAGTTCCATCTGAGCGTTCTCAACTACTTTTTCGATTACGTTGTTCTCGTTCTCTACTTTAGCATCCTGCTCTTTCTTCTCCTGCAGTTTCTTGCGGATGTCTGCTTTGTACTCATCCAGAGTATCGAAATCAGATACTTCGCTTGCGAACTCATCGTTCAGCTCCGGAAGCTCGTTTCTCTTAACTTCTTTGATGGTTACAACGAACTTAGCCGGTTTGCCAGCCAGCTCATCTGCATGGTACTCAGCCGGGAAAGTAACGTTTACGTCACAGGTCTCGCCTTTTTTCTTGCCGATTAACTGATCCTCAAAGCCCTCGATGAAGGAATGGGAACCGATTACCAGCGGATAATCTGTACCAGCGCCGCCGTCAAATGTCTTGTCATCAATGTAGCCAGTGAAGTCGATGATAGTGTTGTCGCCGTCCTCGATTGCGCCGTCTTCTACATCGATCAGTCTGCCGTTTTTCTTACGTGCTGCAGTCAGCTCGTTCTCTACATCCTCGTCTGTCACAACAGCTTCTGCCTTCTTAACTTCTACGCCTTTGTACTCGCCCAGAGTTACTTCCGGTTTCAGAGCTACGGTTGCCTCGTAGATGAATGCCTTACCTTTTTCGATCTGAGTTACTTTGATCTCCGGAGTGGAAACGATCTCTTCCTTGCTCTCCTCTGCTGCCTTCGGATAAGATGCGTCGATCACTTCGTTTGCTGCATCCTCATAGAAAATGCCAGCGCCATACATCTTCTCCAGCATAGCTAACGGTGCTTTACCTTTACGGAATCCCGGGATGCTGAATTTGTTTTTGTTCTTGTTGTACGCATTTTTGATTGCTGCATCAAACTCTTCAGCCGGAACTTCGATGGTCAGCTTTGCCATGTTCTTCTCTAATTTTTCTACCTGTAAACTCATTTTAAGGGGTCCTCCTTGCTTCTATATGTGAACCGCCATTCTACCGGGCGTTACACTTCAAGATAGCATTATAGCATATCTGCGTGCTAAATACTAGCGGAAAATATAATTTTGCGTTCACTTTTTGCGGGTTTATGAGTGGTTTTAGGTGGGTTTTATGCCATTTTTGATGCATTTTCTGTATGTTTCTAAGTTGAAACTACACCTGGTCATACTGAATTGAATCTTTGACCTGTAATGCTACCGGGCGATCGACTAAGAGCGATGCCAGCTCAATTCCCAGATCCAGCGCATATCCAAGTCCACGCGCCGTTGTGATATTGCCGTCCGTCACAACGCCCGCGCCCGTCAGCTTCGCACCGGTCAGGGCATCCTCAAAGCCCGGATAGCAGGTTGCCTTCTTGTCCTTCAAAAGCTCCAGCTGCCCCAGAATGCTCGGAGCCGCACAGATCGCTGCCAGGCGCTTTCCAGCAGCATCTGCCTGCACCAGTGCATCGCAGAGCGGTTTGCACGCCATCAGATTTTTCGTTCCCGGCATACCGCCCGGAAGGAACAGAAGATCCGCTTTCATCGGATCAATCTCATGCAGCAGGGTGTCTGCATGAATGCCAAATCCATGTGCGCCCTTCACCTCTTTTTTACCCGTAATCGAAACCAGTTTTACCTTCACACCCGCGCGGATCAGCACGTCCGCCGTTGCCAGACATTCCACTTCTTCCAGTCCATCTGCTAAAAATGCGTATACTACAGCCATGATTATTTCCTCCTTTTCTTTGTTTTTATAACACTTTTTATATTAAATTATTTATTTGTTTTCCACAAAGCAATCATTTTTCCTTTTGAAAATGCCTTTACTAGTACCCACACATTCACCGCCTCGTCAAGAATCAGGCTCAAAATCCAGCCACAGAGCACATCGACCAGCGAATGCTGTTTGATGAACATGGTTGAAAGACAAATCAGAATCGTGACAATCCACGAAAGTGTACGGATCGGTTTCTTGTTCCGCACACTTGCCGCGTGGCAGATCGTCAGATGTACCGCCACAGTGCTCGATACATGGATCGACGGGCAGACATTGTTCGGCGGATCCACCCTCCGCAGAAACCGCACAATCTGCGCGCAGAAATTCTGTGATGTGATCTCCTGCCGCAGATTTAAACCGTTTGGTGCCAGCAGGTAGACAAATAAGCAAAAGGTTGCTCCTGAAAACATCACAAAGCAAAGTCTCAGATATGCCTCCCGATCCTTGATCATAAAATAAATCATAAACACCGGCACCCACGCGTACCACAGAAAATACGGCAGTACAAACCATTCATTAAACGGTATCAGGTCATCGACCGCACAATGTATAATATGAACATCCGATGGTTCATGCAGCTCCAGCAGAAAAAATCCTGACAGAAACACCAGCATATAGAGTCCTGCCAGACAGTAGCGGTGCGTTTTGATCCAATTCATTACTTGTTTTATCATTAATAATATACCTTTGTATTGTTCTTTCGTTTTTATTCTTTCGTTTTTAATACCAGGTTTTCCGCCAGCGCCAGACGGCTGTTCTGGTACTCGCCCGTAAACGTCACCTCGCGCCCGAACCATTCCGGCGGCACAAAGGCAAGTGCGGCTTCCTCACTTGGAAATTCAACCTCCGCCAGCTTCAATCCCTCATATTCACCTAAAAAAATGTCCAGCTCAATCGTGTACTCCGTTCCTTCCATCGGAATCAGATAACGCTTTTTCGTCAGATCCTGCCGTCAGCCTTCGAGCGGAGATGCTCATAGGATTCCTTCGTCAGCGGCAGATTGTATTCCTCCCGCGCCATCAGTCCTTTGGATTTGTAGGTCAGATAATAGGTGTCATCCTCCTGACGGACACGCACAACCGGGGCAGTGCTTAGATATGCCTGCTCGATCTGGTGGAAGGGGTATCCGGCTATATCAAATGGAATGTGACTAATTAAATATTTGCGTTCGATTTCCATAAAATTAGTTGTCCTTTTTATATTTCTTAAAAAGTCTTAACAAAAGTACCGTATTTCTCCAAAATGAGAAAGCCATTTTTCTATAATTTCTTCACTGTTGGCCTCTATCACCCGAATCATACTGTTCAAAATTTGGGCTGATATTTTGGAAGAATTGTGGCTGAGCAATGCCTTGCCCGTACTGGTTATCCACACTTTTGTCGCATTTGAAGTTGCTCCTCCCTCTGCAATATGGACATGCACCGGTTCCAGCGGCTCATTTTCATTCGACCAAAAATATACAATATATGGTCCAATCCTAAAAATTTGCGGCACTCAGAATTCCTCCCTCTTGTGAAAACTCCATAATCAAGTGTGCATTTTCCCGAATCAGTTTCTTGAAATAACTCATTTCCATATCTGAATAACCATTTATATTCTCCCACTTGTAATCTGGCAAATAGCATATCGCATTGTGAAATCCATCTTTTTCATCGGGTGTTTCTATATAAACTTTAACCCTGCCATCTGCCCGCATTTCAGAATGGGTAATTTCCGTATCATCATTTAAGGTCATAAATGGGTACATCATCTTTCTTCCTCCTCTCATTTATCCTCAAAACAGTTTTAACCACGGCTGCTTTCTACTTATTCAGCATCCCCATCACCACAACCACCACAAACAGTACCACCATCACGCCGATAAAAATATCCATCGTCCGCACAGAGACATGCACATGGTCATAGATGCGCTCTTTGATGGTCTTTTCTTTCATGAGTTCCAGCTCCCGGCGGAGCTTTTCATTCTCCGCTTCCAGTTCCTCCAGAGTTTTATCTGCCGTCTCCTCTGCCGCTTCTTTCGCCGTCTCCAGTTTTTCGCTCACTGTTTCTTTTATCGTCTCATTCTTTTCCAGCATTTCGTTTTCGCTCATCCTTGTTCCTTTCAGAATATGGCTTGTTTTCTCTGCTGCTCACTCTGAAACAGCCTCTTCTCTTATTATATCCATAAAAATAAGTTCAGGCAATCCAAAAATATTTTTCCGTCACTGTCAAAGCAAGCGCTGGCACGCCATCTCGTCCACCATCCCCCTGCCGATTACAACTTTTCAGATTTATACAAGAAAAAATCCTGCCCGGCAGGGCTGTTTATATAATAGGAGATTCCAACGGATTCTCCCATTATATAAAAAACTCCCCCGCCATGCATCCATGGAGAGGGAGTTTTGGATTTGTTTTCAATATTTATGTACGGTTCCCGACGACTTTTCATATGGTACATACATTCTCGTCAGAACACAGTTAATCTTATTACTTCTTCGCAATGTACTTACGGATATCCAGTGCAATCGCAACAACGATAACGATACCCTGTGCGATATACTGGTAGTTCGGGTCGATGCCAAGGAACTGCAGACAGGTCTTTAAGAACTCGAATACAAGTACACCGATGATAACACCGGAGATACGTCCGATACCACCGTTTACAGATACACCACCGATGGTACAAGCTGCAATAGCCTCCAGCTCGTAACCGTTACCGGTATTTACACCGGCACCACCGGACTTAGCTCCCAGAAGGAAACCAGCGATGGCATACAGTGCAGTAGCTGTTACATAGATGATGATCTTGGTTTTCTTAACATTTACACCAGCAACCTCTGCTGCTGCCTCGTTGCCGCCGATTGCATACATATATTTACCATGGCGGGTGTAGTTAAATACGAACCACATGATCGCGCCGATGACAAATGCAATGATGAACAGGTACGGAATACCGAAGAAGTTACCATTTGCAATGATGGTATACTCCTGACGATAACCGCCTAACGGAACGGATTTTGTGTAAACCAGGTTGATACCGTATACGATCATCTGCATACCCAGGGTACCGATGAAAGCCGGTACATTCAGGTAAGCAACTACGATACCATTGATAAGACCAAATACACAGCAGATAGCAATACAGATAAGGAGAATCAGCCATACGTTCTGCTCGCCAAATCCTTTGGTAAGTTCAAAATGTCCGCTGTAATCACTCTTCTGGAGCAGAGTACCTGCCAGGCAGGCAGAAAGTCCAACCAGACGTCCTGCAGAAAGGTCGGTACCTTTCGTAATCAGACAGCCGGATACGCCGACTGCGATGATGAAACGGCATGCTACGTTGATGGAAATGTTGCTAAAGTTGCTACGGCTGAAGAAGTTCTGTTTTGTCACACCAACAAAGAGAACCATCAACAGGATCAGAATAACGATACCGTTATTGATCAATATATCTTTTACATTCAGTTGTTTCTTATCCATTCTCTCTTCCTCCTTTAGAACTTAGTCGCGTAGCTCATGATACGCTCCTGAGTTGCTTCCTCACCCTGTACCTCACCGGTAATGTGACCATTACACATGACAAGGATACGGTTCGACATACCAATCAGCTCCGGCATCTCAGATGAAATCATGATGATACCTTTGCCCTGCTTTGCCAGGTCAATCATGATCTGGTAGATCTCGTACTTGGCACCAACGTCGATACCACGGGTCGGCTCATCCATGATGAGGATATCCGGGTTGTTGGCCAGCCAGCGGGAAATCAGAACCTTCTGCTGGTTACCGCCTGAAAGTGACTGAATCAGTGTCTTACTGCTCGGTGTCTTGATTGAAAGCTTTGCCACGTTATCCTTGACAAGCTGCTCAATCTTCTTCTTATTCAGTTTGATACCATAGTGTAAATACTGATCCAGGGAGGAAATTGATACATTATCTGCAATGGACAGACATCCCAGAATACCAGTTCCGCGTCGGTCCTCGGTAATCATACCGATACCGCCCCGGATTGCATCCTGCGGACGCTTAATGTTCATTTTCTTACCCTTAATATAAACTTCTCCGGATTTAATATGACGCATACCGAAGATACCTTCCATCAGTTCCGTTCTCTGAGCACCTACCAGGCCGCCGAATCCAAGAATCTCGCCTCTTCTAAGGGTGAAGGAGCAATCCTGGAAGGAACGATCATGGATACTGGAATATCCTCTGACATCCAGCAGTACCTCTCCGGCTTTTGTATCATTCTTCGGAGGATAGATATTGGTCAGCTCACGACCAACCATCTGTTTGACGATCTCATCATCCGAAATCTCGTCCATATGCCAGGAACCAACATAGGTGCCGTCTCGCATGATGGTAATATCATCACAAATCTCACGAATCTCCGCCATCTTATGGGAAATATAGATGAGGGATACGCCTCGTGATTTCAGGTCACGGACAATGCGGAAAAGCGCCTCTACCTCATTATCCGTCAAGGAGGAAGTCGGCTCGTCCAAAATTACAACTCTGGCATTTAAGGATACAGCCTTGGCAATCTCGACAGACTGCATCTGGGCGATGGACATGGTTCCCAGTTTTGCCTTCGGGTTATACGGCATCTTAACATCGTCCAGCCATTTTGCTGTCTCTTCAAACATCTTTTTATGGTCGATGACCTGAATCGGACCAAATTTCTTGGTTGGATAACGACCGGTGTACATATTCTCTGCTACCGTTCTCTCAGGTATCGGCTGCAGCTCCTGATGTACCATGGCCAGTCCTCTGTGAAGGGCTTCATCCGGATTGTGGATCTCCACTTTTTCTCCATCCAGATATACCTCACCTTCATCCATATGATAAATACCAAAGAGACATTTCATCAAGGTGGATTTACCAGCGCCGTTTTCTCCCATCAGTGCATGGACGGTGCCGGGACGTACTTTGAGGTTTATCTTGTCCAGAGCTTTTACGCCAGGGAAGCTTTTCGATACCCCGCGCATCTCCAATCTGTACTCTGCCATCCCATTCTCTCCTTTCATAAAATCGGGTGTGCCATCTGCACACCCGACACTTTATTCACTCCCCTGCAGGGGAGTGATATGTTCATAACCGTCCTTCTCTGAACAGCTACAATTATTTAATCATTTCCAGAATATCGCCAGCGTTCTCAGTTGTAACCTTTACATAGTCTACCATGTATACGTTGTCAACATCTTTGCCGTTTACGAAATCAAGAGCTTTGTCAGCTGCTGTATGAGCCTGTCCGAAGTAATCGTTGAATACGGTACCGGTCATCTTGTCGTTCATAACGTTCTCAACAACCTCAACCAGAGCATCAACACCTACCAGGTAGATATCTTTGTTTACAGTTCTTCCAGCTGCCTCGATAGCCTGCAGAGCACCAAGAGCCATAGCATCGTTGTTGCAGAATACAACATCGATCTTGTCGCCGTACTGGGACAGAGCGTTAGCAGTGATCTCCTGACCCTTTGTCTGATCCCAATCACCACGCTGCTTGGTCAGCTCTTCAACCTCTACGCCAGCTGCCTTTAAAGCCTCAACGGATTTCTCAGTTCTGTACTGAGCATCTACGTTCTCCGGATCACCCTGAACCATGATGTAACGAACAACGCCGTCGCCGTCTGCATCACCCTTGTTCTCAAGCTCAGCGATCTCTTCACCCTGATATGTACCGGACTGTCTAGCATCAGCACCTACATAAGTAGCTTTGATGCCGTCGTCAACCCAAGCCTGCTCTCTCTCAGCATCCGGCTCACGGTTGATGTAAACAACCGGGATACCTGCTTCGTTGCAGATGTTGGTTACATCCGGCTCAGAAGAAGCCTGAACCAGGTTGATGATCATAACATCAAATCCCTGAGTAACGAAGTTACGGATCTGGTTCATCTGCTCGGACTGGTCATTCTTACCATCCATGATGGAGATGTTCTCTGCCTTTAAGCCAAGCTCATCTACTAAATATTTCTGAAGTTCGTTTCTATACAGTGTCATGAAGTTATCAGCGAACTGGTAAATAGAAATACCAACTTTAACTTCTGCCGGATCTTTTCCTTCGATTGCTTCTTTAACAGTCTCTGCTGCGTCAGCTGCTGCTGTTGTCTCTTCTGCCGCTGCAGTTGTCTCTGCCGGTTTGCTGGAGCAAGCAGTTACGGAAAATGCCATTGCAGTTGCCAAACCAAGTGCTGCTACTTTTTTCAGTTTCATAATGTTTGTCCTCCCTTAAACTTGCGTATCCGTTTGCGCTGTCCGGATCCACCGAACAGTTAAATTTTCCGCATACACACATTATACAGTTTCGCCGATTCGTCATTTTTTCTTATCGACACCTTTATTATACGGATCGTTTGTACACTTTTCCATATAATTTTCTTGGTTCTTATATAAAATTTTTTTAGATCCTTTGTGATTTTATTCACATATTCTTGTTTTTCCGGTGTGAAACTGTGGGATTTTATGGTAAATCAGCAACAGTCAACGCTTTCTGACTGCATTGATAATAGGTTCCGTCCTCTAATTCGACCTTTTCCTGTACATTTTGACCAAGTGCCTCGGCGGCAGCTATCTCAAAAATCACTTCTGCATACTCGTCGCTGTCGCACTGGACTGTTCCATACAGCTTTCCGCTCTTAAGCCCCTCGATTCCCTGCGGGGTTCCGTCGATGCCGACCACCTTCACACCCCTTGTGTCACCGGCGCGTTCAAGCGCCTCGGCAGCTCCGAGCGCCATCTCATCGTTGTTGCCGATCACCACCTCGATCGCATCCCCGAACTGGCGGATCCACTGTTCCATCAGCGCCGCTGCCTGGCTCCGATCCCAGTTTGCCGAACCACCGGTCAGTTTTTCCAGCGGAATACCTCCGTCGCGCATCGTCTGCACCGACCACTCTGTGCGGATCAGCGAATCCTGATGGCTGCGCTCGCCCTCCAACATCACATATCCCACGGTTCCATCCTCGTTTAAATCAAGACTGCCTGGATTTTCCTGATACGCATCCACCAGAAGTTCTCCTTGCAGAACCGCCGATTCCCGCGCGTCCTCCCCTACATAATAGAGGTGCTCCCATCGTTTCATATCCTCCTCGACCGGTTCGCGGTTGAAAAATACAACCGGCGTCCCGGCATCCATCGCCTTGTTGATGACATACGATGCTGCTGAGCGATCCACCATATTGACGCAGATCGCATCGTATTCCAGGGAAAGGAAACGATCTACCTGGCTGTTCTGCGTATTTTGGTTTCCCTTCGGATCCATGATTTCCAGATTGACCTTAATGCCCGTCTGCTGCTCATATTCCTTCGCCTTTTCCTCCAGGCTGGAACGGATATTGTTGATAAAGGCATCCTCGCCCCGGTACAGCGTTACACCGATACGGATGCTCTTTTTTTCTGCCGGTTTTGCCGCGCTGCATCCATTTAAAAGAAGTGTGCCCACTGCCAGAAGTGCCAGCGCCATCTGAATGCTTTTTCCGTTTTTTTTCATCTTTCTATACTCCCTCCCGGATTTTTAATCAATCGGGTACAGCATCTTCTCATATTTCTTCGAGCGCAGCTCATCCTTCTCTATATAGTAGGATTCCAATGAAAGCTGGCTTCTCTCCTGCTCTTTTTCAATCGCCTGCACTGCTTTTTTGACCGCAAAATAGCCCGCGTCAAACTGGTTTGTTACCACCAGCCCCCGGATTGTCCCCTTGTCAAGCTGATCCAGCAGGGACGGCATCATCCCGACGCCGTATAGCCCGGAAATGTATTTTCCGTACACGCTGCTTCCGCCGACAATCTCCGCCGCCTCCGCTGTGCTGGCGAAATCCAGTGCCGCCACCACCGCCGTGCCGCTGCCCGGATAAACTGTTTTTTCAATGACGGAACGGTAAGTATCATCGGTGCCGCGCGCACAATGGTATAGGAAAAGCCCTGTTTTTCCAGCACCTCCG
Organism: Clostridium sp. AF29-8BH; assembly: GCF_003478145.1. Classification (NCBI taxonomy): domain Bacteria; kingdom Bacillati; phylum Bacillota; class Clostridia; order Eubacteriales; family Clostridiaceae; genus Clostridium; species Clostridium sp. AF29-8BH. The sequence continues at coordinate 10,533 of NZ_QUEL01000005.1, read as the reverse complement.
TCAGCCCCTGCTTCATCTCCCCCGCCTTGCCGATATATGGGTTATCTGCAAAGATCCAGACAGGAAGATCGGGGCTCTGTTCCGCCGTAATCGCCTCGCCCAGCTTTCTCCCGGCTGCCGTCCAGTCCATATGAACCGCCCCCTTGACCTCCTCATCCGGTGATAATTCACCCAGCAGGATAATCGGCGTTCCATATGTATTTTCTTCCAGATATTGGCGGCATTCCAGCTCATCAACCGGCTCCAGTATCACTGCCCCGGCACCGTCTGCCGCTTCCCGGCGCACCAGCTCCATCTGCTGTGCCAGATTATCCTTTTCATACAGGGTAATAAAGCTGACATCTACATTATACTCAACCGCCGCCTGATCCACGCCCTTGCGGAAGTTGACGTAATCATCATCCGAAGTATCGCTGATAATCAGGGACACCGGGTAGACCTCCACCTCTTTTTCCTTGATGATCCAATCCGTGGAGGAAAGGAGATACAGCAAAATAAGTCCCACACACAGGATTCCCCAGAGCACCAGCTCCTTTTTTTTTCTCACTCCATATCGCATTGATCTGTCGCCCCCACTTTTACACTTTCTTCTCTTCCAGCACTTTCTCGTAAGGCACTGCCGGAAGATGAATCTTCACCGCGGTTCCCTCATCCGGCTCCGACTCGATCGAAAGACCATATTCCGCGCCGAAATACAGCTTGATCCGCTCGTTGACATTGCGTACCCCGATGCCGGATCCGCGCTTGGATGCCACGTGCGCCGTATCGGTAAAGAGGCTCTCGACCTGTTCCTCCGTCATGCCAAGCCCATTGTCCCGCACCTCCAGATACAGCTCTTTTTCCTCCTGCCAGGCGCGCACGAAGATCTCACCGTCGCCGTCCATATATTCCATGCCATGGTAGATCGCATTCTCCACCAGCGGCTGCAGCATCAGTTTTAAACTTGCAAGTTCCAAAACCTCATCATCTGACTCGATCGTATAGGTAAACTTATTTTTAAACCGCATCTGTTGGATCATCAGGTAATTCCGGACGTGTTCCAGCTCATCCTTCACAGTAATTAAGCTCTTGCCGCGGCTTAAACTGATACGGAAGAACCGCGCCAGCGCCGTCACCACCTTGACCGCCTCCGTTTTCTGCTCATTTTCAATCATCCAGACAATGATATCGAGCGTATTATAGAGGAAATGCGGATTGATCTGCGACTGCAGCGTATCAAACTCCTGCTTGCGTTTCGCCTCATGCTCACGCACAATATCCTGCATCAGGAGGCGGATCTGACCCGCCATATCACTGATCGATTTTCCCAGATGGCGGATCTCATACGAACCGCCGATGTACACCGGTGCGCTTAAATTGCCCGCCTCCAGGACGCCGACCGATTTTTCCAGCTCGCGGATCGGATTCGTGATCCTCGATGAAATATAAGAGTTAATCAGAGCCAGAATGCACAAAATGAGGGCAATGACAAATACGATAAAAAGCCGGGTTTTGATCGTGTTGAGCGACACGGCATTTTCCGGCGTCACCCCGACCACCTTCCAGCCTGTGTAGCCGATCGTCTTGACCGTCGCCATCCGCTTTTTTCCGGCAAATATCTCCTCATGATTTCCGTCCGAATAGCCGGCTGCCTGTCCATTGTTCTCCTGCACCCAGCCGGAATCCAGAAGCTGCATCTGCGGGTGGTAAAGAATCTCGCCATTTCCGCTGATCATATAGAAATAACCACCGCGCCCCGTCGTGATGCCGCCAAAGAGCTGTTCCAGGCTCGAATAGCGGATATCGACCAGAAGGACGCCCTGCGAGGTCGAGGTTCCGTGTGTCAGTTCGACCGCCCGCGATAGCGAAATGACCCATCGGTATTGATTTTCCGCATTGTCAAACACATACTGTACGTGCGGCAGGGAAAAATGCTGGTTTTCCGTCCGGTTTAAGGCGCTCCGGAACCATTCTTCCTGCGTCACATCCACCTCATTTTTCAGACGCACCGCCGGGACTGCCTCCAGAAGCGCCCCATCCTCCGAAAACAGGGCAATATTCTCCACATTATCCTTATTATTATCGTAGAGAAGCGTAAATTCACTTCCAAGCGACTGGCTCGACAGATCGGCATTCTTGATCGTGCCATAATAAAGCGAGTCGGACAGCTTCATGATCGTGCGGAGGTACGACTCCACAGAGCGCCCCACCTGCGCGATCAGGTTCTGGCTCTCCTCCTGTACTACTTCCGTGACCTGCCGTGACATTCTCTGGTACAGCGACAGGGAGATCAGCACGCTCGCCGCCAGCGCCGTAATCGTAAAATAGATAAAGATCATAGACCGGATGCTGGCGTCGTCAAAAAGCTTTTTCTTCCAGATCGTCCTTTTTTTACCCATTATGCCTCCCCGCTCCGGTGTGCCGTGCGGTACCGCGTCGGGGAAACACCGAATTTTTTCTTAAATACGTAACTGAAATAGTTCTGCTCCGGGTAGCCGACCTTTTCCGCGATGATATACGTCTTATCGTCAGTTGCCATCAGAAGCTCGACCGCGCGCCCCAGCCGGACATCGGTCAGATAGGCGATGTACGCCTGTCCCGTCTCCTTCTTAAACATCGTTGAAAAATACGCCGGGCTCATATGCAGATGGCGGCAGATCTTCTCCACCGACAGCTCCGGATCTTGAAAATTGTCCTGAATGTACTGCTTCGCCTCGCGGATCACGTTTTTTGTCGTATTGCTCCGCTCTTCTTCCATTCCGGCATTCATCTTGAGCGCCACCTCGGTCAGGTACGGGCGGACATTCTCCATCTTCTGGACGCGCCCCAGAATCTCGAAATAATCATTTTCCACGCCAAACATCTCGCTGATCCGCAGATCATACTGCTGGGAGAGCTGTGTCAGCACATTGATGATCGCAAGCACATACGCCTGATACTGGCGGTAATGCACCCGCGCATCCTCCATCCGGCTCACAATCCCGTCTATCACGGAACGGATCTTTTCCTTCGGTCCAAACTTGACTGCCGCTATAAGCTCCGACTCCATCCGGCTGTCGAACCGGAGTTTTTCATGCCCGGACGGCTCCATATCGCCGATGCAGATCACACCGCCGGAACCTGTGATCGCACGGTAACCGAGTGCATTGAGTGCCGTGTGGCACGGGCGGCTTAAATCCGTCAGCGAACTGCAGCTCTCACCCACGCCGATCGTAACCGATACCTCCAGAATTTTCTTCGTCTCCTTGCAGATATCGCCCAGCAGGGCAATCAGTCCGGTCTGCGTATTGTCTTTGTCGATCGCCACCAGAAGGATCGTCTCAAAGGAAGAGTGGAACACAATAAAGCGGTACTGCCCTTCCAGTTTTTCCTCAATCAGATTGCGGACGGAAATCGGAATCAGCTCCCGCTGCTGATGCAGCGAAACTGCCTTGTCCACCTTCTCATCCGGTTCCAGATGGATCGCCGCAATCACCCATTTGACCGCACCCGCAACGTCGATCGCATATTCGTTCAGTTTTTCCTCAATCTGCGCTTCCTCCATGCCGCCGTGAATCAGGTCATTCAAAAAATGTTCCCGGATCGCCGGAAGACTCTTGATATAACTTTCCCGAAGTAGGGTAACATTCCGCTTCTGCTCGATCTCCTCATCGAGATTTTTCTTGATTTTCTTTAAAATCGCCGTCAGCTCTTCGACATTGACCGGCTTTAAAATATATTCGATCACATTGAGCTTGATCGCCTTTTTGGCGTACTCAAATTCATCAAAACCAGAAAAAATCACGATCTTGATGGACGGATATCTCTGCCGTATATTCTCCGCCATCTCCAGCCCGTCCATATATGGCATCCGGATGTCTGTCAGCACAACATCCGGCTCATTCTGCTCGATCTTTTCCAGCGCTTCCTTCCCGTTCTCCGCATCCCCGATCACCTCGAATCCGGCATCCTGCCAGTCGATTTTGCGTATGATGCTTGTCCGTACTTCCTCCTCGTCATCTACCAGCATGATTTTATATGGGTTCATATGGATTCGTCCTTTCAGTTCCTGATGCAATGTTGTTGTGAGCCAGTTTGTCTTAGGACTCTGGAGCTCTGCTACGGTATCCCCATTCCAGCTTTCCCTGACACCTCATGAGGAAGTGGCTGGGCAGGCTGGAATGAGGGGAATTTCTTTCTTTACATTATACCACATCTTTCTTTATTTGTGAGTTTGTGATTTTTCACTGGCAGGTTCCAATTTCTGTAAAGGCGTGCTTCGTCCCCGGGTGCGGGAACCCGGTTCCACACAGCGTCTGCATCCAGTCCGCCGTCCGCGGCAGGCAAGACAGTCTTCATCTATTTCATAAACGGCATTTCCATCAATGATCAGCCGGGTGTTCATAGCTCTGAATCCTTTTCTTTCTTATTTTTTATAATATACTATATGTGGTTTTTCCTGTCCCGGAGCTTTTTTTCTTTAAACATTCCCGTTCTTTTTCGATTCCAAAAGTGCCTACCCGTGAACCAAAACGTCTTTTTTTCCTCTCATCTGCATATATTGAGACAAAGATTTGGGAGGTTTTTTTCGTGAACCAAGATGTTTCTCTCAAAATGACCGAGTTAGACCGCTTGACCTCACTCCCACATATGCAGCTTGTCAAGGCGGCGCTTCCCTATATTCACATCCCGGAACAGCGTTTTTTCTCCCTGTTTGTGAAATTCCGCGAACTAGAAAAGACGATGCAGCTATTTGCTGATCCGGCCGACGGTGAGATCGGAATCTGCTCGGTGGGCGAACGCGACAAGGATTCGCCGGTTGATATGCTGAAAGCGATCAAGCCGTATGGCACAGAGGAAGAGCAAAGTTCGATCGATCTGGTCTTAAATTTTATCGAAGGTTCCCGCCTCTATGAATCCTACTGGCAAAATATGCCGCAGACAGCATCCTTTCCGACTTCGCAAGATATCCAGAATGATTCACCCAATTCTGATGCAGTTCCGGCATCTGTCCTTTACCCGCAAGCCGAATATTCCCGCAGACAGAAAAAAACCACAGACCGTGCATCTGGCACATCCACTTCAAACAGACAGGAGGCACACACTATGGAATTTCAAAACTGGAAACAGGATCCGAGACTCCGCTCCATGGATCCAGACAAAATAAAACAGATGGAACAGTTAGCCGATCAGGCAAGAAACACGCCGCAAGACAAGCTTCTGCCGCTTCTCATGAGTCTCCGGGGCAGCAACGGTTCCCCGCAATTCTCAACCTCAGAAATGGACACTCTTTTTTCGATCCTGACAGACCAAATGCCCCCAGCGCAGAAACGGCAGGCGGAAATGCTGCGGATGCTGAGCCGGCAGATGGGCGGGGCAAATAAATCATAAAACCAGAGTTGCCATTGCTATTTTTTTCCAAATCATGCTACAATTCATTTCGATAATGGGGAGCTTGTGATGCAGGCTGAGAGGGAACCAAAAGTTTCGACCCAAAACCTGATTTGGATAATGCCAACGTAGGGACAAATATTTTGAGACACCTGAGCGCCGGATATTGTCCGGCGTTTTTGGGTTTCATTAGGAAATTATGTCCTATGAAACAAAAAAACTCATCTGGGGGTTCCTATCTGCTTCCAGATAAAAATCCCCAAATGAGATCTGACTCTCACAGCCTATCTAATTAGTAATTTGCTAAATCGCTCTCATCCTGCACCACCACAATCTTCGTCCCGGTATCCACCTGGCACACAACCTGTTTCATATCTTCCTCCGGAATACTGATGCATCCGGAAGTTCCCGTATTATTCCAGCTCTTCGGGCAATGCAGAAAGATCGCCGATCCCTTTCCCGGTGTACACTCCGGATTATAATCCAGTACCAGGCCGTAATTATACTGCGGCGCCTGCGCCATCAGATCCTCCGCCGAATTCCAGTCCTTCTGTACCTGCTTCGTATTTGCCAGCTTGTTATAATACTGGCTGTTTCCGTCATCTACATAATAATCGCCGTCCACGATCTGGTGATACGGCAGAATCGTTCCCGGATTTGCCTTCAGGCCAAATGCCATCGTAAAGCGGTACACACCCGCCGGCGTCTTCTTATCGCCCTCCTGCTTCTGCATCGTGATACCGTTCATGCCGCTGACCGCTTCTTTCGACATCACCTGCACCAGTTTTCCATCTGCATCGCGTTTATACCAGTCCAGACGGCTCTTCGCCGGATCCTGGCGGTTGCCAATCACCACAATCAGCTGCGTTGCATCCTTCGCCGCCTCCAGTGTATTTACATCCCCGTTGTAGCTTGCCGTAAGCGCCGGTCCTGTCGCTTTCTCCGCCGCCATCGCAGCCGCCGGAGCTGCCGCACTCATCAACATGCCTGCTGCCAATACTACCATTGCTTTCCGCTTCATTCTCAATTTCATCTTATTTATCTCCTATTATTTTATGTATCTGAATTTCACTCAAAAATCGGCTGCTTTTATCTTTCGCACACCTTTTTCCACACACTCTGTCAGTTCCTGCCACTTTCCAGTCCAGCCGCCTGCAGCATCGCCTTTCCAAAAATATGATGAAACAGCGCAATCACGCGCCCCACCAGCATGACAGCACAGACCGTTCCAATGCCGATTCCCACCGGTTTTCCCGCAAACAAAAGTCCCATAATCAGTGACAGAACAATGCAAAACGCATCCACACAGTTCTTCATCAGACCCGTGCCGATTCCAAAGGTGTCTGCAAGCACCTGCACCAGACCATCGCCCGGATTTGGCACCAGCCGCATTGACAGGGACATCGCCGCGCCGATGCCTGTAAAAATCAGGGCAAGCATCAGCACTCCCAGGCGTCCTAAAAGTCCAGACGCCGCCGTTCCGCATTCTTCTAACGACGGTATGCACACTGAAAATACATTCAGAAATCTTGTAAATACAATACTCAATGGAAACTGCAGAGCATCTTTCATAAGCAAGCTGCGTCCTGCTTCTCCTTTCTCCCGCAGATGAATCGCCGCCTGAATCAAGACAAAGATACCATACAGGACAAAGGTCATATCACCAAAATTCCGGTTCCAGATCACGGATGCCGCATACGAAAGTGAAATAATCGGCGACACTCCGAGTCCAGCTTTCGTATTGAGCGTAAGCCCCATCGCCAGAATCAGAAGCCCCATCAGATAAAAGCCCCACCGTGCTGCCCCGCTTCCCGTCGTTTTCTCCGTCATTTCCATGTTGTGATTCAAGATTTCCTCATCCCTTTTTCTTAATATTCGTTAAATCGTAACTGTTCAGTCCCCTCACAGTCACGCGCAAAAATCCATTAAAAATTGCCTATGGCAATGGGATTTTTGCCTGCTGGCCCATGTTTTCGTACGGTCAGCGCAGTAAATGCGCAGACCTGCTGAACAGTTACATTAAATCTATTCTATTATAGATCCTTCTCTTTCCACTTGACAAGCGCTTTCCGTTCTCTTTACTTTTTCCATCCTCTATGCTACACTAAACTCATGATTTAGCTGTATCAAAGGAGTTTTATACATATGAAAAAAGATATGACCGAAGGGCGGGAATGGTCCTCCATCCTGCTCTTTTCCCTGCCTATCATGGGGGCAAACCTGCTGCAGGTTTTGTACAACCTCGCTGACAGCGTGATCGTCGGAAACCTCATCAGCGCAACCGCCCTTGGAGCCGTCGGACTAACCAGCTCCATGATCTGGCTTCTGACCGCCATCTGCACCTCCATCGGTGCCGGTGTCAACATCGCAGTTGCCCAGTATTTCGGTGCCAAAAAAGAGACAGACATACAGGAATCCATCTCCGTCTCCTATCTGATTGCCATAATCGCAAGTATATTTTTAACCGCCGCCTGCTTTCTGGCAACCCGTCCAGTTATTTTCGGTTTTTTGCAGGCACCGGAGGAAATGCGTTTCGACAGTATGGCATACTTTCTGATCTACAGCGGTGGAATTATTTTCCAGCTGCTCTACAATGTTACCTATGGCATCCTGCGGGCACACGGTGATTCGCGCGGCGCACTCATTTTCCTGATGATCTCCGCCGCCCTGAACATCGTGCTGGACTGTGTGTTTATCTCCATCTTTCATATGGGTGTCTCCGGCGCGGCTGCCGCGACCGTGATCGCACAGGCAGGTTCCGCCATCGCCAGTTTCCTGTATCTGCGGCACATTTTCCCGGATCTGCTGCCGAAACGGCGTTATCTCTACGCCTGGAAGGGACAGGGGGCGCTGCTGATGCGCCTGAGTATTCCGATCATGCTGCAGACGGGCGTCAATTCAATCGGCTTCCTCATCCTGCAGCGTCTCATCAACTCCTTCGGCGCTCCCAGCATCGAGGGCTACGCTGCCATGCTGAAGGTCGAACAGCTCGCGCACATCCCGTCCCAGAGCTTTAACGTCGCCATTTCCAGCTTCGCCGGACAGAATATCGGCGCTGAAAAACTGGACCGTGCCCGCCGCGGCTACCGCACCACCATCCTGATGGGCGTCCTGATCAGTATCTCCATCAGTATCGTAGTTCTGCTTTTTGACCGGCCGCTTCTCCAGATCTTCAACATCACCGGAGAGTCCCTGCGGCGCGCAAAGGAACATCTCGACATCCTGATGTTCTTCATCTGGACCAGCACGATCACCAACATCACCTGCGGTTTTCTGCAGGGTGCAGGCGATGTCAAGATCCCGGCAGCTTCCGGCTTCATCAACCTGGGCATCCGCCTCGCGCTCTCCTTCCTGCTGGCGCTCACCCCGGTTGGCTTCCGCTGCTACTATGTGAGCATGCCGCCCGCATGGCTGATCGCCTGCTTCGTAGTTGTGATGCGCTACCGGAGTGGAAAATGGAGGGAGTTTCGGATTGTAAAAGAGTAAAGAAAAGGGATGGAAGAATTCACTTTGGAGGGTGATTTCTTCCATCCTTATTTCGTTTAGAGCTCTTTTTCGCGTTTTACCCTCTCCTAAAATTTTAGCACACTACTATCTATAAAACACAAACTCCATTTTTACCATGCACATTCCACTCCACGCGCACACCGCTGCTGCCAGTGCCCGGTATGTAAACACGATATGGATATAAGAATATTGGATCTTCATTCTGGTAATCTGGTCGGTAGGCTGCAGCAACGCAGTTCAGGGCACTGACATCTTCTTTTTGATAACAGGCATTTCCAATCATAAGCGCATCCGTCCAGTTATCCAGCTGATCCGCATATGTATAACCAACCGCCGCACCTATTCCTTAAACTTTTCCAAAATATTCCTAACTTCATCCACATCTATCTTCATCTGTTCTGCAATCTGGTTTTCTGTATATTTATCTCGATATAATCTATAAATTCCAAACACTCGTTCTTCACCCTGCTTCTGACCTTCCTTTAATCCTTCCTTCTTACCTTCCGCATACTCTGCCTTCCGAATCAATTCCTTTTCCCGTTTCTCATCATATTCGAAAATACACACCTCTATCGCCTCCGTTCGATTCTTTCTCAGGAAATCAGCCAGTATATTTTCCTCAATACATTCCGTCACAGCCTGCTCTGCCGCCCGGTTTATGTCCTTATACTCTGCCGCATATTTACGAATCTTGTCAACCAGAAGCATATACTCTTTCAACAGGCAGCAAGTTTCCAAAATCCTCTGTTTTTTATCCAGATTAATATTCAATACCTTCACTATCAATTCCAGCTCTGGTTCATCCGCCTTCTGGCAGAATGAATGTGACAGTTTCAGAACACTTTCCGCTTCCCGCTCCTCTTCTCCATTGTAAAATACAACAAAGTGTGGGGTCGGCAATTCTACCAGCGTTGACGCATACAGCGTTTGATTCCGAATGAGCATCTGGTATTCTTTCGTCACATAAATCAGAAAACGCAGCGGCATATTCGGATTCCAGGTTGACTGATGTTCATACAAAGTGAACCTCACATGGCTAAAGTCACGTGCTTCTCAGCCGTTTTAAACGGCAAGACTAAATATCGGCGGATACGCCAGTAACTTAGAATTCGTGCGGATACGCACTTTTCCCTTGCCGGATACGGCTGGTTTCCACATTACAGGTAGTCCGCTGTATATCTGCCTGCGTTTATGCCGCTTTTAAATTGTTTACTTCTACATAAAGCTTTCTTAAATCTGCATAAACACATGAGGTTCTACGCTTCACTGCAGGTACTTTTGCCTCCAGTGAAGACCTTCCCGTTTCCGGCAAGGGTTTTAAAAGTTCCCGTATAAAATATCTCGCTCCGATATTATAGGCTGCTGACAGGTCGCAGTTGTACTGTTTTCCTGTCCGGAAGGTACATAGGCTATGGTTCTCCTGATTTCTTACTACCGCTCCGCTTCCGTCACAGGCCAGCCTGCTGGTGTTCCGGGCACTGACCCTGGACACACGAATCCTGTTCCGATGTGCCTGATGTTCACATAGCTTCTGAATATCCCGCTTTCTCCATAAATGAAGTTTTTGCTTCTTTTTTCCGGATATTTTTCCCTGCATTTCCAGATACTCAAACACAATTACATCTGCCTGATACTCTGCGGCATATTTCGTGATCTCCGCAGCTATTTTGCGGGACA